>NZ_DASSRA010000378.1:0-8327 GCF_035702065.1 Rhizobacter sp.
AGAGCCGTGCCCGGTCTTCTTCGGCGGCAAGGGCGGCCACCCGGTCAAGGTGCACTGGGGCTATCCAGATCCGTCGAATGCCGAGGGCGGTGACGAGGGCAAGCGCCGCGCGTTCGAACTCACACGGCAGGCCATCGGCTACCGCATGCTGCAGTTGCTCGCGTTGCCGCTGGAGACGATGGATCAAGCTGCGATGCAGAACGCGCTCGCGGAGATTGGGAGAAGTTGAGATGAGCACCAGCACCTTGCCAGCCCGCGCCGAAGCGCCGGTGCCGATGAGCGTCTTCGAGCGCTACCTCACCGTTTGGGTGTTCCTGTGCATCGTCGTCGGCATCGCGTTGGGCCAGATGCTGCCCGGCCCGTTCCAGGCCATCGGCCGCATGGAGGTCGCCCAGGTCAATCTGCCCGTCGGCCTCTTGATCTGGGTGATGATCATCCCGATGCTGCTGAAGGTGGACTTCGGCGCGCTGCACCAGGTGAAGCAGCATTGGCGTGGCATCGGCGTCACGCTCTTCGTCAACTGGGCGGTCAAGCCATTCTCGATGGCGTTGCTGGGCTGGCTCTTTGTCCGCCATGTCTTCGCGCCGCATCTGCCGGCTGGGCAACTCGACAGCTACATCGCCGGCCTGATCCTCCTGGCTGCGGCGCCCTGCACGGCGATGGTCTTCGTCTGGAGCCGGTTGACCAACGGGCATCCGCTCTTCACGCTGAGCCAGGTGGCACTGAACGACACCATCATGGTGTTCGCCTTCGCGCCCATCGTCGCGCTGCTGCTCGGCCTGTCGTCGATCACCGTGCCCTGGGACACGCTGCTGACCTCGGTGGTGCTCTACATCGTCATCCCGGTACTGATCGCCCAGGCAAGCCGCAAGGCGCTGCTGGCCAGAGGCCAGGCGAGCTTCGATGCGGCGCTGGCCAGGGTCGGCCCGTGGTCGATCGCCGCACTGCTCGCCACGCTGGTGCTGCTGTTCGCCTTCCAAGGCGAGGCCATCCTGAAGCAGCCGCTGGTGATCGCCATGCTTGCAGTGCCCATCCTCATCCAGGTGTTCTTCAATTCGGCGCTCGCCTACTGGCTCAACCGCCGCCTCGGCGAGTCGCACAGCGTGGCCTGTCCGTCGGCGCTGATCGGCGCGAGCAACTTCTTCGAGTTGGCGGTGGCCGCTGCGATCAGCCTCTTTGGCTTCGAGTCGGGCGCGGCACTTGCCACGGTGGTGGGCGTGCTGATCGAGGTGCCGGTGATGCTGCTGGTGGTGCGTCTCGTCAATCAGAGCAAAGGATGGTACGAAGCGGGGGCCAAGGCATGAGCTTCCTCAGCGACGGCGCGGTGTGATCTGCGTCAACGTCGCGCCCGGCCGTCAGTGCACAGTCGACGAGATGAACATCCCCCTCAAGATCGACGTCCTGGGGTCGGGCTGCAGCAAGTGCCGCAGCACGGTCGGCCTCATCGAACGCACCGCTGCAGACGCCGGCATCGAGATCAAGCTCGCCAAGGTCGAGAACCCGGACGACATCCGTGGCTACGGTGTGCATGCCACGCCGGCCGTCGTGATCGCGGGCCAGGTGGTGCACAGCGGTGGCATTCCGTCACACGAAGCGGTGCAGGCCTGGTTCAGGCGAACAGCCATCGGATTCCTGGAACGACCGACCCGGCATCTCTTCTTCACCGGCAAGGGCGGCGTGGGCAAGACCTCACTGTCGAGTGCCGCCGCACTCACCCTGGCCGACGCCGGCAAGAAGGTGCTGCTCGTGAGCACCGATGCCGCGTCGAACCTCGACGAGATGCTGGGCATCGACTTGCGCAACACGCCGGTTCCGGTGCCGGGTGCACCGGGCCTGTCGGTGCTCAACATCGACCCCGACGCGGCGGCCGAGTCGTACCGCCAGCGGGTGCTGTCCCAGATGGAGAGCGGCACACCGGACGAAGAACTCTCGAAGGTGCGCGAGCAGCTGTCTGGCGCCTGCACGACGGAGATCGCATCCTTCGACGAGTTCTCCTCTTTGCTGGCCGAGGGGGCCGGCCCTTGGGATCACGTCATCTTCGAC
Organism: Rhizobacter sp.; assembly: GCF_035702065.1. GTDB lineage: Bacteria > Pseudomonadota > Gammaproteobacteria > Burkholderiales > Burkholderiaceae_C > Rhizobacter. The sequence continues at coordinate 2,044 of NZ_DASSRA010000378.1, forward strand.
ACCGCGCCGACCGGCCACACCCTGCGGCTGCTGAGCCTGCCCAAGGCCTGGACCGGTTTCCTGGCGGGCAATGACCGTGGCGCATCGTGCCTCGGCCCGCACTCGGGCCTGAAGATGCAAGAGGCCCGGTTCAATGCCGCCCTCGCGGCGCTCAGCGATCCAGCGTTGACCACCGTGATTCTGGTGACACGGCCCGATCGAGGCGCGATCACCGAGGCGGCGCGCACCTCGCTGGAGTTGCGCACTCTCGGCCTCGACAACCAGCGGCTGGTGGTCAATGGCGTGTTCCACGCGAATGACCGGCGCGACGCCGTGGCTTGTGCCATCGAAGATCTCGGCCGACAAGCTCTCGACGCCATGCCGCACGCGCTGCTCGAACTGCCGCACGATGAGGTGCCACTGCGAGCATTCGACACGGTCGGTCTGCCGGCCCTGCGGGCCCTGCTGATGCCCGCCGCCGCGAAGGTTGCCGAGTCGACAAGCGACGAGGATCACCCGCTGCCACTTCCCGGTCTGGCCGCACTCGTCGACGAACTGGCAGCCTCGGAGCGCGGCGTGATCATGGTGATGGGCAAAGGCGGTGTCGGAAAGACGACGATCGCTGCGGCCTTGGCGGTCGGCCTGGTGCAGCGGGGCAAGACGGTGCACCTCAGCACCACCGATCCGGCGGCGCATCTGGCTGGCACGCTCGAAGGCGAGCTGCCGGGCCTGGTGGTCAGCCGCATCGATCCGAAGGCCGAGACGCAGCGCTACATCGACAAGATCATGGCGGCCAAGTCGCCCCAGCTCGACCCACAGGAGCAGGCCTTGCTGCTGGAAGACCTCCAGTCGCCCTGCACGGAAGAGGTGGCCGTCTTCCATGCGTTCTCGCGCCTCGTCGCCGAAGGGCGCAGCGCGTTCGTGGTGCTCGACACCGCGCCAACCGGGCATTCGATGCTGCTGATGGATGCAACAGGCGCCTACCACCGCCAAATGACCCGGGAGTTTGATGGCCACGGCGCCACACGCGTTGTGACGCCACTGATGCGCCTGCAAGACCCGGCCTACACCAAGATCATCCTGGTGACCTTGCCCGAGGTGACACCGGTGTCGCAAGCGGCGGCGCTGCAAGAAGACCTGCGGCGAGCCCGCATCGAGCCCTATGCGTGGCTGCTGAACAAGAGCCTGCTGGGATCGGGGACGCACGACCCTCTGCTCAGGGCGAGGCTGAGCCAGGAGCGACAGCAAATAGATCGGATCTCCGCAGGAATGGCCGAGCGGCTATTCGCCCTGCCGTGGCTGCCGGTGCCTCCAACCGGACTCAGGCAACTGTCGAGCCTTGTACACGCTTGAGATGCTGCGCCACATTCTTCAGGGGTCCGGCGCCACTCGAGGGTTCGCCACTCCCACGGACTCCCTTGCTCCGGGCACGGCGCGCGTGGCCTATTGAACGAGATTCAGGATCTCGAGCTGCTCGTCCACCGTCTCGAAGGTGCCGGTGCCGGCGGGCATGGGCATCAGCGGCTTCAGCTGCGCATCGAACAACCACACGCTGGGGTAGACCAGCATGCGGGCACGCTCGTCGTTGATCGAACGCTGGAAGTCGGCGTAGACCAGCGAGTTGCCGCCCACCTTGAAATAGAGCTGGCCCTGCGTCGTCGACAGCGAGCTGCGCAGGTCGACCACGAGCCAGGGCTTGAAGTGTGGCACCAGCTCGCGGGCGTTCTGCGCGAGGAAGGTCTCGTAGCGCCGGCAGTAGGGGCAGTCGTCGGCGCCGAGGTAGACGTACAGCCGCTTCTTCTCGCGCTGGGCGCGGGCGAGCGCGGGACCGAGGTCGAACTCGCTGCGCCCCGCACTGAGCCTGGGCTCGACCACCAGCGGCTTGTAGGCCGGCGGGATGCCGGCCGTGTGGGCCCAGGCGGGCGCGCTCGCCGCGAAGGCGAACGCGATGAGGCCCAGGTGCCGCCGGTTCAACATCACCCGACCTGCAGCGTGCCGGTGTAGTGCCGCTCTTTCGAGTCCACCACCTCGGCGCGCAACTCGCCGGGCGCGTGCGGCACGAAGTTGAAGCGCCAGGTCGGGTTCTCGCTGATCGAGAAGTCGAGGTCGGCGTCGAAGATCTTGCGGCCCGCGAAGCTCACCTCGATCGTGCGCACGAAGTACGAGGGGATGTACATCACCGTCACGTTGTTCAGCTCGAAGCCGGTGTCGTTGGGGTGGATCACGGTCACGTCGGCGGTGGTGGGCTGGCCGATCTTCGGCGGTGCGGGCAGCTTGAAGAGGGTCTTGCCGATCAGCTCCGGCGAGTCGCGGTTGGGCGGTGCCGAGCAGCCGCCGGAGGTCTTCACGTAGCGCGAGCTCATGTGCAGCTCGCCGTTCGACAACTCGCTCACCACGCGCACGTGGCTGTATTCGTCCACGCGCAACCGCGTCTCGAAGTCGGCCTGGCCCACCTCGCGCGTGAGCTCCAGCGTGGCGGCCAGCGGCGAGGGGTTCTTGTCGACCAGCAGGTGCATGCGCTTCACGTAGAGACCGGGCGTCTGCGCGAGGTTGGAGACGATCTTCACCGGCACCGAGGCGCCGTAGGCGGCACGCAATGGCGCACTGAGTTGAACGCGGCCCGAGCTGCTGTCGATGGGCCGCGTGCCGAAGAGCTTGCCGCGCAGCTCTTCCCATTGGGGCGAGAGGTCGTTGTGGCCGGTGTTGCTGGGCAGGCCGCCGACGGCGGCACGTGCGGCGGGTGCCAGGGGCAGGGCGCCGAGGCCGAGCAGGAGATGGCGGCGCAAAGGTGATGTGAGCTTCATGGTGCCGATGCTCCTCGGGGTGACTTGTAGAGCTGCTCGCGTTCGTAGCGCAGGTAGACAAGGGCCGCGTTGCGCCGGTGCACCGTGTCGTACTGGTCCCAGCCCGCGAACTCGGGCAGCGAGGTCGCGTCGGGCACGTCGCTCAGCGGGGCTCCGCCGCTTTGCAGAGCGTGCGCCCGCGCGGACAACTGGTCAAGGTAGCGGTCCACCTGATCCACCATGCGCCGGTCGCCGTCCGGCCCGTGGCCGGGCACGAACACCTCGGCGGGCAGGGCGCGCAGCGTGCGCAGCGCCTCGCGCCAGCGGGGCAGGTCGCTGTCGATCACGTCGGGGATGCGCTTCGAATCGAGCAGGCCGCCGGCGAACAGCGTGCGGCTGCGCGGGTCGTACACCGCGATGTCACCCGGGCCGCTGGAATGGCCGAAGTACAGCACCTGGATCGGCCGCCCGATCGGCGTGGCGGCGTCGAAGCCCTGCGGGTCGGTGAAGGTGAGGTCAGGCTTGAACATCGCGGTGCCACGCATCGCGTCTTCACCCAGCGTGCTGCGCAGCGTCTTCAGGCAGGTCTCGCAGCGCGAGGCCATCAGCTCGGCGGCCGCCTGGTGCATCGCGATCGGAATGCCCTGCTCGCGGAAGGCGAGGGCGCCGAACAGGAACTCCTGCTTGGTGTGGGTGATGAGAGCCAGCTTCACCGGCCGGTCGGTCACGCTGCGGATGGCCGCCAGCAGCGCACGGCCATGCAGGTAGGAGGTGCCGGTGTCGATGGCGAGCACGCCGGTGCGTCCGACGATGAAGCCGGCGTTGCCCACGCGGCCGAGGTTGCTCGCGTCGGGCTCGCCGCCGGTGCCCGGCACCAGGTAGACGCCCGCCGCCAGCTCGACCGGCGCAGGCTCGGCCGCGTGGGCGCTGAGTGCGGTCAGCGCCCCCAGGGCCAGAACCACTGCACCCACCCACCTCATCTCATCCGCCTTCGGCCAGCTTCTTCAGGTTCGCCAGACCGCCCTGGTAGACGCCAGTGACGGCCTTGACCGCGGCGTCGTCGTTGCGATCGGGCGGTGGGTCGTTCTGCGGGTAGCCGCGGTAGAAGGCGCCACGCCATTCGACGGTTGCCTGGTTGCTGCCGCTGGCCGTGACGAGGATCGTCGAGGTGTAGTTGGTCACTGGCAGTGCGCCACCGTCTTTCGCGCGGTAGCTGTACTTCATGGCTGCGTCGTCGTAGCCCTCCAGCGTCTCGGTCAACTCGCCGCCGCCCTTGAGCTTGAGCGCGCGCACCGAGCCCACGGTGTTGCCTTGCGAGGCGGGGCTTTCGGCGACGGCCGGGTGCCAGTCCTTCAGCGCGTCGAAGTTCCTGATGCGTGCCCACACCGCGGCGGCTGGTGCGTTGATGGTGATCTTCTCGACCACCTTCTGCCGCGTCGGGCCGTGGGCGCCGCCGGTCATCGGCGCGGCGCCGAGCATCGTGAACGCGGTCATGGCTGTGAGCCAGCCGCCGGGCAGTTTCATGGGCATGAGGGGTTCCTTTGCTTCATGGGGAAGAAGGTGCGCCGATGAAGGCGCCGAAGCCGCGGCTGTTCTTGCCGGTGGCGATGTGGTGCAGAGCCCGCCCGCTGGCGGCGTCGAGCACGCTGACCTGGTCGTCCATCCAGTTCACGACATAGACCTTGTCGCCGTGCGCGGCCACGCCCTCGGGGTAGCCGAAGCCGCCCAGCGTGCGCAGCACCGTGAGCGACTCGGTGTCGACCACGCTCACGCTGTCGTCGTGCTGGTTGGTCACGTAGAGCAGCGCGCCGCCTTGCGCCAGCGCTGCACCGTAGGGCGCCTTGCCGACCTTCACCGTGGCGATGACACGCAAGGCGCGGGTGTCGCGTGCGTCGATCACCGAGACGTCGTCGCTCTGCACGTTGAGTGCATAGAGCCGCTGGCGCGCTGCGTCGAACAGCAGCGCGAACGGGTGGCTGCCGACACCCACACGCGACAGCACGCGGGGCTCGCGCACGCTCACCACCGCCACGCTGTCGTCGTCGCGCTCGGCCACGAACACGGTGTCGTTGTCGGTGTGTGCGGCCACGCCAGCCGGCGCGCGGCCCACCGTGATGCGGGCCAGCTCGGCGCCTGGGCCGCGGGTGTCGAACACCATCAGCCGGTTGGCGTACCAGTCGGCGGCAAAGAGCAGGCGGCCATCGGGCGACGCGTCGATGCCCACTGGCCCCTCGCCCGCGGCCAGCGTGCCCACCACGCGCTGCTCGCGCATGTCGATCACCGAGATGCTGCGGCTGTCGGGGTTGGAGACGAACACCTTGCCCGCGCGCGAGCTGGCCACCACGCCCGCCGGTGCGCGGCCCACGCCGACCGTGCTCACCACTTGCTGGGTGGCGAGGTCGATCACCGACACGTCGTGGCTGCCCTGGTTGGTGATGTAGGCAAACGGCGCGGCCAGCGCGAAGGCCGGCAGCAGCAGCGCCGCCGCGGCTACTTGGTGTCGTTGATGAAGCACGCCTTGTGCACCTGGGCCTGCAGTTCGCGGTAGCGCTTGATCTGCGGCTTGACGCTCTCGTTGTCGCGCAGCGCGCCGCCGCGCTCACCGCCGATCGACATCGCGTTGACCACGGTGGTCATGCCCACGTAGTCGTCGTAGGGCACGGCGCTGGCCATCGCGTCGATGGCGCACGAGCACTTGTTGATCATCTCGAAGTGCGGGCCGGGGTGGGTGCGCATGCACTCCTGCACGTAGATCACGCGCTCCTGGGTGGGGAAGTCGTTGGCCGCCTGCGTGGCGGTCGCGGTGGCGGGGGCGGTCGCGCAGCCCACGAGCGGCAGTGCGAGCAGGCAGAGCAGTCGGTGCAGGGGGTTCATGGCGTGTGTCCGTGGGTTCGAGGCCGTGTGATCAGGGGCGTGTGGCGACCGCATCGGCGCCTTCGATCAGCATCTCTTCGGTCAGCACCGGCGGCGCGTCGGTCTTGGTCGCCGCCACGCGTGTGCGGATGCCGAGCACCCCGCCGGGCACCGCGTTCGACAGCCAGAAGCGGTACTCCTTGCCGGCCAGCGCCTCGTAGCGGTAGCGGTTGGGGTCGTCGAGGTAGGGCCGGAACACGATCTCCTGTCCGGCGACGGTGCGGCCCTGGTAGCGGAACGAGGCCGGCGCGACGGTCGCGCCCTGGTACACCGCCATGCGGATGCGCTTGCGGAAGTAGTTCTCCGGGCCCTTGGTGAGCCGGTGCATCTCGCGGATGTCGTGCTCCAGGAAGTACAGGATTACCGGGTTGGCCTGCGCCTTGTCGATGGCGGGCAGCGAGAGCTGGTGCGCGCCGCTCAAAAAGGCCGCCGTGGCCGCGCAGCAGCGGCCGTCGGCCTGCTTGCTCAGCATCACCGCCACGCTGTCGTCGAAACCCGTCTCCAGGCTGCCGGCCTTGCGGAAGCTGTAGCGCAGCGTCGAGGGCGGCCGCGTGTTGCCCAGGTGATCGGCCATGAAGATGGCCTGCTCGGCCGGCGAGTAGTCCTGCG
>NZ_DASSRA010000379.1:0-6579 GCF_035702065.1 Rhizobacter sp.
AACATCCGCATCGCCTACGTGCAGCCCGGTTCGCCTGCCGCGGCGGCCGGCCTGCGGCGCGGCGACACGCTCGTCAGCGCCGACGGCGCCTCGGCCGACGCCGCCAGCGGCAGCGCGGCAGACGACACGCGCCAGCTCGCCATGTACCCCATGAGCACCGGCGAATCACACCAGCTGGTGTTCACCCGCGCAGGCACCGCCGGCACGATCTCGGCACCGCTCACCTCGGCCAGTGTGACCATGACGCCCGTGCCGCTGGACACGGTGATCACCACCGGCAACGGCACCCAGGTCGGTTATCTGGTCTTCCACGACCACGTGGCGCCGTCCGAGGCGCAGCTCATCGCCGCCATCAACCGGCTGCGTGCGGCCAACGTGAGCGAGCTGGTGCTCGACCTGCGCTACAACGGTGGCGGCTACCTCTACATCGCCAGCGAGCTGGCCTACATGGTTGCCGGCCCCACGCGCACGGCCAACAAGGTGTTCGAGCGCACCGTCTACAACGCCAAGCGGGTGGCCGAGAACAGCAGCTCGAGCTCGCGCATGGGCTTCGCCAGCAGTTCCTGCATCATGGACGCGAACTACCGCTGCACGAACGTCGCGCCGCTGCCCACGCTCGACCTCGGCCGAGTGCACGTCATCACGCGCGCGGGCACCTGCTCGGCGAGCGAAGCCATCATCAACGGCCTGCGCGGCGCCGATGTCGACGTGCGGCAGATCGGCAGCACCACCTGCGGCAAGCCCTATGGCTTCACCGCCCAAGACAACTGCGGAATCTCGTACTTCCCGATCGAGTTCAAGGGCGTCAACGACAAGGGCTTCGGCGACTACGCCAGCGGCTTCGTACCGGGCGGCAGCGGCGCCACCGGCGTGCCTGGCTGCGCGGTGGCGGACGACCTGAGCAAACCGCTGGGCGACCTCAGCGAAGGCATGCTGGCCGCCACGCTGGACTACATCGCCACCGGCACCTGCCCGGCCGCACCGAGCAGCGGGCTGGAGCGCCCGCAGCAGCTGCAGGCCGACAAGGGCCTGATGCGGCGTGGCCCGCAGCGCGAGAACCGCCTGAGCGTCTCTCGCTCGTAAGTCACCCTTAGAAGGCCGCCACCACCACCCGGTTGCGGCCTTCGTTCTTGGCCTGGTACAGCGCAGCGTCGGCCCGCTCGAGCAGCTGGGCCATCTCGCAGCGCGCATCACCCACCCACAGCCCGAGGCTGACCGTCACCTTCAACCCGGGTGCGATCCGTTCCCAGGCGTGGCTTTCCACCGCCTGGCGCAGACGCTCACACGCCTCGCGGGACCATTCGAGCGAAGCCTGGTCGAACACGATCAGGAACTCTTCGCCGCCCATGCGGGCGATGAGGTCGCCCCCGCGCACGCGCGCGCGGAACAGGTCGGCGAGCGCGGTGAGCACCGCGTCACCGACCGCGTGGCCGAAGCCGTCGTTCACCTGCTTGAACGAATCGACGTCGAGTGCCACCACCGCCAGCGGCACGCCCTTGCGCACGCTGTGCGACATCAGGCGCGGCAACTCGCGCTCCACCTGGCGCCGGTTGCCCAGGCCGGTGAGCGGGTCGGCCAGCACGTAGCGGCGCAACTCGCGGGCCTGCGCCTGCAGGCGCTCGGCCTCGGCCGACATCTGCTCGGCACGCACACGCTGCAGCTCAGCCTCCATGCGCGAGCGCTCGGCGCCGAAGCGGGCCTGGTCGAGCTCCAGCCGGTTCATCATCAGACGCGACTGTGCGTCATTGCGCTGTGTGAGCTGCTCCTTGGTGAGCGCGTGGTAGGCCTCGTGGTGCGTCAGCGCCTCGGCCAGGTCACCACGGGCCTTGTGCGCGAGGTAGAGCTGCAGGTGCAGGTCTTGCACCATGGCGTTGGCGTACAGCTCCTGCGCACCGGCCAGCACCCCGTGGAGGATCGGGATGGCCTCGTCGTAGCGCTGCTGTCGCACCAGCAGTTCGGCGCGGTTGCCGTCGCAAGCCAGCACCAGGGAGCGGTGCCCGTGCTGCATGGCGAGCGCGCGGGCGTGGTCCATCAGCGTGAACGCAGCCTTCTCCTGGCCGCTCACGCCGAGGTAGCGGCCCAGGTTGGACAAGGTCAGCGCCTCTCGGTAGGCATTGCCCGAGCGGCGGGCGACGATCAGCGCTTCTTCGCCATGGCGGCGCGCGCGCTCGATGGCCTCGCGCGAGGCCTGGCGTTCGCCGCGCGATTCGTGGGCATCGAAGGCATCCGAAGCCACCACGCCCAGGTTGGTCAGCGCCCGGTAGATCTCTTCTTCGTTCTGCAGCTCGCGCGCCATCGCGAGCGATTCGGCCAGAAAGCGCTCGCCCTCCTCGTAGCGGCCGAGGTGCGACTTGGTCAGCCCCACGCGGTTGTAGGCCAGGCACAGCAGGCGCGCATCGCCGCTGGCGCGGGCGGCTTCGACGCTCTCGCTGATGTGGTCCAGCGCCTCCTGGTTCAGACCCAGGTCGAGGAAGGCCATGGCCATGTCGCACAGCACGTCGGCACGCGCAGCGTCGTCGCCCGTTTCGCGCAGCCGCGGGAGCACGGCCTGGCCGGCCGCCACCGCCTGCTCCGCGAGGCCTTCACGGCTGTTCAGTGTCACCAGCAGGCGCAGCGCCTGCGCCAGGCTGTCCGCATCTTGCGACTGGCGCGCCAGCGCTTCCGCCTGCAGGGCCAGTTCGATGCCGTGGGCATGCTCGTCGCGTGCGGCCGCCTCTTCGGCCCGGTGCAACAGCTCGGCGAGCGCGACCACACCGGGGGTGCTGGAGACAGTGGAGCCGGGCTTGTTCATGTCACGTGCGGCAGTGCTTGGCGGCCATTGTGCGGCGGGCTCACGCTTTCGGGCCGTTTTTCCGCACCCGCAGGCCAGTGCGAATGCACGGGCCCGTGGTGCGCCCGGCGGAACGAGCTCAGGCCGACTGAGGGCTGTTCTGCAGCGCCGTGGCCAGCACCTTGTCGACACGCTTGCCGTCGAGGTCGACCACCTCGAAGCGCCAGCCTTCCCACTCCACCGAATCGGTGGTCTGCGGCAGGCGGCCCAGCAGCAGCATCACCATGCCGGCCAGCGTGTTGTAGCGGCCGCGGTCTTCTTCGGGCAGCTCTTTCAGGCTCAGCCGGTCCTTCAGTTCGGGTACAGGGATCAGGCCGTCGAACAGCCAGCTGCCGTCTTCTCGGCGAATGGCCCAGGCGTCATCGGCGGCCGGCGTGGTGAACTCGCCGGTGATGGCCTCCAACACGTCGCGCACGGTGATCACGCCTTGCACCTCGCCGTACTCGTCGACCACGAACACCAGCTGCGAGCTGGAGGCACGGAACTGCTCCAGCAGCTCCATGCCCGACAGCGTCTCAGGCACGAACACCGGCGGCTGCAGCTTCTCGGTGAGCGACAGCGGCTGGCCCTGCATCTGCTGCTGCAGCAGCGTCTGCGCCGTGACCACGCCCAGCACATCGCTCAGACCGCCGCGACACACGGGATAGCGCGAATGCTCCTGGTGCGCCATGGCGCGCAGTACGGCATCGGGCGAGGCCGCGGCGTCGAGCCAGACAATGTCGGTGCGCGGGATCATCATCGAGCCCACCGTGCGGTCGTCGAGGCGGAACACGTTGCGCACAATCTGGTGCTCCTGCGCTTCGATCACCCCGGCGTCCAGGCCTTCTTCGAGGCTGGCGGCGATCTCTTCTTCGGTCACGGCCCGGCTCGGGCCGCCGCGGATGCCCATCAGGCGCAATGTGGCCTCGGTACACCACGAGAGCAGCTTGACGAAGGGCCGCGCGATCAGCGAGAGCCATTCCATCGGGTAGGCCACCAGGCGGGCCACCGTCTCGGGGTACATCTGCCCCAGTCGCTTGGGCACCAGCTCGCCGAAGATGATGGTGAGGAAGGTGATGCACATCACCACGAGCGCCGTGGCCGAAATGGCAGCCATCTTGGCCGAGACCCCGAAACTGCCGCTCAGCCACTCGGCCAGCGGGTCGGAGAAGGCCGCTTCGCCGACGATGCCGTTGAGCACGCCGATCGAGGTGATGCCAATCTGCACCGTGGAGAGGAACTTGGTCGGGTTCTCGTGCAGGTCCATCGCGACCTGCGCGCCGGAGTCACCGGCTTCCACCATCACCTGCAGCCGCGCCCGGCGGCTTGCGGTGAGCGCCATCTCCGACATGGCGAACAACCCGTTGAGCAGGATCAGAAAGACAAGAAGAGCTGTTTCCATGAACCGGGGCCCGCCCGGAACGCCGTTACCAAGAAGCGGGCAAGCGTAGCAGAGTGGGCTTGCGGCGCAGTGACTGGCTTCAGAATGCCGGCATGAACTACCTCATCGGCGACCTGCAAGGCTGCTGCGACGCCCTGGAGCGGCTGTTCGCACGCATCGGCTTCTCTCCTTCGCGCGACCATGCCTTCTTCCTGGGCGACCTGGTGAACCGCGGCCCCGCCTCGCTGGCCACCCTGCGTCGCCTGCATGGCCTGGGCGGAGCCGCCACCTGCCTGCTGGGCAACCACGACCTGCACCTGCTGGCCGCCGCCCATGGCGTGCGCCCGCCCGGCCGCGGCGACACGCTCGACGCCGTGCTGCAAGCTCCCGACCGCGCCGCCCTGCTCGACTGGCTGCGCCAGCAGCGCATGGCCGTCCAGGCCCACGGCTGGCTGATGGTGCATGCCGGCGTGCCTCCGCAGTGGGATGCGCCCACCACACTGCAACTGGCGGGCGAGGTGGAGCAGTGCCTGCGGGCACCCGATCTGGCGGACTTCCTGCACGTGATGTACGGCAACGAGCCTTCGCGCTGGGAACCCGGCCTGCAAGGCAACGACCGGCTGCGCTTCGCGGTGAACGTGCTCACGCGCGTGCGCTTCTGCAGTGCCGACGGCACGCTGGACTTCAAGACCAAGGAAAGCGCCAGCACCGCGCCCCCCGGCCGCTACCCGTGGTTCGAAGCGCCGCACCGGCAGACCGCGGGTGTGCCGATGGCGTTCGGGCACTGGTCGACGCTGGGCTTGGTGAACCGCCCCGACCTGCTCGCCATCGACACCGGCTGCGTGTGGGGCGGCAGGCTCACGGCCGTGCGCGTCGACGATGGCGCGCGCGAGGTGATTCAGGTGGAGTGCGAACAGGCGCAGCGGCCTGGGTGACTACAATCGCGCACTTCCGGAGGTGTGGCAGAGTGGTCGATTGCACCGGTCTTGAAAACCGGCAACGGGCAACCGTTCGTGAGTTCGAATCTCACCGCCTCCGCCAGTTCTATGGCTGTCACTTCGCGTGCGCAGTGACTTCGGCCTTGAGCGTCGCGATGTCCGGCACGGTCTTGAAGCGCAAGACGGTGTAGCCCGCATCCGTCAGCAGCAGTTCGGCCCTCGCGTCGGCCTCGCCGTTGTCCTTGCGGCTGGGGTCGTCCATCTCGATCACGGCCAGCACCTCGAAGGCCTTGTTGCACAGCACGAAGTCCGCCACCTTGCGGTTGAAGGTGTCGCGCGTGCGCCGGTGGGTGGCAGTGAGCAAGGACGAGAACGACACCCTGGCCAGCACGACGTGCTCCGGATAGGCCTCACGCAGCCGCGTGTACATCGATTGCGCGCTGGTCGTCATGAGCCGCCTGCGCCTCGGCGCCTCCTTGGGTGTCGCGCCCATCTTGCGGTTCAGCGCGTACAACGCTGCCACGACGAGTGCGACGATGACCAGGAGAGCGAGTGTCAGGCCCATGAGCGATGCCGTTGTGGTGAGGAGCGCTGATTGTGTCGCCGGAACCCGGCAGCGCTCTTCGGCCACGCCGCCATGGCGTTTCGGCTCGTAACCGGCCGCTGCTAGAAGAGGCCCGCGCCCTTGGCTGTGGTGACGACGATCCGGGCCAGCTCGGCCATCTGGCCGTTCACGTCGTTCGAAGGGGGCGCACTGGCACGGCCTGTCCACATCACGCGGCCGCTCGCGGCATCGGTGATGGTGCCGTTGGCCGCATAGCCGTTGGAAACCGCCCCACCGCCCACCGGTGCGGAGACGCCGACACCACCCCCGCCACTGCTTCCATAGCCGCCCATCCCGAAGCCGATCGAGAAGCCGGGGCTGACCACGGTGCTGCTTTGCGACACCGTCGATACCAGCGCAGCCTTGGCGCCTGCGGTCTTGGCCGCCGTGATGTACTGCCCGGGCGCCGGGTTGCCGGCGACGTCGGGCGCTGGAACCGGCGTGGCACCGGCGAGCCCCAGCTGGTAGACCAGCGCATCCTGGCAGACACGCCGCAGGACCAGGTCAGGCGCTTCGCAGACCACCAGCACCCGCGCACCTCTCAGCGGGTTGCCGGCGGACAGCTCGGGGTCGGCCCATTGCGCATCGAGCTGCGGCGAAGCACAACCCGCCAGCAGCAAGGTGCCGGCAGACGCGGCATACAGAGTCGATCGCGCAAGGCTGCACGCTGAAGTGCTCATCTCAATCTCCTTCTTGGCTCAGAGACCGATCAGCCTACACAAGTTCTGTTCTTTCCGGTGCGCTTGGCTTCGTACAGGGCTTCATCGGCCCGTTCCAGGGCCATTTCGATGCGCTCGCCCGGGCGATAGGCCGTGACCCCGGCCGAGAAGGTGACGAAGATGCGCTT
>NZ_DASSRA010000380.1:0-4720 GCF_035702065.1 Rhizobacter sp.
CCAGCTCATCGCCGAACGCCGTGAAAAGCTCGCCGCGATCCGCAAACAGGGCGTGGCCTTCCCCAACGACTTCAAGCCCAAGGACCATGCGTTGGAGCTGGTGCGCAAGCACGGCGCACTCGACAACGAGACGCTGGAGCCGCAGGGCATCCAGGTCAGCGTGGCCGGCCGGCTGATGCTCAAGCGCGTGATGGGCAAGGCGAGCTTCGGCACCCTGCAAGACAGCACCGGCCGAATCCAGCTCTTCGTCACCAAGGACGCGCTGGGCGAAGAGGTTTACAACGCCTTCAAGCACTGGGACCTGGGCGACATCCTGGGGGCCCAGGGCACGCTCTTCAAGACCAAGACCGGCGAGCTCTCGGTGCGCGTGACCACGCTGCGGCTCTTGACCAAGAGCCTGCGCCCGCTGCCGGACAAGTTCCACGGGATGACCGACCAGGAGCAGAAGTACCGCCAGCGCTACGTCGACCTCATCACCGACGAAGACGCCCGTGTGCGCTTTGTCGCGCGCAGCAAGGCCATCGCGTCGATCCGCCAGTTCATGGTGGAGCACCACTTCATGGAAGTGGAGACGCCGATGCTGCACCCCATCCCCGGCGGTGCCAATGCCAAGCCCTTCGTCACCCACCACAACGCGTTGGATCAGGACATGTTCCTGCGCATCGCGCCCGAGCTTTACCTCAAGCGCCTGATCGTGGGCGGCTTCGAGCGCGTGTTCGAGATCAACCGCAGCTTCCGCAACGAAGGCATCAGCGTCCGGCACAACCCGGAGTTCACGATGATGGAGTTCTACGCGGCCTACTGGAACCACCACGACCTGATGGACTACACCGAGCAGGTGCTGCGCCACGCCGCACGCTGCGCCACCGGTTCGGCGGTGCTCAACTACGGCGGCAAGACGGTCGACCTCGACAAGCCCTTCCGCCGGCTGACAGTGCGCGATTCGCTGGTCGCTTTCGCCGGCCTGAGCGAGGCCGAAGCGTCCGATGCCGAACTGCTGCGCAGCCGCATCCTCGCCGCCGGCGAGAAGGCGCCCGCGCACTGGAAGCTGCCCGAGCTGCAGTTCGGCCTGTTCGAGGCGGTGGTCGAAGACAAGCTCTGGGACCCCACTTTCATCATCGACTACCCGGTCGAGGTCTCGCCACTGGCCCGCGCCTCGGATACCAACCCGGCCATCACCGAGCGCTTCGAGCTCTTCATCACCGGCCGCGAGTACGCCAATGGCTTCTCCGAACTGAACGACGCCGAGGACCAGGCAGCCCGCTTCATGGCACAGGCCGCCAACAAGGAAGCCGGCGACGAAGAGGCGATGTACTACGACGCCGACTTCATCCGCGCGCTCGAATACGGCATGCCCCCCACCGGCGGCTGCGGCATCGGCCTGGACCGGCTGATGATGCTCATCACCGACAGCCCCAGCATCCGCGACGTGATCCTGTTCCCGTCGCTGCGCAAGGAAGGCTGACGCTCCACCATGTCGCCTGATCGACGCCGGCGGGTCGAGCGCCGGGCCGCTCCCAAGCCGGCCCGCATCCCCTTGGGGGATCGGCCGGCGTACTCGTCGGGCGAGGGGCTGACATGACTTCACGGCTGTCGACTCTCCCCGAGATCGAAGCCGCCGTGTGGCACGAGCTGAGCCGCGTTCCCGCCGACAAGCAGCACCCCTGGCGCACCCCGGTGCTGGCCACCACCGATGGCGAGATGGGCGATGCGCGCACAGTGGTTCTGCGCGAAGTCAGCAGCGACGAGAAACGGCTCACCCTCTACACCGACCAGCGCAGCGCCAAGGTCGCCCAGCTGGGCCGGCACCCCGTCGGCACCCTGGTGATGTGGTCACCCAGCCTGAGTTGGCAGCTGCGCTGCCGGGTCGAGGTGAGCCTGGAAACCTCGGGGCTGGCCGTCTCGTCGCGCTGGGCACGGATCAAGCTCTCACCGGGGGCGCAAGACTATCTGTCACCCTTGGCACCGGGTTCACCCCTGGACCACGCGCCCGGACTCACCGGGCACGGCCGTGGCGCCTTGCCGTATTTCGCAGTCATGGAAGCCCAGGTGCTGAGCATCGACTGGCTCGAACTGCACGCCGAAGGCCACCGGCGCGCGCTGTTCGACGGCCGGGAAGCACGCTGGCTTCAGCCCTGAGGCCGGTTCGTCACTCTTCGCTGATGACCTCGACCACCGGCTTCTCGGTGCCACCCATCACGCCGAAGATGTGCGCGTAGATGAACACGTTGACGTAGAACAGCACGAACACCATCGAGATGCGGAACACCTTCACCGCCAGGCGGCGCCAGTCGGAGTTATCCAGTGCGACGAAGAGCCCCCAGAAGGCACCGCTGGCGGCGAGCAGCAAACCGGCGATGCCGAGCACGATCCAGGTGAAGATGAGCATGCGTTCAGGGGGTTGACGAAGGCGGAACCTTAACACTGCCTGGCAGGCCCGAGCATCGGGCGTGCGCCCGATACAACGGCCTGCCCGTCACCTGCTACCAGGCCGGCGCCAGCTCGGCGAGGCCGGCAGGTGCCTGGCGTTCGTCTTCGAAGGTGACGATGTCGTAGGCGGCTTCGTCGGCCAGCACGGCGCGCAGCAGCTTGTTGTTGAGCGCGTGGCCCGACTTGTAGCCCACATAGGCGGCGATCAGCGGGTGGCCGAGCACGTGCATGTCGCCGATGGCGTCGAGGATCTTGTGCTTCACGAATTCGTCGTCGTAGCGCAGGCCGTCGCTGTTGAGCACGCGGTAGTCGTCGACCACGATCACGTTGTCCATGCTGCCGCCCAGGCCCAGGCCGCGCGAACGCATCATTTCCACGTCTTTGGTGAAGCCGAAGGTGCGGGCACGGGCGATGTCGCGCTTGTACAAACCGGAGCCCATGTCGAAGGTGACCTGCTGCCCGGTCTGGTTGACCGCCGGATGGTTGAAGTCGATCTCGAAGGTGAGCTTGTAGCCGTCGTAGGGTTCCAGGCGCGCCCACTTGAGCGTGTTGCCCTCGCCTTCGCGCACCTCCACCGGCTTCTTGATGCGCAAAAAGCGCTTGGGCGCCTTCTGCACCTCGATGCCGGCGCTTTGCAGCAAGAACACGAACGAGGCGGCCGAGCCGTCGAGGATGGGCACCTCTTCGTTGGTGATGTCGACCACCAGGTTGTCCAGCCCCAGGCCGGCGCAGGCCGATAGAAGGTGTTCGATGGTGTTGACCTTGGGCGCGCCCGGGTCGCCCTTCGGTGAGATGGTGGTGGCCATGCGCGTATCGCACACCGCCAGCGTGTTGACCGGGATGTCGACCGGCACCGGCAGGTCGACGCGGCGGAACATGATCCCGCTGTCGGCGGCCGCCGGGCGCAGCGTCAGCTCGACCCGCTGGCCACCGTGCACGCCCACGCCCACGGCGCGGGTGATCGATTTGAGGGTGCGTTGAGCAAGCATGGGCATGATTTTAAGGACCTCCCAAACAGCAACACACAAATTCGGCCAAATGCCGCGATAGCGAAGACTCACCGCCCGCAACTGCGGATGCAGAAGCGAAGCGACTGCGAGATCAAGCCACCCCGGAGGATCCGGCTTTGCCGGTCCTCACGGGGGCGCCCCTCGGGGGCTTCGCCCGGACATGAACAGTCCTGAGGACTGTTCATGCCTGGCGAAGAGCTGGGCCTCTGGCCCAGCGCGGCCTGCAAGGCGGCAGCGAGAGCGACTGGGGGCCGAGTCAGTCTGCTTGCTTGCGCAGGAACGCGGGAATCTCGATCTCGTCCATGCCATTGCTGGCCAGGGCATCCACCTTGGCCGCCGCCGTGCGGCCATTGCGCCACACGCTCGGTACTGTCATGTTGGCGTAGTCGTGTCCGGCCGGGCCCGCATGCACCGGCTGGGTCAGCACCGGGATGTTGTCGGTGCCAGTGCGCTGGGCCACCGCGGTGTGCACCACGGTCATCGGCGCCTGCTGCTGGCGCTTGACGGGCGACAGGCCGGTGGCGATCACCGTCACGCGCAGCTGGTCACCCAGGCTTTCGTCGTAGGCGGTGCCGTAGATCACGTGCGCATCGTCGGCCGCGTAGCGGCGGATGGTGTTCATCGCGTTGCGGCTCTCGCTCAGCTTGAACGTGCTGCGCCCGGCGGCGATCAGCACCAGCACGCCGCGCGCGCCGGAGAGGTCGATGCCTTCCAGCAGCGGGCAGGCCACGGCGCCTTCGGCCGCCTTGTTGGCACGGTCGGGGCCGGTGGCCATGGCGGTGCCCATCATCGCCTTGCCGGGCTCGCTCATCACCGTCTTCACGTCTTCGAAGTCGACGTTCACCAGGCCCGGGATGTGGATGATGTCGCTGATGCCGCCCACGGCGTTCTTCAGCACGTCGTTGGCGTGCGCGAAAGCCTGGTCCTGCGTCACGTCGTCGCCCAGCACGTCGAGCAGCTTGTCGTTGAGGATGACGATCAGCGAATCGACGTTCGCTTCCAGCTCGGCCAGGCCGGCGTCGGCAGCCTTCATGCGGCGGTTGCCTTCGAAGTCGAAGGGCTTGGTCACCACGCCCACGGTCAGGATGCCCATTTCCTTGGCCACGCGCGCGATCACCGGCGCGGCGCCGGTGCCGGTGCCGCCGCCCATGCCGGCGGTGATGAAGAGCATGTTCGAGCCCTTGATCGAGTCGCGGATGCGGTCGACGGCTTCTTCAGCGGCGGCGCGGCCGGCTTCCGGCTTGGCGCCGGCGCCCAGGCCCGTGCTGCCCAGCTGGATC
>NZ_DASSRA010000381.1:0-3440 GCF_035702065.1 Rhizobacter sp.
CTGCAGTCGCCGATCGTGAAGAACCTGCACGACGCGGCCATCGCGGAGATCATCGCCCGCACCGGCGCGCGCAACGGCGACCTGATCTTCTTCGGCGCCGACAAGGCCAAGGTGGTCAACGACGCCATCGGCGGCCTGCGCATCAAGGTCGGCCACAGCGAGTTCGGCAAGAAGAACGGCCTCTTCGAGGACAAGTGGGCGCCGCTGTGGGTGGTCGACTTCCCGATGTTCGAGTACGACGACGAAGGCCAGCGCTGGAACGCGGTGCACCACCCGTTCACCGCGCCCAAGGACGGCCATGAGGACTACATGGACACCGACCCGGGCAAGTGCATCGCCAAGGCCTACGACATGGTGCTCAACGGCTGGGAACTCGGCGGCGGCTCGATCCGTATCCACCGTGCCGAGGTGCAGAGCAAGGTCTTCAGCGCGCTGAAGATCGGGCCGGACGAAGCCCAGCTCAAGTTCGGCTTCCTGCTCGACGCGCTGCAGTACGGCGCGCCCCCGCACGGCGGCCTGGCCTTCGGCCTCGACCGTCTGGTCACACTGATGACCAAGGCCGAGTCGATCCGCGACGTGATCGCCTTCCCCAAGACCCAGCGCGCACAAGACCTGCTCACGCACGCGCCCAGCCCGGTGGACGAGAAGCAGCTGCGCGAGCTGCACATCCGCCTGCGCAACCCGCAGGCGGGTGCTCCCAAGGAAGCCTGAGGCCAGGCTTTTGAGGTAACGCAAGGGCAGCTTCGGCTGCCCTTTTTCCTGGCGTGGCGGTTGTCGCTGGCGGATGGCAAGATGGCACGGTGAGCACGACACGCCCCCCCAAGATCCCCGAATCGGTTCTCATCGTCATCCACACGGCGGAGCTCGACGTGCTGCTGATCGAACGCGCCGACCACCCCGGTTATTGGCAAAGCGTCACCGGCTCCAAAGACCGCCCCGACGAGCCGCTGGACGAGACGGCCGTGCGCGAGGTGGGCGAAGAGACCGGCATCGTGATCGGCTCGCCCGAGGTGCCGATGGCCAACCTGCGCGACTGGAACCTGCGCAACGTCTACGAGATCTACCCGCAGTGGCGGCACCGCTATGCGCCCGGGGTGACGCAGAACACCGAGCACGTGTTCGGCCTGCGTGTGCCGCGCGGCACGCCGGTTGCCTTGGCCCCGCGCGAACACACCCGCTACCGGTGGCTGCCCTGGCGCGAGGCGGCCGACCAATGCTTCTCGCCCTCGAACGCCGAGGCGATCCTTCAGCTGACCAGGTTCACATGACACGCGGCGCCGCTTCGAGCACCCTGCACCCGAGCCACATCCTGCGGGTAGCGACCTACAACATCCACAAAGGCGTGCGCGGCATCGGCCCGCGCAAGCGCTTGGAGATCCACAACATCGGCCTGGGCGTGGAAGCGCTCGACGCCGACCTGGTCTTCTTGCAGGAAGTGCGCAACTTCAACCATGGCGAGGCGCTGCGCTTCCCCGACACGCACTTCGGCTGGCCGCGCGTGCCGCAGGCCAACCACCTCGCGCCCGAGGGCTACGACGTGGCCTACCGCACCAATGCCATCACACGCGACGGCGAGCACGGCAACGCGCTGCTGTCGCGCTGGCCCTTGGGCGAAGACATCGGCCACCACGACGTCTCCGACCATCGCTTCGAGCAGCGCGGCCTGCTGCACGTGGTCGCGCACTGGAACGGCCTGCGCGTCCACACCATCGTGGCCCACCTCGGGTTGATGCATTCGAGCCGCGTGCGGCAGGTGGAGCGCATCGCGGCGTTCATTGCCGCCAAGATCCCGCACCGGGAGCCGGTGGTGCTGGCGGGTGACTTCAACGACTGGGGCGAGAAGCTCGACGCACCCATGCGCGAGATGGGCCTCAAGCGCGCCGAGCACGCCGGCAGCGCCTCGCAGCGCACCTTCCCGTCGCGCGTGCCGCTGTTCTCGCTCGACCGCATCTACACGCGCGGCTTTCACTGCACGGCCACCTTCGTGCCGCGCGGCAACGCGTGGGCCCGCATGTCGGACCACCTGCCCCTGGTGGCGGATCTCGAACTGGCCTGATGGTCGAGCCGCACCGCACCGACGACGAACCCCTGATGCGCGTGGTGCGCCGCGCCGTCTACAGCGGCGGCAACCAGGCCACGCTGCTGCGCGGCGGCGAGGCCCTGTTCCCGGCCATGGTGCGTGCCATCGAGGCAGCACGCCACGAGGTCTGGCTCGCCACCTACATCTACGACAACACCGGCAGCGTGGCGATGGTCACGCAGGCCCTCGCCGATGCGGCGCGCCGCGGCGTGCATGTCAAGCTGGTGGTTGACGGCTTTGGTTCGCGCGCCTGCCTGGGCGAGCTGCGGGCACAGCTCGAAGGCGCTGGGGTGCTGCTTGCGGTGTTCCGGCCGCTGCATCGGTGGTGGAGCTGGCTGCAGCCCGGCCAGCTGCGCCGCCTGCACCAGAAGCTGTGCGTGGTCGACGGCGACGTGGCCTTCGTCGGCGGCATCAACCTGCTCGATGACCGCTTCGACCAGATCCACGGCTGGAGCGACGAGCCGCGCCTCGACTACGCCGTGGAGCTGCGTGGCCCGGTGGTGGCCCCCATCGAGCAGGCCACGCGCGCGCTGTGGACGCGTGCGAGCATCGGCAGCCACTTCGGCAGGGAGATGGCCGCCCTGGCGCGCAGTGCGGAGCCGGTGGCGCGTGCCCGGCGCATGCTGCGCCGCCTGCGCATGCCCAAGGGCAGCAAGACGGCGAGCCAGCTGTCCACGCTGCGCCCCGTGCGTGCCGCCTTCGTGATGCGCGACAACCTGCGCCAGCGCCGCGCCATCGAGCGCAGCTACATCGACGCCATCCGCAACGCCCAGCAGCGCGTCGACCTGATCTCGCCCTACTTCTACCCCGGCCGCGCCTTCATGCGCGTGCTGCGCGCCGCCGGTACGCGCGGCGTGCAGGTGCGCCTGCTGCTGCAGGGCAAGGTCGACTACCGCATCGCCGCCCTAGCGGCGCGCGCGCTGTACGACGACCTGCTCAGCCACGGCGTACGCGTCTTCGAGTACACGCCGGCCTTCCTGCATGCCAAGGTGGGCCTGGTCGACGACGAATGGGCGACGGTGGGCAGCTCCAACATCGACCCGCTCTCGCTGCTGCTCAACCTCGAGGCCAACGTCGTGATCCGCGACCCGGTGTTCACCAACGCGCTGGCGGCGCAGTTCGATCAGGCGGTGACGGCCTCGCGAGAGATCGATCCGGCGCAGGCCCGGCAGCGTTCGCTGCAAGGCGTGTTGCGCCGGGGGTTCGTCGCGTGGGTGGCCCACGTCTACTTGCGCATCGCCGGGGCCACCGGCAGGTACTGATGACAGCCCCCCAGTCGCTTCGCTGCCGCCTTGCAGCCCGCGCTGAGCCAGAGGCTCAGCCCTTCGCCAGGCACAAGCAGTCCACTGGACTGCTTGTG
>NZ_DASSRA010000382.1:0-6011 GCF_035702065.1 Rhizobacter sp.
TTCTGCCTTTACCTTACCACTGGAAAATATCATGAAAATCGGTACCCCGTTGAGTCCGAGCGCAATGCGCGTCATGCTGCTCGGCAGCGGCGAACTCGGCAAGGAAGTCCTCATCGCCCTGCAGCGCCTCGGCGTCGAGACCATCGCGGTGGACCGCTACCCGGACGCGCCGGGCCATCAGGTGGCGCATCGCGCCCATGTCATCAACATGGCCGACGGCGCAGACCTGCGTGCGCTGATCGAGCGGGAGAAGCCCGACCTGATCGTGCCCGAGATCGAAGCAATCGCCACCGACATGCTGGTGCAGGTCGAGAAGGAGGGGCTGGCGCGCGTCATCCCGACGGCCCGCGCGACGCAGCTCACCATGAACCGCGAAGGCATCCGCCGCCTCGCCGCAGAGACGCTGGGTCTGCCCACGTCGCCATACAAGTTCGCCGACAGTCTGGAGGAATTGCAGGCGGCCATCGACGGCGGCATCGGCTATCCCTGCGTCGTCAAGCCTGTGATGTCCTCCTCCGGCAAGGGACAGTCCAAACTGGATGGTCCGGCTGACGTGAAGAAGGCGTGGGATTACGCCGCCAGCGGTTCGCGCGTGAACCAGGGCAGAGTGATCGTGGAAGGGTTCATCGACTTCGACTACGAGATCACCCAGCTCACCGTGCGCGCCCTCGGCACCGGCGGCCAGGTCGAGACCCACTTCTGCGACCCCATCGGCCACATCCAGGTCAGCGGTGACTACGTGGAAAGCTGGCAGCCGCACCGCATGACCGAGGCCGCCTTGAAGCGCTCACGCGAGATCGCCCAGGCCGTCACCGACAACCTGGGCGGCCAGGGCCTGTTCGGCGTGGAGCTGTTCGTGAAGGGCGACCAGGTGTGGTTCAGCGAGGTGAGCCCGCGCCCGCACGACACCGGCATGGTCACGATGATCACCCAGTGGCAGAACGAGTTCGAGTTGCACGCCCGCGCCATCCTGGGCCTGCCGGTCAACACCGCGCTCAAGAGCCCGGGCGCCAGTGCCGTGATCTACGGCGGGGTGGAAGCGAAGGGCATTGCCTTCGATGGCGTCGACGAAGCCCTGCGCGTGCCCAACACCGAGCTGCGGCTCTTCGGCAAGCCCGAGAGCTTCACCAAGCGCCGCATGGGCGTTGCGCTGGCGTACGACAGTGACGTGGAGGTGGCGCGCCGCAACGCCAAGACGGCGGCCGCCAAGGTCAAGCCACGCCGGGCCTGAGCCTTGTCGCCAAATGCCAGCGAGGTGGGCGTGCACTTTGTCACGCCTCCTCGCAGGCGCGTGCAGACAAGCCAACGGATGCTGAGTACGCTCTCACTCTTGCGCAACGGCCGCTGAGACTCGGCGCCGGTGCGCCATGCGCACGGGGGACGCACGATGGACATCATGGGGATCGCAACGATGCTGGCCGCAGGCCTGGTCGGCGCCTTGCTGGGGGCGGCGGCGGCGTGGGTCGTGATCGGCAACCGTGCCAAGGCGCGGCATGTCCGCTTGGTGGCGGCGGCACGCGAGCAGGTGGCCGCCAGCTCGCAGAACCTGCGCGCCACGAACGCCCGTCTGCAGGCCGAGCTGGAGAAGGAACGCACGGCAGCGCAGCAGCGCCAGGCCGCGTTTGCCGCCGAGCAGCGCTCGTCGGTCACGCGGCTGGAAGGCCAGTTGCGGTTTGCCTATGCCGAGATCGACCGCCTGAACGCCGCCGCGCGTGGCGCCGGTGGTTCATCCGGAGACGGCGTGACCGACGGCAGCGGCTTCGCCCTGACCCGCCCGTTCGAGCGCTGAAACACACCGGGTTCTCCTCTCCTGCGCCAGCCCGGCGCGAAAGAGGGCTTTGTTAAACTGTCGGCCCCGCTGACGAGCCGTCCGGCCCGTGAGTTGGTGCCCCTTAGCTTTACCCACACGCATGACTTCCTCTCATCTCGAACTCCAGCGCGAAGTGGCCGCTCTGCTGGTCCAATCGCTCAACCTCGAGATCGCACCCGAGGCGATTGATCCCCAGGCTCCGCTGTACGGCGAAGGCCTGGGTCTGGATTCGATCGACATCCTCGAAGTCGCCCTGGTGGTCTCGCAGCGATATGGCTTCCAGCTGCGCTCGGACGACGAGAACAACGCACGCATCTTCACTTCGCTGGCCAGCCTCACCGAGCACATCGCCGCCAACCGTGTGAGCTGAACCATGCAGTTGCGCATGGTGGCCCGCATCGCTGCGTTTGCCTTGGCGGGCGTGGCCTACATCGCCGCCTCGCACTGGCTGATGACGCAAACCGATGCCTCGGCCTGGAACGTCGTGGGCGTGCTCAGCCCGATGCTGCTGGTCATCACGGTCGGCGCCTGGCGCAGCGGGCACCGCTGGATCAGTGCCGTCGGGTTGCTGAGCCTGGCCGCGCTGTGCGTGCAGGCCCTGCTGGGGGTGAAGGCCTCTTCCCACGTGCTCTACCTCATCGAGCACGCGGGCATCAACTTCTTCCTCGCGCTGGCCTTCGGCAGCACGCTGCGCCCTGGCCGCACGGCCATCATCACCGCAGTGGCGCTGCGTGTGCATGGCGGCTACCTGCCGCCGCGCCAGCTGCAATACACCCGCACGCTGACCGGTGCCTGGGTGGTCTTCTTCCTGCTCATCGTGAGCACCTCGCTGGCGCTCTTTGCCTTTGCACCGTTCGAGGTCTGGGCGCTCTTCGCCAACGTGGTCACGCCCATCGCCACCGGGGTGATGTTCGGCGGTGAGCACCTGCTGCGCTACCGCCTGCACCCCGAGTTCGAGCGCGCCAGCGTGGCCGAAGCCGTGCGCGCTTACATGCAGGCTCCCAAAACCAGTGGGCAGAGCCCGACGACGACCGCGCCATGAACAGCACCCCACTCATCTGGGCCGACGACCTGCAGGCACCGCTGGCCTGGCGCAATGGCCAGCCACTCTCGCGTCAGCAGTACCTGGCGGACGTGCAACACCTCGCCACGCAGCTGCCCGAAGGCGGCGTGATGCTCAACCTCATCGGCGACCGCTACAGCTTCGCCGTGGGACTCGGTGCTGCCATGCTGCGCGGCCAGAGCAGCCTGCTGCCGCCCAACTACACGCCCGACATGGTCGAGCGCCTGCGCGGCATGTTCACTTCGGCCTACGGGTTGACCGACCACGCCGGCATCGAGGCGGCCCTGCCGATGCTGCGTCACCCCACCGAGGCGGCGCCCGTGCCTGTGCGTACCGAGGTGCCGTTGATCGCCGAGGGCTCGCTGGTGGCGCAGGTGCTCACGTCAGGTTCCACCGGCGCGCCGGTGCCGCACGCCAAGTACTGGAGCCACCTCGCGCGCGGAGCGCTCGGCGAATCGCAGCGGCTCGGGCACTTCATGGGCCGGCCGTCGCTGGCCGGCGTCACGCTCGTCTCCACCGTGCCGTCGCAGCACATGTACGGCTTCGAGTCCACCGTGCTGCTGGCCATGCTGGGGGGAGCGGCCGTCGACACCGAGCGGCCGTTCTATCCGGCGGACATTGCCGCTGCGCTGTCCCGCGCCGCGCGCCCGCGCATGCTGGTGACGACGCCCTTCCACCTCAAGTCACTCCTCGACTCCGGCGTCGCGCTGCCGACCATCGACCTCACGCTGTGCGCCACCGCGCCGCTCTCGCCGCAGCTCGCACAGCGCGCTGAGGCCGCACTGTCCGCGCCGCTGGTCGAGATCTACGGCTGCACCGAAACCGGCCAGGTGGCCACGCGCCGCACCACCCAGGGCGCCGAATGGCAGGCCTTCGATGGCGTCACGCTCAGCGGCGACGGCGACGCCACCGTGGCGCAAGGCGGCCACGTGCCGGTGCCCACCACGCTGTCCGACGTGATCGAGCTGATCGAGCCGACGCGCTTTCGCCTGCTCGGCCGTTCCAATGACCTGATCAACATCGCCGGCAAGCGCAGCTCGCTCGGCCACCTCAACTTCCACCTCAACGCGATCGAAGGCGTGCGTGATGGCGCTTTCTGGCTGCCGCCCGACGAGGTGGCCGATGGCGTGACGCGCCTGATCGCCTTCGTGGTCGCACCCGAGGTGCCGCCCGCCGAGCTGAGCCGCCGCGTCATCGCCGCCATGCGCCAGCGCGTGGATGCCGCCTTCATCCCGCGCCGCGTGGTGTCGGTGCCCGAGCTGCCGCGCTCCGAAGGCACGGCCAAGCTGCCGGCCGCGGCCTTCGCGGCCTGGGCCGAGCGCGTGCTGGCCGACCAACGCAAGCCTTGAACGTGTACGTCTCGCCCGACCACCCCGCCTTTGCGGGCCACTTCCCCGGCCAGCCGCTGCTGCCGGGCGTGAGCCTGCTGGCCGAGGTGCTGGAGGCGGTGCTGCGTGACCCCGACCTTGCATCCAAGGTCGGCCCCACGCCGCGCCTGGGTGTCGTCAAGTTCCTCGCCCCGGTGCGCCCGGGGGCGACGCTCGCGATCCACTTCGACGCTGGCCCCACGGCGCTGCGCTTCGAGGTGCGCAACGCCGAGCGCGCGGTGGCGTCGGGGCACTTCGAGCCTGCGTCGTGAGCCGTGCCGCCGGCTGGGTCGCCGAGCGCGAGCGCAGCAACCTCTGGGCCTTGCGCCTCATCCGCTGGATCGCCTTGACGGCCGGCCGTTCGCTCACGAGGGGGCTGCTGCATCCGATCACGCTCTACTTCCTCGTCGCCAACGGCACCGCGCGCCGCGCCTCGCGCAGCTACCTGAGCCGTGCGCTGCAGCGCCCCGCAAGCCTGGCCGACGTGTACCGCCACATCCACTGCTTCGCCTCGACCATCCTCGATCGCATCTTCTTCCTGCAGGAGCGCTTCGACTGCTTCGAGGTGCGCATCACCGACGGTGACCTCATCCACGTGCCGCTGGCTGAAGGCGAGGGCATCATCGCGGCGGGGGCCCACCTGGGCAGCTTCGAGGCGCTGCGCGCCGATGCGCAAAGCCGCGGCGAGCGCATCACCATGCTGATGTACGAGGACAACGCGCGGCTGATCAACGCCACGCTCGCTGCGGTGGCGCCGGCGGCCAGCCTGCACACCATCGCGCTGGGCCGGCCGGGGGCCATGCTCGCGCTGCGCCAGTGGCTCACCGAGGGCGGCATCGCCGGGCTGCTGGCCGACCGCACGCTGCCCGCACAGTCGGGCCGCTCGCGCACGCTGCAGCTGGACTTTCTCGGCCGCCCGGCGCCGTTTTCCGATGGCCCCTTCCGGTTGGCGGCCATGCTGCGCCGGCGCATGATCTTCGTGGCCGGCCTCTACCATGGTGGCAAGCGCTACGAGTTGCGCTTCGCCGAGTTGGCCGACTTCCGCCAGCTCGGTCCCGAGCAACGCGCCGAAGCCGATCAACTCGTGCAAGACGCCTTGCGGCGCTACGTGGAACTGCTCAACGTGTTGTGCCGCGAATCGCCGTACAACTGGTTCAACTTCTATGACTTCTGGGCCGACGATGCCACGAATGACCCGTCTCCTTGACTGCTTGCGCGCACTGGCCTGCTGCGCCGCGCTGCTGTTGCCCGTGGCCGCCCAGGCCCAGGCGGCGTTCGATCTGCCGCAGCTCACGCAACTGCTGGCCCAGGTGAAGAGCGGCGAAGCCGTCTTCACCGAGAAGCGCACCGTCGACATGCTGGAACGCACGCTCGAGTCCTCGGGCCGGCTGACCTTTGCCGCGCCCGACTCCTTCACGCGCGAGACGCTCAAGCCGCGCCAGGAGAAGGTGGCCGTGGTCGGCAACAAGGTGACGCTGAGCTCGGGCAGCCGCAGCCGCACCGTGCCGCTCGACTCCGCACCCGAGGCGGCGGTCATCATGGACGCCATCCGCGGTACGCTCACCGGCAACCGCGAACTGCTGGAGCGCCACTTCGAGGCGGCCGTCTCCGGCAACCCGCAGCGCTGGAAGCTCGACCTCACCCCCATCGAGCCGCGCCTGCGCGAGCTGGTGCGCACGGTGCAGCTCTCGGGCCAGCAGTCGCACGTAAAGGGCGTGATCGTCACCATGGCCGATGGCGACCGCTCGGTGATGAGCATCGAGCAGGTCAC
>NZ_DASSRA010000383.1:0-10305 GCF_035702065.1 Rhizobacter sp.
CCCATCGTCTCGCCTCGCTGCGCATCGGCTTGAACCCTCGGCAAAGCGAAGCGAGCCGAGACACGATGCCGAAGGCGAGCTTTCTCTTGGGCCCCGTGGTGAGCCGTCGAGCAGCGCAGGGCTTGGGGGCTGCGTGCGCCAGCACGCTTCGTCTTCTGACTTCGCGCCGCCTGTCTGAACGCAGCGGCCCAGGGCCGCGTAGTGAGTTGGGCGCGAGCCCCCAAGACCGAGCAGCGCAGAGCAGTCGGCCCTAGGCCGACCGGCGAGCAGGGTGCCCTTTCTTTTGCCTTCTTTTCTTTGGGCAAGCAAAGAAAAGAAGGTGCGCCGCCGGGCGCATATCCCGGCGCCGACGAGCAAGCCAGGTAGAACCCAACCACGCAATGCGGGCACAAGGCTTCGACACCTCAGCCCGAACGGCTGGCGATGCGCGAAAGAGTCGACCTCACTCCCACGGCAACATCAAGGTCACCACCAACAACTTCTCAAACTCCGGCTCGAACCGATCGATGATCTTCTGCGGATCCGGGCACAGCTGCGCATCCGTGATCAACCCGAACTGCACCCCGCCGCCGTAGCTGAGCACCGACACCCCCACCCCGATCTCCCCCGACTGCGGCACCCAGAACATCACCTGCTCCAGCGTCGAGCCGCAGATCTTGAGCGGCGTCCCCGGCCCCGGTACGTTGGTCATCACCGCCGTCGCCTTCTTGGCAAAGATGTTCAGCAAGGCATCCTGCATCGGCTTGATCAAGAGCCCCGCCACCGCCAGCACCGCAAAGGCCAGCAGCGGCTGGTAGCTGCCCTTCAGTTCCTGCATGCGCGCCTTCACCGCGAACACCCGCTCGATCGGGTTGACGATGCCGATGGGCAGCACCAGCGGCACCAGACCGAACTGGTTGCCGAGCTTGTAGGCCTTCTCCATTGGCCGCAGGTTCACCGGCACCATGGCGCGGATCTCCTTGCCCTGCGTGTCTTCACCCGTTTCGCGCAGGTAGCCGCCGATGGCGCCGGCCACGCTGGCCAGCAGCACGTCGTTCACCGAACACCCGAGCGCCTTGCCGATCGCCTTCACCGCATCCAGCGGCAGCGGCTCACCCCAGGCCACACGCTTGGCTCCGATGGGCTTGCCCTTGAGCCGGGTGGGCGAGTCGTCGGGCATCAGCAGCATGGCCGCGGCATCGGAGACCACCTGGTAGCCGATGCGCGCCATGTCCACCGTGCCCTGCAGCGGCTGTTGCGGGTTGGCCAGCATCTCCACCGACTTGGCCATGCCGCTGCCGGTGAGGCCGATGGCCTTGATGGTGGCGTCGGTGAGCGGCCGCATGATGGCGTCGGCAAACCAGTCGAACTCTTCGTCGCCCGGCTTCTGGGGGCGCCTGCGCGGCGGCGGCTCCATGCCGCCATCGGTGATGGACAACATCACCGAGATCAACGCGATGCCGTCGGCAATGCAGTGGTGGATGCGTGCGATGAGCGCACTGCCGCCGTCGTAGTCTTCGATGAAGTGGAACTGCCACAGCGGCCGCATGCGGTCGAGCGGGGTGGTGCACAACTCGCCCACCCGCTCCTGAAGGGCCTCGCGTTCGCCTTGGCCGCGCCGGCGCGTGAGCGCTTCAGCGCGCACGTGGTGCTCGATGTCGAAACCCTCGTCGCGTACCCACTGCGCGCCCATCGCGTCTTCGACCACCTTCTGCTGGAAGCGGCCGTACTTGAGCAGCTTGGCCTGCACGCGCTCGCACAAGGCCTCATAGGCAATGCCCGGCTGGATGCGCCAGACGCCGACGATCATCATCAGGTTGACGTCGTTGTCCATGCGCAGCCAGGCGGTGTCCACCCGCGACATGCGTTCAACGGCTGGGGCCATTTCGGAGTTCCTTCCCTAGTGATCCGGCGCAAGATGCTGGGTAACATCCGCCCCGTCAATGCCCACTTTCACCCACACGGAGACAACACCATGGCCGATCTTCAAGCGCAGTTCGAGCAAGCGCGTGCCGATTCCAAGAACCTGCCCGAGAAGCCCGACAACATGACCCTGCTGCGCCTCTACGCGCTGTACAAGCAAGGCAGCGTGGGCGACGTGGACACCAAGCGCCCCGGCTTCACCGACATGGTGGAGCGGGCCAAGTGGGACGCCTGGAACATGGCCAAGGGCACCTCGAAGGAAGAGGCGATGCAGGGCTACATCGACCTGATCAACGAGCTGAAAGAAGGCTGAGCGCTCCGCCTCCGCCCACGCACTACTTCTTGGCCGCCTTCTTGGCCACCGCCTTCGGCTTGGCACCCTTGGCCAGCAAGGCGTCGAGGTTCTTCTCGATCTCGGCCTCGATGGTCTTGGTGAAGGCGCCGAGCAGGAAGCCGAGCTTGGCCTTCAGCTCGAAGTGGTCGGGGGCCACCGTGAGGTAGCCGTTCACGCCGCTGCGCGTGAACTCCACCGTGTCGCTGAACTCGCCCTCGATCACGGTGCACTCCATGTCGAGCTTCTTCTCGGCGTCTTCGGCCCACTCCCAGGCCACCTTGCGGGCCTGTTCGAGCCCGAGCTGGTGCTCGCGGCGGATGTTGATGTCGGGCATATCTTCTTCTCCGTGATCAGGGGCCGAGTGTCGCGCGGCGCTCGGCCATCGGCAAGGCGGCGATGCGCTTGACCTCGGCATAGAAGCGCTCGAAGTCGCTCCCCTCGCGCTCGAACAGGCGCTCGAACTGCGGCACCAGTTCGTTGTAGGCAGCGAGCACCCCGAGCGAGGCGTTGTTGGCGGTCTCGAACCAGCGGTCGTAGCCGCTGAAGCCATTCCAGCGCTCGGCCTTCATCACGGCAAAGTCGGCACGCAGGCGAGCGAAGCGTTCCGCCTTGGCGCGGCGCTTGTCGTCGTCGCTCAGCGCGGGGTTGCGGTAGATCGCATCGAGCTCGGCGCGCGCCTGCAGCGTGAGGCGGCGGAAGTCGGCCCGGCGCGACTCGCTCGCCTCGGACTCGACGCGCGCTTCGAGGCTGGCGTGCTGCTGCAGCCAGCGCCGCCCGCCGATGCGCTCCACGGCGGTGGCGAAAGACTCGTTGAACATGGTGTCGCCG
The DNA here is from genome assembly GCF_035702065.1 of Rhizobacter sp. Taxonomy (GTDB): domain Bacteria; phylum Pseudomonadota; class Gammaproteobacteria; order Burkholderiales; family Burkholderiaceae_C; genus Rhizobacter. The sequence goes on from NZ_DASSRA010000383.1 coordinate 3,065, forward strand.
CTGGCGTAGGCCACCTGGTGCGCCAGCTCGTGGAAGACGAGCCGTGCGAGTTCGCCTTCGGGCCAGCGGACAAAGGTGCTGAGCAGCGGGTCGCTGAAGTAGTCGCCCGGCAGCTTGCCCAAAGTGGAGTAGGCGGGGATGGCCTGAACATTGGCCTCCAGCCCCTCGGCGCGCAACTCGGTGGCGAGCGCTTCGGCTGCATCGCGCGCGTAGTAGCCGCGGTAGCCCACGCAGCCCACGACCGGGAAGCACCAGGTCTTGAGCGTGAGGCTCAGTTCCGGCGCAGCCACCACGTTCCACACCGCGGCGCCGCGCTGCAGGTCGGCATAGCGGCGGTAGCTGGCGTTGTCGGGCAGCTTGAGTTCGCTCACCGCGTAGTCGCGGATGCGCTGGCTCAAGCGCAGGCGCTCGGCCAGGTCGGCCGGCGTACTCGTGTCGGCCAGCCACTCGGGCACCGGCTTGGCCTGGTTGAGCAGCGAGAGGTGGCCCGAAGTGGCCTGCGCGTAGTAGCCCAGGCTGCTGCAGCCGCTGGTGAGGCACACCGTGCCCAATGCCAGGGCGGCGATGCCGACAACGCTGGCGAGCGACATCCAGAGCCAGCGCTTCAAACGGCGCGCACGTCCACCAGGCAGTCGTAGAACGACGGCGCGCGGCCGAGGTCGGTGAGCTGCTGGTGGGTGACTTCGTTGACGTTGGTGCCGGCCACACCCAGCTTGCGCCACCAGATGCCCAGGCCGTTGACGACGCCGGGCCGCGCGCGCGGGCTCACTGCGAGCTTGCAGCGGTACTCGCCGCGCTGGTTGAACACGCGCACCAGCTCGCCACCTTGCAGGCCGCGCGCGGCGGCGTCGCTCGCGTGCATTTCGAGCAGCGGCTCACCTTCGATGTCGCGCAGGCTCTTCACGTTGACGAAGCTGGAGTTGAGGAAGTTGCGCGCCGGCGGCGAGATCATGGCGAGCGGGTAGTGCTTGGCGAGTTCGGGCGCCGAGCGCGCCGACTCGTAGTTGGGCACGTGGTCGGGCACGCCCAGGCCGGGCGCGTCGATCATGCAGCGGCCGCTGGCGGTGGGGAAGCCGCCGTCGGCGAAGGGGGCCTCGGGCAGCGGCAGCTTGACCCAGCCGTGCTCGCGCAGTGCGTCGAAGCCCACGGTCTTGCCGCTCTTATCAACGGCAAAGGCGCTGCGCGCCATCGTCTCGTCGCTGTCGGAGAAGCAGGGCTCGCTGAAGCCCATGCGCGCCGCCAGTTCGCGGAAGATCTGCGTGTTGGGCTTGGCCTCGCCCAGCGGTGCGATCGCCGCTTCGTTGATCAGCGCGTAGGTGTGGCCGTAGCTGGTGTGAACGTCCAGGTGTTCGAGCTGCGTGGTGGCAGGCAGCACGTAGTCGGCCAGGTCGGCGGTGTCGGTCATGAAGTGTTCGAGCACCACGGTGAAGAGGTCGTCTCGCGCAAAGCCCTTCACCACCTTGGGTGACTCGGGCGCCACCGCCACCGGGTTGCTGTTGTAGACGACCAGCGCTTCGATCCTGGGGCCGAAGGTGGCCGAACTCTCCTTCAGCAAGTCATCCCCGATGGTGCTCATGTTGATGGTGCGAGGCCGGCGCGCGCCCAGGAGGTCGGGCCGCTGCAAGGCCTGCGCGTCCTTCGGGAACCAGCCCGAGGCCGACAGCAGCAGGCCACCCGCGCGGTGCCGCCAGGCGCCCACCAGGCAGGGCAGGATCGCGATCAGCCGCACCGCATTGCCCCCACCGCGCACGCGCTGCATGCCGTAGTTGAGGCGGATGGCCGCGGGCTTCGTCGTCGCGTAGTCACGCGCGAGCTGGCGCACTTCGTCGGCCGTGATGCCGCAGACCTCGGCCGTGCGCTCGGGCGTCCAGGCCAAGGCGCGCTCGCGCAGCGTCGGCCAGCCCTGCGTGTGGCGCTCGATGTAGTCGTGGTCCAGCCAGTCGTGGGCGATCAGCTCGTGCATCAGGCCCAAGGCCAGCGCGCCATCGGTGCCCGGCAGCAGCGCGATGTGCTGATGGCACTTGTCGGCCGTCTCGGTCTTGCGCGGGTCGATGCAGACGAGCCTGGCACCTTCGCGCTTGGCCTTCTGCGCGAAGGTCCAGAAGTGCAGGTTGGAGGCGATGGAGTTGCTGCCCCAGATCAGGATCAGCCGGCTCTCGGCAAAGTGCTCCAGGTGCATGCCCACTTTGCCGCCGTACGTGGCGGCCAGCGCGTCGCCACCGGCCGAGGCACAGATGGTGCGGTCGAGCAGCGAAGCGCCCAGTTTGTGGAAGAAGCGCCGGTCCATGCTCTCGCCTTGCAGCAGACCCATGGTGCCGGCGTAGCTGTAGGGAACGATGGCCTCGGGGTTGCGCGCAGCGATCTCGGCGAGGCGCGCGGCGATGTCAGCAAGCGCTTCCTGCCAGCTCACACGCTCGAACTGACCACTGCCTTTGGGGCCGACACGCTTGAGCGGGTGCAGCACGCGCTCGGGGTGGTAGCTGCGCTCGGTGTAGCGCGACACCTTGGTGCACAGCGCACCGTGCGTCGGCGGGTGATCGGGGTCGCCTTGTACGCGTATCGCACGGCCATCTTCGACGGTGACGCGGATGGCGCAGGTGTCGGGGCAATCGTGCGGGCAGGCGGCACGGACGGTGATGCTGTTCATGCGGGAACTATTGCACAGGGGCCTCGCGCGCGTGCTCCGTGGGGCTTGGGCACAGAACACCTAGGGTTTACACTGATTTTCCCCCGGAGAGGCCTCACAAGGGCCTCACTGGCCCTCGTCTCTTTCCATCCCCCGATCATGAAACGCCGTACCCTGCTCCAGCACATGGTGGCCTCGAGCGCCGCCCTGTCCCTGCCTTCGTTCGCGCAAAGCGATCGCCGCATCGTCATTGGTCAATCTGCCGCCTTCAGCGGCCCGGCCGCCCAGTTGGGCATCCAGATGAACCGGGGGGCCAAGATCTACTTCGACGCGCTGAATGCCGCTGGCGGTGTGAATGGCAACACCATCGAGTTGCGCACGCTGGACGACGGCTACGAGCCCGACCGCTGCAAGGCCAACACCGAACGCTTCATCACCAAGGAGAGCGTGTTCGCCCTCTTCGGCTACGTGGGCACGCCCACCTGCCTGGCCGCACTGCCGGTGGTGAACGAGAACAAGACCGTCTTCTTCGGCCCCTTCACCGGCGCCGAGTCGCTGCGCGACCCGTTCAGCAAGAACGTGTTCCACATCCGCGCCTCGTACTTCGACGAGACCGCCCTGATCGTCAAGCAGCTCACCTCGCTGGGCCTGAACAAGATCGCCGTCTTCTATCAGAACGACGCCTACGGCAAGGCCGGCCTCGACGGCGTGACGCGCGCCCTCAAGCCTTCCAACCTGACACCCGTGGCCACCGGCACGGTGGAGCGAAACACCGTCAACGTGGCCCAGGCCGTGAAGGACATCGTGGCCGCCAAGCCCGAGGCGGTGGTGCAGATCAGCGCCTACAAGTCGTCGGCTGCCTTCATCCGCGAAGCGCGCAAGGCCGGTTACGGCGGCACCTTCTACAACGTGTCCTTCGTGGGCACGCAGGCCCTCGCCGATGAGCTCGGCAAAGAGGCCCGCGGCATCATGATCAGCCAGGTCATGCCCTCGCCCTTCTCGACCACCGCGCCGCTCTCGCGCGAGTACCTGGAGGCCGTGGCCAAGGCCGGTGCCGACGCCACCGCCAACTATTCGAGCATGGAGGGCTACGTGGCCGCCAAGGTCTTCGCCGAAGGCCTCAAGCGCGCCGGCAAGAACCCCTCGCGCGAGTCGTTCATCGCCGGCATGGAGTCGATCAACAACGCCAACCTGGGCGGCTTCAACGTGGCCTTCGGCCCGCACGACCACGTGGCCTCGCGCTTCGTGGAGCTGTCGATGCTCACGGAAGACGGCAAGGTCAGGCGCTGAAACAAGGCCCCCAGGCTCACTGCGTTCGCTGCCCCCCCCGAGGGTGCGGTCAGGGTCTTGGGGCGGCCCGGCGTCCCTGACGTCAGTCAGTCAGTAAACTGGCTTCCTCCCTGCACGGCCTCGCCAACAGCGAGGCCGTGTTCCTTCCGGAGTAGAGAGCCATGCAGCTGATCGAATCCATCCTGGCCGACGCGGCGGCCGTCACCGCGATCCGCCGTGACATCCACGCCCACCCCGAGCTGTGCTTCGAAGAGAAGCGCACCGCCGACCTGATCGCCAAGGCGCTCACCGACTGGGGCATCCCCATCCACCGCGGGCTGGGCACCACCGGCGTGGTGGGCATCGTCAAGGGCACGCGTGGCAACTCCGCCCGCGCCGTGGGCCTGCGCGCCGACATCGACGCCCTGCCCATCACCGAGCGCAACACCTTCGCGCACGCCAGCCAGTACCTGGGCCGCATGCACGCCTGCGGCCACGACGGCCACACCGCCATGCTGCTGGCCGCGGCCAAGCACTTCGCCAACGAGAAGAACCGCGATTTCGACGGCACCGTCTACCTGATCTTCCAGCCCGCCGAGGAAGGCGGCGGCGGTGCGCGCGAGATGATCAAGGACGGCATCTTCACCCTCTTCCCCATGGAGGCGGTGTTCGGCGCGCACAACTGGCCGGGCATGAAGGTCGGCCAGTTCGCGCTCAAGAACGGGCCCTGCTTCGCCTCCAGCAACGAGTTCAAGATCACCATCCGCGGCAAGGGCTCGCACGCGGCCATGCCGAACCTCGGCACCGACCCCGTGCCGATCGCCGCGCAGCTGATCATGGGCTTCCAGACCATCGTCTCGCGCAACAAGAAGCCCATCGACCCGGGCGTGATCTCGGTCACCATGGTGAACGCCGGCGAGGCCACCAACGTCGTGCCCGACAGTTGCGTGCTCGAAGGCACGGTGCGCACCTTCACGCTCGAGCTGCTCGACCTCTTCGAGCAGCGCATGAAAGAGATGGCTGAGCACACCTGCGCGGCCTTCGGTGCCGAGTGCGAGTTCGAGTTCGTGCGCAACTACCCGCCCACCATCAACCACCCTGCCGAGACCGCCTTCGCGCGCCGCGTGATGGCCGAGGTGGTCGGCCCCGAGAACGTGCAGGAGTTCGAGCCCACCATGGGCGCCGAAGACTTCAGCTACTTCCTGCTCGAGAAGCCCGGCTGCTACTTCCTCATCGGCAATGGCGACGGCAGCCACCGCATCGGCGGCCACGGCCTGGGGCCCTGCATGCTGCACAACCCGAGCTACGACTTCAACGACGAGTTGATCCCGCTGGGCGCCACGCTGTGGGTGCGCCTGGCGAACGAGTGGCTGGGCCAGCCGCGCCCCTGAGCGTGGACACGCTCGCCCCGCTGGGCGACGACATCTCCGCCGGCTTCGCGCAGACCTATGCGGGCGCGCGCGCCAAGTTCCTCGAGGCCGCGGAATCGGCCCACCTCGACGTGCAGACCCATCCGCACCCGCTGGTCGGGCGCGATGGCGAAGCGCTGGCGCTCGACGTGGTGCGCGACGGCCCACGCGAGGCCACGCGCCTGCTGCTGATCAGCAGTGGCTGCCACGGGGTCGAAGGCTTCTGCGGCTCGGGCATCCAGGTGGCCCTGCTGCTGGACGAGGCCTGGCGCGCGCAGGCCCACGCCGCGGGCGTGGCCGTCGTCTACCTGCATGCACTCAACCCCTACGGCTTCTCGTGGTGGCGCCGCACGACGCAGGAGAACGTCGACCTCAACCGCAACTTCCAGGATTTCCATCGCCCGCTGCCGGCCAACCCGGGCTACGACGAGATCGCGCACGCGCTGGTGCCCGCCACCTGGCCGGCCGGCTGGCGCGAGCGCTGGGCCCTGACCTCGTTCCTGCTGCGACGCGGCCCGCGTGCCTTGCAAGCCGCCGTGTCGGGCGGCCAGTACGGGCATCCTCAGGGCCTGTTCTACGGCGGCCGTGCGCCGACCTGGAGCCAGGTCACGCTGCGCCACGTGCTGCGCGAGCAGGGGGCAGGCGCCGAGCGCATCGCCTGGATCGACCTGCATACCGGCCTGGGCAAGAGTGGCGTGGGCGAGCGCATCCATGCCGGCCGGCCCGATGCCGCCGCCCTGGCGCGCGCCCGCGCGTGGTGGGGGGACAAGATCACCTCGATCGACGACGGCAGCTCCAGCTCGGCGCCACTCACCGGGATGATCTGGAGCGCGATCTACGACGAATGCCCACAGGCCGAGTACACCGGCATCGCGTTGGAGTACGGCACGCAGCCGCTGTGGCGCACCTTGCAGGCCCTGCGCGCCGACCAGTGGCTGTCGAACCACCCCGAACACCTGGCCTCGCACGGGCCGCGCATCAAGCAGCAGATCCGCGACGCCTTCTACACCGACACGCCCTCATGGAAGCAGCGCGTGGTGGCGCAGGCGAAGGAGGCCGCAGGCCAGGCGGTGGCTGGTTTGGCCTCGGGTTCGATGCCTGTCCGGAACTGATCGTTTCCCGTCGTGTATTGTCCAGACGGTTCTGCGCGAACCGCCTATCGTTCAGACACTGGACGACACCCGGAGAACGCCATGCTCGAACTGCGGCCCGACTGCGAGAACTGCACGAAGCCCCTGCCGCCGAACGCCACCGACGCGATGATCTGCAGCTTCGAGTGCACCTTCTGCACCGACTGCGTGGCACGCGTACTGGCCAACGTGTGCCCCAACTGCGGCGGCGGCTTCTGCCCGCGGCCGGTGCGCCCGGCGCGCAACTGGAAGGGCGGGAACTACCTCGGCCAGTACGCCGCGCGCACGGCCCCCAAGCACCGTCCGGTGGATGCGCAAACGCACGCCGCCTTCGCCAACGACATCAAGAACATCCCACCCCAGGAGCGCTGACACCATGAACACCGCATTGATCCTCATCGACGTCCAGCAATCGTTTCGCCACAGCCCGTACTGGAGCGACCGCGAACTGCCGGCTTTCCTCGCCAAGACCAACGCCCTGGTGGCCGGCTGCGCGGCGGCCGGCGTGCCCATCGTGCGCATCCTGCACGTGGACGGCGACAAGGCCTTCTCGCTCGCCTCGGGCCACGTGCGCCCGCTCGACGGCCTGGCCGACTTCAAGGCCGCGGCCGAGTTCCAGAAGAACCGACACAGCGCGCTGGTGGGCACGGGGCTGATGGTGTGGCTGCATCGGCAGCGCATCAGCCGGCTCATCGTCGCCGGCATCCGCACCGAGCAGTGCTGCGAGACCACCACGCGCCACGCCGCCGACGAGGGCTTCGAGGTCGACTTCGTGCCCGAGGCCACACTCACCTTCGACATGAAGCA
>NZ_DASSRA010000384.1:0-2440 GCF_035702065.1 Rhizobacter sp.
GAGACCATCGTCAAGGTGCTGCGCCAGTACTTCCAGGTGCCCATCCGCATCGAGTCCCATGTGGGGCACTGGCTGCCCCTGCGCCACGAAGACCGCAGCCGCCTCGGGCGCCCCGGTGCGCGGCGCAGTGCGCCGCTCGGCGTGTCGGCCGTCGCCGGCGCGAAGGTGTGGGACCGCCAGTACAAGCTGCGCCTGCACATCGGCCCGCTCACCCTTGCCCAGTACCGGCAGTTCCTGCCCGGCCAGCCCGCGCTGACCGAGCTGCGCGACTGGATGCGCCAGCTCCTCGGTTTCGACATGCTGTGGGACGTGCGCCTCGTGCTCCAGGGCAGCGAGGTGCCGGCGCTCGGCATGGACCGCACTGCCTCGCTCGGCCGCAGCACCTGGCTGGGCCGCAAGACGCCGCACCCCGACCGCGGCGAGCTGCGCCTGAACCCCTCGCGCCCGGCCGCGCGGCCACCATCCTCGGGAGACCACCATCATGGCTGAGATCAGTCGCGCCGCCCTCTTCGGCAAGCTCAACCCGCTGGCCTACAAGGCGATCGAAGGCGCCACCGTGTTCTGCAAGCTGCGCGGCAACCCCTATGTGGAGCTGCAGCACTGGTTCTTCCAGATCCTGCAGACGCAGGACTCCGACCTGCACCGCATCGCCAAGCACTACGGCATGGACGCCTCCAACCTGGTGGCCGACCTGCAGAACGCGCTCGACCGCCTGCCGCGCGGCGCCTCGTCCGTCACCGACCTCTCCAGCTTCGTGGAAGACGCGGTCGAGCGCGCCTGGGTCTACGGCTCGCTGATGTTCGGGGGCACCCAGGTGCGAACCGGCTTCCTCGTCATCGGCCTGCTCAAGACCAAGAACCTGCGCAACGTGTTGATGTCCATCAGCAAGCAGTTCGAGCGCATCCAGACCGACGAGCTGACCGAGAACTTCCTGAAGATCGTGCACGGCTCGCCCGAAGACCAGCAGGCCGCCAGCGAGAGCGGCGCCGCGCCCGGCGAGGCCAGCGGCGCCATCTCGCCCGCCGCCATGGGCAAGCAGGAAGCACTCAAGCAGTTCACCACCGACCTCACCGAGCAGGCGCGCGGCGGCAAGATGGACCCGATCGTCGGCCGCGACGACGAGATCCGCCAGGTGGTCGACATCCTGATGCGCCGCCGGCAGAACAACCCCATCCTGATCGGCGAGGCCGGCGTGGGCAAGACGGCCGTGGTCGAAGGTTTCGCCCAACGCATCGCGCGCGGCGATGTGCCGCCTTCGCTCAAGGACGTGGAGCTGCGCACCCTCGACGTTGGCCTGCTGCAGGCCGGCGCCAGCATGAAAGGCGAGTTCGAGCAGCGCCTGCGCTCGGTCATCGACGAGGTGCAGGCCAGCCCCAAGCCCATCATCCTGTTCATCGACGAGACGCACACGCTCGTCGGCGCGGGCGGCGCGGCCGGCACCGGCGACGCGGCCAACCTGCTCAAGCCGGCGCTTGCGCGCGGCCAGCTGCGCACCATCGGCGCGACCACCTTCGCCGAGTACAAGAAGCACATCGAGAAAGACCCGGCCCTGACCCGCCGCTTCCAGAGCGTCACGGTCGACGAGCCCGACGAGACTCGCGCGATCCTGATGATGCGCGGCGTCGCGTCCACCATGGAAGCGCACCACAAGGTGCAGATCCTGGATGAAGCGCTCGAAGCCGCCGTCAAGCTCTCGCACCGCTACATCCCGGGCCGGCAGCTGCCCGACAAGTCGGTGAGCCTGCTCGACACCGCCTGCGCCCGCGTGGCCGTGAGCCTGCACGCCACGCCGGCCGAGGTGGACGATTGCAGCAAGCGCATCGACGCGCTGGTGACCGAGCAAGGCATCATCGGCCGCGAAGGCGCGATCGGCATCGACACGAAGAAGCGCGCTGCGCTGGTCGAAGAGCAGCTCGCCGCCGAGCGCAAGCGGCTTGATGGCCTGCAGACCCGCTGGCAGGCCGAGAAGACCCTGGTCGACCAGCTGCTCGGCCTGCGCGCCAAGCTGCGCGGCGCCGTCGAGCCGGTCGAAGGCACCGGCAGCAAGCTGGAGAAAGGTGCCGAGGCGGTGGCCACCGACATCCCCAAACTCTCGGACGCCGAGCGCAGCGCCGCACTGGAAGAGCTGCACCGCGTGCAGGGCGAACTCGCCAAGCTGCAGGGCGAAAGCCCGCTGATCCTGCCCACGGTCGACTACCAGGCCGTGGCCAGCGTGGTGGGCGACTGGACCGGCATCCCCGTCGGGCGCATGGCCGCCAACGAGATCGAAACGGTGCTGAACCTGGCAAAGAACCTGGGTCAGCGCGTGATCGGGCAGGACCACGCGATGGAGATGATCGCCAAGCGCATCCAGACCTCGCGCGCGATGCTCGACAACCCGAGCAAGCCCATCGGCGTGTTCATGCTGGCCGGCACCTCGGGCGTGGGCAAGACCGAGACG
>NZ_DASSRA010000385.1:0-11989 GCF_035702065.1 Rhizobacter sp.
GGGTGGTCGGAGATGTAGAGCTCCATCACACCCTTGCGCAGCTCCTGCAGCTTCGGCGATTGCGTGCGCACGTTCATGCCGGCCTCGGCCGGGGTGGTGCATGAGGCGGGGTAGCCCTTGCGGCCGTCGATCTCCACCAGGCACAGGCGGCACGAGCCGAAGGGCTCCAGGCTGTCGGTGGCGCACAGCTTGGGCACCTGCACGCCGGCGTCGACCGCGGCGCGCATCAGCGAGGTGCCGGCCGGCACGGTGACCTGCATGCCGTCGATGGTGAGCGTGACTTCCTGTTCGGATTCGCGCTTGGGCGTGCCGTAGTCGGTTTCTTTCAGGTGGTCGAGCATGGTGGCTCCTTCAAATCAAGCATCTCGCGTACTACCGACCGCTCAGGCTGAGGTATCGAAGCCCGGCACGGCCTGCGCGGGCCTTCGATACCTCAGGCTGAGCGGGGGGTGATGTGCGAGCAGACATCCCAGGCATCTCGGTCAAGCGGCCTTGGTCGCGGGCGCCCCGACGCCGAAGTCCTCGGGGTAGTGGTTCAGGGCCGAGAGCACGGGGTAGGGCGTCATGCCGCCCATGGCGCACAGGGAGCCATGAACCATCGTGTCGCACAGGTCGCGCAGCAGTTGGACCTGTTGCGGCCGGTTCTGGTTCTTCGTGATCTTGTCGATCACCTCCACCCCGCGGGTGGAGCCGATGCGGCAGGGCGTGCACTTGCCGCAACTCTCGATGGCGCAGAACTCCATCGCGTAGCGGGCCAGCTGCGACATGTCGGCGCTGTCGTCGTGCACCACCAGGCCGCCGTGGCCCAGCACGGCGCCGAGCGCGGCGTAGGCCTCGTAGTCGAGCGGCACGTCCCATTGCGATTCGGGGATGTAGGCGCCCAGCGGGCCGCCCACCTGCACGGCCTTGATCGGCCGGCCCGAGGCCGAGCCGCCGCCGTAGTCGTACAGCAGCTCACGCAGCGTGACGCCGAAGGCGCGTTCGACCAGGCCGCCGTGCCGGATGTTGCCGGCGAGCTGGATGGGCAGGGTGCCGCGCGAGCGGCCCATGCCGAAGTCCTTGTAGAACGCCGCGCCGCGCGCCAGGATCAGCGGCACGGTGGCGAGCGTGATCACGTTGTTGACCACCGTCGGCTGGCCGAAGAGCCCGGCCACCGCCGGCACCGGCGGCTTGGCGCGCACGATGCCGCGCTTGCCTTCCAGGCTCTCGAGCAGCGCGGTCTCTTCGCCGCACACGTAGGAGCCCGCGCCCTTGCGCACCTCGAGCGTGAAGTGGTGGGTGGAGCCGAGGATGTTGCGGCCCAGGTAGCCGGCCGATTCGGCGCGGCGGATGGCTTCGCTCAGGGTGGCGATGGAATGCGGGTACTCGGAGCGCACGTAGACGTAGCCCATCGTGGCGCCGGTGGCGATGCCTGCGATGGCCATGCCTTCGATCAGCATGAAGGGGTCGCCCTCCATGGTCATGCGGTCGGAGTAGGTGCCTGAGTCGCCTTCGTCGGCGTTGCAGACGATGTACTTCTGTGCGGCCGGCGTGGCGGCCACGGTTCGCCACTTGATGGCGGCCGGGAAGGCCGCGCCGCCGCGGCCGCGCAAGCCGCTGTCCATCACCTCCTGCACGATCTGCGCAGGCGGCAGGGTGAGGGCGCGCTTGAGGCCGGCAAAGCCTTCGTGCGCGGTGTAGTCGTCGAGCGAGAGCGGGTCGGTGACGCCCATGCGGGCGAAGGTGAGGCGCTCCTGCTTCTTCAGGTAGGGGATCTCTTCGGTCGGGCCGAGGCACAGCGCGTGCGCCCCGCCGGCCAGGAAGTTGGCGTCGAACAGCGAGGCCACGTCGTTCACGTCCACCGGGCCGTAGGCGATGCGGCCTTGTGCCGTCTTCACCTCGACCAGCGGCTCCAGCCAGAACAGGCCGCGCGAGCCGTTGCGCACCAGGGTGATGTCGGCACCGCGCCGGCTCGCTTCATCGGCGATGGCCCGTGCGACGCGGTCGGCACCCACCGCCAGCGCGGCGGAGTCTCGCGGCACGTAGACGGTGATGCTCATGTCGTGCTCCTCGCTTCGGCAATCAACGCATCGAAGCGCTGCGGCGTGATGCGCGCATGCACCTCCTCGCCGATCACCATGGCTGGCGACGAGGCGCACAGGCCAAGGCAGTACACCGGCTCCAGGGTGAAGGCGCCGTCGGCCGAGTGGCCGTGCACCGCGCAGCCCAGGTGCTGCTGGGCATGCGCGAGCAGGGCGTCGGCCCCCATCGCCTTGCACGATTCGGCGCGGCAGATCTGCACCACCTTGCCCGCGGCCGGGTGGTCGCGGAAGTGGTGGTAGTAGGTGACGACGCCGTGCACCTCGGCCCGCGAGAGGTTGAGGGCGCTCGCGATCTCGGGCACCACATCGGCGGGGATGTGGCCCAGGCTGTCCTGCAGCTCGTGCAGGATCGGCAGCAGCGCGCCGGGCTCGCTGGCGCGGCGCGCCAGCACCTCGCGCACCAGCGCGAGGGTCTCGGGGGAGGTCACGGTCGTCATCACGTGCCTTTCGTCAATGGAAGAACTTCGCCGTGGAGAGCAGCGTGCGGTACACGCCCCAGGCCAGCGGGATGCCCACGGCGGCCCAGGCCAGCACCAGCACGATCGGCGAGGTCTTGCCGCTTTGGCCGCTGCCCGAGCCCACCTCGATGGCGGCAGCGCGCTCGTGCGCCAGGCGCTTCTCTTCGGCCAGCTCGGCTTCGGTCATGAACCACTTGTCGGCCACCGGGCGGATCATCAGGTTGCAGATGAGGCCGATCGCCAGCATGCCCACCAGGATGTACATGGTTTGGTTGTAGACCTGCTCGCGCGGAATGCCAAGCCCCAGCTGGTAGTCGCGCATGTAGTTCACGACCACCGGGCCCAGGATGCCGGCCGTGGCCCAGGCGGTGAGCAGGCGGCCGTGGATGGCGCCCACCATCTGCGTGCCGAACAGGTCGGCCAGGTACGCGGGCACGGTGGAGAAGCCGCCGCCGTACATGCTCAGGATGATGCAGACCGCCGCCACGAAGAGCAGCATGCTGCCGGCCGCCGCGCTGCCCGGCATTGACGCATAGCAGATGCCGCCGAGCACGAAGAACACCACGTAGGTCATGCGGCGACCCAGCTTGTCGGACAGGCTGGCCCAGAAGAAGCGCCCGCCGATGTTGAAGAGGCTCAGCAGGGCCGTGAAGCCCGCGGCCACGCCCGCGATGGCGGTGAGTTGCGCCTTGTCGAGCTCGCCGAACTTCTTGGCCACGCCGATCAGGCTGCCGCCGAACACCTCCTGCAGCATGGGGCTGGCCATGCCGATCACGCCGATGCCGGCCGAGACGTTCATGCACAGCACGATCCACACGAGCCAGAACTGCGGGATGCCCCAGACCTTCTTCACGTGCACGTGGCGCTGCGTGATCATGGCGTTGCCGCTCTGCGCGGCGGGCGGCGTCCAGCCGGCGGGCTTCCAGCCGGTGGGCGGCACGCGGTAGCCGAAGGCACCGCCCATCATGAAGACGAAGTAGACGAGCGCCATCACGATGAAGGTCTGCGTCACGCCCACGTCGGTGGCGGTCGCGAAGGTCTTCATCAGCTCGGCCGCGAGCGGCGAGCCGATCATGGCGCCGCCGCCGAAGCCCATGATGGCCATGCCGGTGGCCATGCCGCGCTTGTCGGGGAACCACTTGATGAGCGTGCTCACCGGCGAGATGTAGCCGAGGCCCAGGCCGATACCGCCGATCACGCCCGAGCCGAGGATCATCAGCCAGAACTGGTGGGTGTGGATGCCCAGCGCCGAGATCAGCATGCCGCCGCACCAGCACACGGCGCTCACCACGCCGGCCTTGCGCGGGCCGGCGCGTTCGAGCCAGCCGCCCCACAGCGCCGCGGCGCAGCCGAGGAAGACGAAGAACAGGGTGTACATCCAGCCGAGCGTGGAGATCTTCCAGTCGCAGTTGCTGACGAAGAGTTCGGCGAAGAAGCCCACGTCGGGCCCGCACTTGATGGCCTCCTTGATGCCCAAGGCCTTGGACAGCGGCAGCCAGAACACCGAGAAGCCATAGGCCATGCCGATGCACAGGTGGATGGCCAGGGCGGCCGGTGGCACCAGCCAGCGGTTGAAGCCCGGCCCGGCGATGGTTCGTTCCTTGTCCAGCAAGCCGGGGGCGCTCCCGCCAGCCCCCACTGTTCCCAATCCGACAGACGACATGTGGTCTCCAAGTACTGTGGTTTCCCCGACCTCATATAGGAGATCCTGGGCATAAGCTTCGCTCTGTGGCAGCAGCTTGACCTCGAATGTAGAAAGAGCTGCGGCGCAACACAATAGGTTTCTCGCAGCGCAAGCCATAGGTGTTTCAAAACATAAGGGTGAACACGTGCACAAAGTGACCATCCAACCCCGCTGGAGCATCGCGCGGCCCGATGGCGAGGCCCTGGCGCAGCGCCTGATCGACGTGCTGGTCGACGTGCATGAACACGGCAGCCTGGCGAGAGCGTGCAAGCACTCCGGCATGTCGTACCGGCATGCCTGGCAGCTCATCCGCCAGGGCGAGGCGCTGTTCAACACGCCGCTGCTCCACATGGAACGCGGCAAGGGCTCCAGCCTCAGCGAGCTGGGCGAGCGGCTGGTCTGGGCCGACCGGCGCATCAATGCGCGGCTGTCGCCGCTGTTCGTGTCGCTGGCGTCCGAGCTGGAGGCCGAGATCGAGAAGGTGTGCGCCCCGCTGCATTCGCTGCTGCACATCCACGCCAACCACGGCTTCGCGGTGGAGACGCTGCGCACCTTCATGGCCGACGCGCAGGTGCCGCACGAACTCAAGTACTGCGGCAGCGTGGAAGCGGTGGCCGCGCTGCACGGGCAGGGCTGCGACGTGGCGGGCTTCCCGGTGCCGCTGGGCGAGTTCGAGCCGGCCGCGGTGGCCCACTACAGCCGCTGGTTCTCCGTGCGCTCGCAGCGCATCGTCCACGTCACCACCCGCCAGCAGGGGCTGATGGTGGCCAGCGGCAACCCGCTCAAGCTCTACGACGTGAAAGACCTGGCCCGGCCCGGCGTGCGCTTCATCAACCGCCAGCCGGGCTCGGGCACGCGCTTGCTGCTCGACCTGATGCTGCACAAGCAGGGGCTGGCGCAGTCGGCCATCCACGGCTACGAGCAGTGCGAGTTCACCCACGCCGCCGTCGCGGCCTACGTGGCCAGCGGCATGGCCGACGCGGGCTTCGGCGTGGAAACGCCGGCGCGGCGCTTCAAGCTCGACTTCATCCCGCTGCAGACCGAGCGCTACTGCCTGCTCTGCGACGAACGCATGATCGACACGCCAGCGATGCAGCAGGTGCTGGGCATCCTGCGCAGCGACGGCTTCAAGGCGGCGGTGAACCAGCTGCCCGGCTACCGCTCTGAAGGCTCGGGCACGGTGATGGCGCTGGACGACGCCTTCGAGACGCTGCAGGCCGCGTCGACGCGGCGCAAGCGCAGCCTGAGCTGATCAGGGGCAGCGCACGCCCGCGCCGTTGGCCAGCGCGAGCAACTGGGCGCCGATCTCGTCGGCCAGGCGCACCACGGCACGCCGGTGCGCGTCGGCCAGCGCCTTGAGGTCGCCGCCGGCCGGCTCGCGCACGCTGCTGCGGCACATGAGGCGCGGGGCCTTGTCGGCCTCCCCGTGGGCCGACCACACGCTGTCGAGCCAGACCTCCTTGCCGGCGATGGACTCGAAGCGCTGCACGTCGACCCGCACACGCACCGCCGGCTGGCCGGGCAGGGTACGTGCGTCGACCGCTGCATAGCGCTGCGCCAGGCGCTCGAAGAGCGCGGCGCCCAGCTCGTCGCGCAGCGGCGAGACCCATTGCTCGCCTTCGAGCATGCGCAGCGTGTCGTCGGGCATGCGGACCACCCACTGCGGCTGGTCGACGGCGCCCGGCACGCGCACTGGCGCCAGGTCGACCGGCAGCGGCGGCAGGCCAATGGCTTCGCGCGGCCTGGCATCGGTGCTGGTGCTGAGCAGGCTGTGATAGTGGATGGGCGGCGTCGTGGTGCAGGCGCTGAGGAGCGCCAGAACGACCAGGGGCAGGAAGGCTTTCATGTTCAGCGGCGCTCGGGGGCGGTCGTCGGGATCTTCTCGTCGTCCGGCTTGCCGCGCAGCAGCGATTCCGGGTGGCGTTGCAGGTAGTCGGTGAGCACGCGCAGCGATTGCGCGGCGCGCTGCAGGTCGAGCAGCGTCTGCTCGGCGTTGCGCTGGATGGGCGCGCTCGGGTCGAGCAGGTGGCGGTCGGCGCGTGCCAGTGTTTCCTGCACCGACTGCAGCGTGCGCCGCACCTCGGCCAGCGAGGCCTGCGCGTCGGGGCGCAGCTGGTCGATGGTGAGGCGTGCCTGGGTGAGCGTGTCGTTGAGGTTGCGGCCGATGTCGTCGAACGGCACCTTGTTGAGCTTGGCCACGATCTCCGCGATCTGCGGCTGCACGTCGGACAGCGTGCCCGGCACCGTGGGGATGGCGGGGATGGAGGTCGTGGTGTCGAGCTCGGCCTTCGTCACCTTGGCGGGGAAGTCGAGCGCCACATACATCTGCCCCGTCAGCAGGTTGCCGGTGCGCGCCTGGGCGCGCAGGCCGCTTTGCACCAGGCGCTGCAGCAGCATGGTGTCGCGCCGCTTGTCGTCGTCACGCTCGTGGCGCAGGGCCTCGCGCACCGCGCCGAGCCGGGTCGGGAAGATCTCGGCCTCCGCCTCCACCGGGAAGCGCTTGCGCTTGCCGTCGTAGTCGAGGCGGATGGCCTTGATCGAGCCGATCTCGATGCCGAGGAAGTCAACCGGCGCGTCGATGTCGAGCCCGCGCACCGACTGGTCGAACACCATGCGCACGCGCAGCGGTGCGCCGTCGGGCGGGGCGAGCGCGGCCTTGCGGTCGGAGAAGAGCCTGAAGCGCATGCCGTCGGCCGAAGGTGGCAGGCCCTGCGTGCCCTGGGGTCGCTCGAAGGAGATGCCGCCCGAGATCACGGAGGCGAGCGTTTGCGTGTCGACCTTGAGGCCGCTGCTGTTGAGCGAGACCTCCACGCCGCTGGCGTTCCAGAAGCGTGTCTGGGCGTTGATGAGCTTGTCGTACGGCGCCTCGACGAAGATCTGCACCCACAGCTCGTCGACCAGCGGGTCGAGGTTGTAGCCCACGACGCGGCCGACGCGGTTGCGCTTGTAGAGGATGGGCGAACCCACGTCGAGCGAGCCCAGGTCTTCGGTGCGCAGCACGAAGCCGCGGCCGGGTTCGCCGCGCAGCACGAAGGGCGGCGCCTCCAGGCCCTTGAACTGGCGCTGCGGTGTGGAGGAGACGCCGGCATCGACGCCGATGTAGGCGCCGGAGAACAGCGTCTCGATGCCGCTCACGCCGGCGGTGTCGATGCGCGGGCGCACGACCCAGAAGCGCGTGTCTTCGACCGCGATGTTGGACACCGAGCGGTCCAGCCGCACCTGCACCTGCACGCGGTCGCGGTCTTCGCTCAGCGTGACGGCCTCCACGCGGCCGACCACCACCTCCTTGTAGCGCACCTCGGTCTTGCCGGGCCGCAGGCCGTCGGCGGAATGGAAGTCGATCGTCACCTGCGGGCCGGTGGACATCACCGCGCGGATGAGCAGCGCCACGCCGACCGCCAGCGCGATGATGGGCACCAGCCACACCAGCGAGGGCCCGTGCCAGCGCTTGGTGACCGGGGTGGGCGGCAGCAGTGAAGAAGGTTCGGTGTCGTCACTCATCACGGCCCCTCGTCCAGCGTGACCGCCGGCCGATCCCCCGAGGGGAGGCGGGCCGGCTTGGGAGCGGCCCGGCGCTCGGCCCGCTAACGGCTTCGAAAGGGGAGGGCTGTCTCATTGGTTGTTGCGTTGTTCCTGAGGTTCGCTCTCGGGCCAGATCAGTCGGGGGTCGAAGCTTCCGGCGGCGAGCATGGTCAGCACCACCACCGCGCCGAAGGCCAGCAGGCCTGCCTGCGGCTGCACGCCGGCGAAGGGGCCGAAGCGGATCATGCCCACCAGCAGCACCACCACGTACACGTCGAGCATGGACCAGTGGCCCACCGCCTCGATCATGCGGTAGAGCTGCGCGCGTTCCAGGCTGCGCCAGCGCGAGCGGCGCTGTGCGGTGACGAGCAGCAGCAGCAGGGCGCCGATCTTGAGCAGCGGCACCGCGATGCTGGCCACGAAGACGATGAGCGCGAGCATCCAGTCGCCGCCGGAACGCAGCTCCTCGATGCCACCCAGGATGGTGTGGTACTCGTCGCCGCCGAACACGCTGCTGGTCGACATGATGGGCAGCAGGTTGGCCGGCACGTACAGGATGATGGACGCCAGCGTGTAGGCCCAGGTGCGCTGCAGACTGCCCGGCAGGCGGTGGTTCAGCGGCGTGGCGCAGCGCGGGCAGCGCAGCGTGGCCGGCGCATCGCCTGCGCGCACGAGCTGCGACACCCGGCCGCAGGTGCGGCAGCTGAAGAGGCCGTGCCCGGCGCCTGTCTGCAGCATCACACGGCGGCCTCTTCAGCCTGCTGCGGCCCGAGGGCGCTGCTGCGCTTCCACAGAGCGCTGGTGCCGGCGGCGGTGATCGCCGTCAACAGCAGCGCCAGGGCTCCGTAGGCGAACAGGCCGATGCCGGGGATGGCGCTGGTGAGGGTGGCGCCGCGCACCACGGCCACCAGCGTGCCCATCATGAAGACCTCGACCATGCTCCAGCGGGTGACGAAGTCGAGCGCACGCATCGCCGGCACGAAGCCGCTCGGCACGAAGCCCTGCATCAGCGAGCCCAGCAGGTAGATGCGCAGCAGCGTGAACACCAGCGGGAACACCTGCGCGGTGGCGGCGGTGAGCAGGGCCACCAGCGGCTCGCCGCTGCGCCAGGTGTGGCGGATGGCCTCGGGCAGCGTGGCCTGGCTGGTCACGCCGTTGAGGTCGAGCGTGACGATGGGCGCGCTGTTGCCCACCACGAGCAGGATCAGTGCGGCCAGCGAGAAGGCCAGCAGCGTCTGCGTGCGCAGGATGCGGCCGCGGCCCAGCATGGCGTTGCAGCGGCGGCAGCGGGCCACCATGCCGTAGGGCAGGTCGATGCGCTCGTGCACCGCATCGCATTCATCGCAAACCACCAGGTCGGGGCGGGCCGCCAGCACCGGCTCGGTCATCCAGGCATCCTTGGCAATGGGGGTGGATCCATCTTAGGGCCGGTTCCGCTCGCGACGGCATCATCCGCACGCAGCTTGCGGTAGATGGTGTTGCGCGCCACGCCAAGCTGGCGGGCCGCGCGCGAGATGTTTCCGCCTGCCGCCGCCACGGCCTGGCGGATGGCGGCCATCTCCTGGGCCTGCAGCGTGGCGGTGGGCACCGGTGCGGTGGGCGCCGGGGCGGGCTGCATCGCCACCGGCTCGGGTGCCTGCGGCACCGCCACGCCGGTGGCCAGCGAAACCGTCGGCCAGAAGGTGGGCCAGTTGAAGAGGGCGCGCGCGAACACCGGCTGGCCGGCCACGTCGCCTTGCTGCGGGTACAGGCGCATGGGCTCGTCGGCGTGCTGGCGGCAGTGGTCGGCGATGCGGCCCAGGCTGATGCCGAACACCGCCTCCAGCCCCAGGTTGCGCAAGGCCGGCATGTTGAGGCCCAGCAGTTCGAGGGCCACCCGGTTGGCGCCCAGGATGCCGCCGTCGGGCGAGAGCGCAATCATGGCTTCGCGCAACGTGCCCAGCATCTCGCGCCGGGTGTGGAAGTGCAGCCGCAGGCCGTGGCGGAACTTGTCGTTGAACCAGTGGTTCTCGATCATGCGGGCCGACATGCTCACCATCGCCAGCGTGTGCGGGTGGTACGACAGCGCATGCCCGCTCACGTCGAGCACGCCCATCAGCTGGCCGGTGTGGTCGAAGATGGGCGAGGCCGAACAGGTGAGGAAGCGGTTGGCCGCCAGGAAGTGCTCCTTGGCATGGACCAGCGTGGGTGCCTCGGTGAAGAGCGCCGTGCCCACGGCGTTGGTGCCCTTGGTCGCCTCGGCCCAGTTGATGCCCGGCGAGAGCGCGATCTGCTGCACCCGCTCCATGAAGCCGTTGTCGCCGATCACCTGCAGCGTGTTGCCCTGCGCATCGGCCAGCGCCACGATGCTCTTGGTGAAGAGGATCTGCTCGCACAGCATCTCCATCACCGGCGTGGCGTGCTCGAACAGGCGCTGGTGCTGCTCGCGCATGTGGCGCTCCCCGTAGGCGTTGAGCGGGTTCAGCTCGGGGATGGAGTCTTCGGTCAGCCCCATCGCGCGGCAGCGCTGGTGGGACTGCGTGATGGCCTGCTGGTGGTCGGCGCCGTGCGCGATCTCGAAGGGCCGCGATGAAGAGGCCAGTGAGCTCGATGCATAGCGGCTGCTGTCCATGGGGTCTCCTTGTCCTGCGGGCGGGCTGCGACATTCTGCGTCAGCTCCGGCGCGCGCACTGTCACAATCGCGCCCGGTTTCTCTGGTGGTGCAGGGGCACGGTGTTGAAGCGAGTGATCGGGTTTTCCTGGATATGGGTGCTGGCGGCGGGGTGTCTGCTTGTCAGCGCCGGGGCCGAGTGGTGGCGCTGGCACAGCGCTGCCGTGAAAGATGCGCCCGTTGCCCTGAAGGTGGCGCAGCCGCTGCAGCGCAGCTTCCGCCTGAGCGAGCGCAGCTCGGCCACCATCCCCATGCCGGCCGGCGTGCCTGCCGCCCATGCCAGTGCACTGGCCGCGCTGCCCAACGGCGACCTGCTCGCCTGCTGGTGGGCCGGCACGCGTGAGAGCGCTCCGGACGTGCAGCTCTACGCTGCCCGCTGGCACAACGGCCGCTGGAGCGAGGCGCGTGCCATCGTCGAGCGCAAGTCACTGGGCCGGGCCCTGCACATGGGCGTGCGCCGCATCGGCAACCCGGTGCTGTGGGTCGCGCCCGATGGCCGCGTGCACCTCTACCTGGTGGCCACCGGCCTGGGCGGCTGGGCCGCCGGGCGCGTGGCGCAGCTGGTGTCCGATGACGAAGGCCAGAGCTTCACGGCGCGGCGCCTGCTGCCGCTCACGCCGCTGTGGAACACCAGCGTGCTGGTGCGTACCCGGCCGGTGGGCCTGGCCGACGGCGGCTGGCTGCTGCCGGCCTACTTCGAGCTCGGCCACAAGTACCCCATGGTGATCTCCTTCGACGCGCAGGGCGAGCCGCGCTGGGTGCGCCGCATCAGTGGCTCGGTGACCTCGCTGCAGCCGGCGCTGCTGCCGCTCTCTGGCACCGAGCTGCGCGCGGTGATGCGCGACATCGGCGCGCAAAAGCGCGTGCAGCAGGCCGAGAGCCGCGACGGTGGGCTGAGCTGGCAGGACGTGCCGGCCTCCGCCGTGGTCAACCAGGACAGCTCGGTCGCAGCCCTGCAGTTGGCCGGCGGCGGCTATGTGCTGCTGCACAACGAACCGCTGCCGGGCGGTGGTTCGCCGCGGCAATGGCTGCGCCTGTCGACCTCGCGCGACGGCAAGGCGTGGCAGGCCGGTCCCGACATGCGGCGCGGCCTGCCCGGCGACGAGTTCTCGTACCCGAGCCTGGTGCAGATCGGCAACCAGCTGCACGTGACCTACACCCAGCAGCGGCGGGCCATTGCGCACCATGTGTATGACATCGAGTATGAGGAGGGCGCGAAATGAACCTGCCCTGGCTCGCATTGCAGACGGCGTATGCGCACTTCGCCTGGGCGATGGTGCTGGCCGCCTGTGGCGTAGGGGTGATCGCCTGGAAGAAGCCCTTGCGCATGCGCTGGGCCGCGGCCTGGGTGGTGGTGGTCCTCGTGCTCTGTTCCTTGCCGGGTGCGGCCTCGCCGTCGTTCTGGCTGAGCCTGGCCTTTCATCTGCCGAGCCCCATGCTGCTGATCTGCTGCACGCTGGCCGTGCGGGCGCACGCGCAGGGCCGGGTGGGCTACCGCGTGATGCCGCTGGGTCTGGCGCTCGCAATGGCCCTCGCCGGCGCGGCCCTGTATGCCGACACCACCGGCTGGCTCTACCTCGGCCTCTACGTGCGC
>NZ_DASSRA010000386.1:0-8933 GCF_035702065.1 Rhizobacter sp.
CGCCTCAAGTTCCGCCCCCACCCCGGAACAATGGCAAAGCGCTCAACCACTGCGCCCCGCCATGACGACCGTCCACCCGACCTCCCGCCGACACCTCGCCGAATCACCCCAAATGACCGGGTTTCGGCTGGCTCATTGCCCGACCGTCGTGGCACACCCTCTTACACACTTGATGCCATGCCAAGCCCCCCATGCGGGCGCGGCCAAGCGGAGCAACCCATGAACGTCAAACGCTTTACCGCGCGCACTTCGCGCGACGCCCTGACCCTGGTGCGCCAGGCTTTCGGCGAAGACGCCGTGGTGTTGTCGACCAAGCCCTGCCCCGAAGGTGTGGAAGTGCTGGCCATGGCGCCCGAAAGCGTGCAGCAGATCGAGCGCCTGTCGGCCTCGTCGATCGCCGCCCGCAGCGCCTCGCAACAAGCTCAGCCGCAGGCCCGCGCCGCGGCCAAGCCGAGCATGCCGCTCGCGCCGATGCAGCGCCCCGACCCCGAAGACGAGGTGAGCGACGACGTGGCCCGCCTGTCGATGAGCACGCTTTCGTTCCAGGACTACGTGCGTGAACGCATGCTCAAGCGCCGCCAGGCCGCCATGAGCGCGCAACGTCACCAGGAACCGAGCTTCGCCGACTCGCGCCAGGATCTCGAACCCGACCTGCCCAGCGCGCTGGAGCAGCGCCTGGCCGCCCGCAGCGCCACCCTGCCACAGCCGCCCAAGGCCGCGCCTGCGCTGGCCGTGGTGCAGCAGCCCGTCGTGCAGCGCACCGCCGTGCGCGAGCCGCCGGTGCTGCGTGAAGAGGTGCGTGTCGCCGCCCAGCAGGCCCAACAGGCCGCACCAGTGCAGATGTCCGCCCCCATGCCCATGCCGGTGCAGCAGCCCCAGATGGCCGTGCCTTCGCTCGCCGATGCTTCCAGCGCCGTCAACCAGGCCGCCGCCCGCCGCGAGCAGCAGGACATGATGAACGAGCTGCGCTCGATGAAGGGCCTGATCGAAGACCGCTTCGGTGCGCTCGCCTTCATGGAGAAGATGCAGCGCCACCCGGCGCAGGCCCAGCTGATCCAGAAGCTGCTCGACTGCGGCTTCTCGCCCGCGCTGACCCGCAAGCTGGTCGAGACGCTGCCGAGCGATGTGGCCGACGAGACCGCCTGGGCCGCCAACGTGCTCGAGCGCAACCTGCTCACCGGCGAAGCCGAAGCCGCCATCGAAGACCAGGGCGGCGTGTTCGCCCTGATCGGCTCCACCGGCGTGGGCAAGACCACCAGCGCCGCCAAGATCGCCGCCGCGTTTGCCGCCAAGCACGGCGCCAACCACCTCGGCCTGATCACGCTGGACGCTTATCGCGTCGGCGCGCACGAGCAGCTGCGCGCCTACGGCCGCATCCTCGGCGTGCCGGTGCACACCGCCCACGACCGCGCCTCGCTCGAAGACCTGCTCGACCTGCTGGCCAGCAAGAAGATGGTGCTGATCGACACCGCCGGCATGGCGCAGCGCGACACCCGCACCCGCGAGCTGCTCGACATGCTGGGCCACCGCTCGATCCAGAAGCTGCTCGTCATCAACGCCGCCGCCCAGGGCGAGACGATCGAAGACGTGATGATTTCCTACCGCGCCGCGGCCTGCAAAGGCATCGTGCTCTCCAAGATGGACGAAGCCGTCAAGCTGGCCCCCGCGCTCGACGCGCTGATCCGCCACAAGCTCAAGGTGGTGGGCGTGGCCAACGGCCAGCGCGTGCCCGAAGACTGGCACCGCCTGTCGGCCCATGCGCTGGTGCACCGCGCACTGCGCGTCAACGTCAACCCGGCCTACCGCGTGGAAGCCGCCGACGTGAACCTGATCTTCACGGCCCGTCAGCAGGCGCAGCGTGCGCGCCCTTCGCTCCACGCCTGATCTCCACGCCTGATGGCCTTCAACGGTTTCTGAGTGCTTACCCAACACAAGAATTCCATGCACGACGCCTTCGATTCGTCCTACCCCGCCGACCAGGCCCAGGGCCTGCGCGAGATGTTCGCCCACGCCCGGGTGCGCTTCGTACCGGTGGTGGCCAACCCGCACGTGGCCTTCGGCGGCGTGATGCTGGAGCGGCTGTGCACCGCCTTCGGCGAGCAGGGCGCCCACGTGCTGGTGATCGACGCTGGCGACCGTGCCCCCGCCCCCCAGGAGCTGGCCGCGCTCGACCTGGCCGAGTGCATCGAAACCCTGTCGCCGCAGGTCTCGTACCTGGCGGCGCGTGGCCTACCGGTGCGCTATGTGGATGCGACCGGCTCGACCGCGAGCTTCCTGCAAGCTGCTTCCGACGCCGCGCCGCAAGCCGACGTGGTGCTGGTGCATGCCACCGAGTCCGACCTGTGCCGCCTGTTCGCCCGCAGCGAGGCCCGCCCGCTGCTGCTGGCCGACGACCGCCCCGCCAGCGTGACCCACGCCTACGCCGCGATGAAGCTGCTCAGCCAGCGCGCCGGCCTGGTGGTGTTCGACCTGCTGCTGTGCGCCGCGCCCACTTCGCCGCGCGCAGAACGCATCGCCATCCAGCTCGCCACCTGTGCCGACGACTTCCTTGGTGCGGTGCTGCGCGACTGGCTGCAGATCGACCCTGCGTCCGATGCCCGCGAGGCCCCCACGAGCGCACTGCGCCGCTGGGCCCGCGACGCGTTCCTGCAAGGCCCCGGCGGCTACCTGCCGCACGCGAGCACGCTGAACGCGCTGGCCTCACAACACGCCTTGAATTGACCTCTCGGAGCCGAGAACCATGTACACCGCCAAAGGCCAACTCGACGTCAACTCGATGCTCAAGCAGTACAGCCCGCTGGTGCGCCGACTGGCCCACCAGATGATCGCCAAGCTGCCGGCCAACGTCGAACTCGACGACCTGATCCAGGTCGGCATGATCGGCCTCACCGACGCCCTGAGCCGCTTCGACGCTGCGCAAGGCGTGCAGTTCGAGACCTTCGCCACCCAGCGCATCCGTGGCGCCATGCTCGACGAGCTGCGCGGCAACGACTACCTCTCGCGCGGCGTGCGCAAGCAGCAGCGCAGCATCGAAGGCGCGGTGCACAAGCTCGAGCAGAAGCTCGGCCGCGCCCCCGCCGAAAGCGAGATCGCCCGCGAGATGGGCGTCACGCTGGCCGAGTACCAGGACCTGCTGGGCAAGGTGCGCGGCACGCAGCTCGTGTACCTCGAAGACATGTCGGGCGACGAAGGCGACAACGACTACCTCGACCGCCACGTGGCCGACGAAGGCTTCAACCCGCTCGCGCAACTGCAGGACCAGCGCATGCGCGAGGCCCTGGTCGAGGGCATCAAGAACCTGCCCGAGCGCGAGCAGTACGTGATGAGCATGTACTACGAGCACGACATGAACCTCAAGGAGATCGCCGCCGTGCTCAAGGTGACGGAATCTCGTGTGTGCCAGCTGCACAGCCAGTCGATCGCGCGCCTGCGCGTGAAGCTGCGCGAGTGGTAATTCAACGGAAGCGTCATGTTCCAGGTCTTCAGATCCAACCGCAGTGCCCTACCCGTGGCGGCTGCGGAGCCGGTGACGGCAGCGCAGCAGCCTGACCTGCGCGCTGCCGTTCAGTCCATCGGCAAGCAGGCTTCCACCATGGGCCGCGAAGTCGCCGAAGTGCGCGGGCAGCTCGACGACACCGCCAAGGGCGCCACGCGCCAGGCGAAGGCCGTGGCCGCATTGGCGGAGCAGCTCAAGAGCATCACGAGCGCGCAGGACGAGATCCGTGGCGTGACCGCCGGCAGCCTGCAGGCCGTTGCGCGTGCGCGCGAGGCCGTCGAAGGCATCGGCAACGAGGTCTCGGGCATCGTCAACACCCTGCGCAACGTGGCCGACGCGGCCGGGCAGATCACGCAGGTGGCCCTGCAGACGCGGCTGGTGGCGTTCAACGCCTCGGTCGAGGCCAAGCGCGCCGGCGAGGCCGGCCGCGGCTTCGGTGTGGTGGCGGATGCGGTGAAAGACCTGGCCGGCAAGGTCGAGGCCTCGTCCAAGGCCATCATGAGCACCGTGGGCGAGCTCGACGGGCGCATCGAAGCGCTGTCGCGCGAGATCCAGTCCAAGCCCAACCAGGCCGAGCAAGGCGCTTTCCAGCGCGCCTTGGCCGAACTGGAAGGCGGCGTCTCCAGCATCACCGAAGCCGCAGCGCAGAGCCGCAACATCTGCAGCGGCCTGAACGGCCAGATGTCGGCCATCGAAGGCGAGATGCACAGCGCCACGCGGGCCCTCGACTCCGCCCTGGTGCGCAGCGAATCCTTCCTCAAGGTGTCTGAACACCTGATCGAGCTCGTGGCCGAATGCGGCATCGAGACCGAAGACACCCCCTTCATTCTGTCGGTGAAGGAAGCCGCGGCGCAGATCTCCAAGCTGCTCGAAGACGCCCTGCGCACCGGCACCGTCACCGAAGCCGCCCTCTTCGACGAGCACTACAAGCCCATTCCCCACACCCACCCGGCCCAGGTCACGACCCGCTTCGTGGAGCTGGCCGACCGCCTGTTCCCGCAGGTGCAGGAGCGCGTGCTGGCCTCCAACCCGAAGATCGTGTTCTGCATCTCGGTGGACCGCAACGGCTACGTGGCCACGCACAACAAGGTCTACTGCAACCCGCAGCGCGGCGACGTGGTGTGGGACACCGCCAACAGCCGCTACCGCCGCATCTTCAACGACCGCACCGGCCTGGCTTCGGCGCGCAACCAGCGGCCGTTCCTTCTGCAGACCTACCGCCGCGACATGGGTGGCGGCAAGTTCGTGCTGCTCAAGGAAGCGGCGGCACCGATCACGGTGAATGGCAAGCACTGGGGCGGCCTGCGGCTGGCGTTCAACTTCTGATGGATCTCACCATGGCGTCATCCCGGCGCACGCCGGGATCCACCGGCGCGCAATGGCATGGCGCTACGAAACATTTCGCCTTGCCGGCAGTGGATCCCGGCGTGCGCCGGGATGACGGGATCCTTTGATGTGGCCCTTGCCTGCCTTGCTGGTCTGGGCGCTTTGCTGGGGCACCTTCGTGGGCCTGCAGGCACTCAACGCACATGACTGGGCAGCCCTGCTGCTGTCCACCGCCATCGGCGCGCTGCTCAGCCTGCTGAGCAGCCGGCGCTGGCGCCGGGTCATCGTGGCGCTGGGCTTTCCGCTGTCCGTGCTGGCGTCGGGCATGGCAGCCAACGTGCCGGCCTGGGGCTGGCTGCTGCCGCTGCTGGCCTTGTTCGCGATGTACCCGCTGCACGCCTGGCGCGATGCACCCATGTTCCCCACGCCCTCCGGTGCCTTGAACGGCCTGTCACGCGTCGTTTGGCTCGACGGCGAATCGCCGCGTGTCGTCGATGCGGGCTGCGGCCTGGGCGACGGCCTGCGCGAGCTGCGCACCCAGTTCCCGCAGGCCCGGCTCGAAGGCCTGGAATGGAGCTGGCCGCTGCGCCTGGCCTGCGCCTGGCGTTGCCGACTGCTGCGCGTGCCGGCCCGCGTGAAGCGCGCCGACATCTGGAAGGCCGACTGGACGCCCTACGCGATGGTCTATCTCTTCCAGCGACCCGAAAGCATGCCCCGTGCAGTGCGCAAGGCCGCCCGCGAACTGCGCTGCGGAGCCTGGATGGCGAGCCTGGAGTTCGAGGCCGCCGACCTGCAACCCACCGCCGTGCACACCTGCGCGGATGGCCGGCCACTGTGGCTCTACCAGGCGCCGTTCAAGGTGCGCAAGGGATCGGCTGGCCTGCTGACGGCTTGAACCGGCGGGGTGGACGCCCCATTGTCAAACCGGTCCCTCGAACGCTCTAATACGCGCAATCGCTTGCGGTCAGAGCGTTGTTCTGCGGAGGTGTACCGAATGTTCGCAAAGCTCGTGGCCGCGTTGCGCTACTTCAACGGGGCTGTTCCATTCCGGCTGGTGCCGGCCCTGATCACCACCGCTGTGCTGGTGATCCTGCTGCTGATCCCCACGCCCGAAGGCCTCAAGCCCAATGCCTGGACGCTGGTGGCGATCTTCCTGACCACCATCGTGGCCATCATCCTGAAGGTCATGCCCATCGGCGTGATGGCCTTGATGGCCATCGTGATCGTGTCGCTCAGCGAGGTGACGTCCAACTCGTCCAAGGGTGCGATCGCCGATGCGCTGAGCAGCTTCGACAGCCCGCTGATCTGGCTGATCGTGGCGGCCATCCTGATCTCGCGCGGGCTCAAGAAGACGGGCCTCGGACAGCGCATGGGCCTCTTGTTCATCCGGGCGCTGGGCAAGCGCACCATCGGCATCGGCTACGGCCTCGCCTTCTGCGACCTGCTGCTCGCGCCCTTCACGCCCAGCAACACCTCGCGCGGCGGCGGCATCGTGCACCCGATCATGAAGTCGATCGCCAACGCCTTCGACTCCGACCCCGAGAAGGGCACCGAAGGCAAGGTCGGCACCTACCTCGCGCTGGTCAACTACCACGCCAACACCATCACCTCGGGCATGTTCATCACCGCCACCGCGCCCAACCCGCTGGTGGTCGACTACGTCGCCAAGGCGACCAACTCGAAGATCTCTCTCTCCTGGACCGACTGGGCGCTGTGCATGCTGCTGCCCGGCGCGCTGTGCCTGCTGGCCATGCCGCTGGTGATCTACCTGCTCAAGCCGCCCGAGCTCAAGGCCACGCCCGACGCCATCCACTACGCGCGCGACGAACTGGCACGCATGGGCCCGGTGTCGGCCAAGGAGAAGGTCATGATGGGCACCTTCGGCCTGCTGCTGCTGCTGTGGGCCAACGTGCCCGAGATGATCTTCGGCCCGGCGTTCAACCTCGACCCGACGGTGGTGGCCTTCCTCGGTGTGTTCATCCTGATCATCACCGGCACCATCAACTGGGACGACGTGCTGGGTGAAAAGTCCGCCTGGGACACGCTGATCTGGTTCGGCGCGCTGGTGATGCTGGCCGAGCAGCTCAACAAGCTGGGCGTCATCAAGTGGTTTTCCGATGGCATGAAGGACGTCATCGTCGCCAGCGGCATCGGCTGGGGCGGCACGGCCGCCGTGCTGGTGCTGGCCTTCCTGTACTCGCACTACCTCTTCGCCAGCACGACGGCGCACGTCAGCGCCATGATGCTGGCCTTCCTGACGGTCGGCGTGAGCCTGATGCCGCCGGAATACGTGGGGCTCTTCGTGCTGATCATGGTGGCCAGCTCGACCATCATGATGACGCTCACGCACTACGCCACCGGCACCTCGCCCATCGTCTTCGGCAGCGGCTACGTCACGCTCGGCGTGTGGTGGCGCGTGGGCTTCATCATGAGCGTGCTGGAGCTGCTGGTCTACGTCTTCATCGGCGCCGCCTGGTGGAAGGTGCTGGGCTACTGGTGAGGTGGGCATGAGCAAGGCTTCGGAGCTGGTCCAGCTCAGCATCGATGGCCGGGCGCTGCAGGCGCCGGCCACCAGTTCGATCCTGCAGGCCATGGTGCATGCGGGCCAGACGCTGGTCGAAGGCGTGGGCTGCATGGGGCAGGGCGTGTGTGGCTCCTGCCGTGTGATGGTGCGCAAGGCTGGCGAACGCGAGGTGAGCACCGCGCTCGCCTGCGAGACCCTGGTCGAAGAGGGCATGCAGGTGGCCTTTCTCGAGTACTTCACCGCCTCGATGCCGCACCGCTACCGCATCGAAGACTTCACCGACAGCTGGCAGGCGCTGCCGCAGATCAACGAGGTCTTCCCCGAGGCCAGCCACTGCCGCCACTGCAGCGGCTGCGACCGCGCCTGCCCCAAGGGGCTGGAGGTGCAGCGCGGCGTGAACCACGCCGCCGCGGGCGAGCTGGCCGCCGCGAGCGAGGTGTTCGACGAGTGCGTGATGTGCAACCTCTGCACGCTGGCCTGCCCCGAGCACATCAGCCCCAACCACCTCGGCTTGTTCGTGCGGCGGCTGCGGGCCTCGGCCTCGCTGCGGCCTTCGGACCTGCTGCTGCGCCTGCAGGAGATCGAGCGCGGCGAGCAGACCATCGACTTCGATGCGCCCGGCGCGCACCCCCCGGCGCGCTGAGCATGGCGACCGGCATCCCCTACGAGACCGCCCGCCAGCGCTACCGCGTGGGCGCCACGCCCGCCCTGCGCAACGATGCGGGCAGCGTCGACGAGCTGCTCAAGGGCTACCACCCCGATCACGGCCCCAACGCCCGCGTGGCGCTGGCCGTGGGCGTGAACCGCGGCGACGCCTGCCAGCCCGCCCTGGCGCAACTGCTGCACGCCACTGCCCAGATCGACGATGTCGACATCGCCGGAGCGCAGCTCGTGAGCACCGACGTGCTGGTGGTCGGCGGCGGCGGGGGCGGTTGTGCCGCAGCGCTCAGCGCGGCCAAGGCGGGCAGCAGGGTCATCCTCGCCACCAAGCTGCGCCTGGGCGACAGCAACACCGTGATGGCCGAAGGCGGCATCCAGGCTGCGGTGGGCGCCGACGACAGCCCGCAGCGCCACTTCGAAGACACGCTGCGCGCCGGGCACTTCAGCGCCGAGCCCGAACTGGTGGCGCAGATGGCGATGGATGGCCCGGATGTGATCCGCTGGCTCATCCGCCTGGGCATGCAGTTCGACCTGGAGGACGGCCACAGCGCCTTCGGCGGCAAGCTGCTGCGCAAGAAGCCAGGTGGGGCCACGGCCGCTCGCATCCTCTCGTACCGCGACTACACGGGCCTCGAGATGATGCGCGTGCTGCGCGAGGCGGTCGACCTGGAACCGAACGTGTCGGTGTTGAACCGCTGCCCCGTGGTTGAACTGCTCACCGACGACCAGGGCCGCTGCGCCGGTGCCGTGCTCTACAACCTGGAGTGGCGCTGCTTCGTGCTTGCGCGCGCGCGGGCCGTGGTGCTTGCGACCGGTGGCACCGGGCGGCTGCACTTCAACAGCTTCCCCACCTCCAACCCCGTCGGTGCCACCGGCGATGGGCTGGTGGTGGCCTACCGGGCCGGTGCGCGCCTGCGCGAGCTGGAT
>NZ_DASSRA010000387.1:0-2766 GCF_035702065.1 Rhizobacter sp.
GTCCACGGCCCCGGTCACCGGCGCGGCGCCGATCGGCTCCGGAGTGCAGGCCAGCGGGATGTGCCCCTCGCCCGCCAGCAGGCCGGAAGTGGGATCCAGCCCGATCCAGCCGGCGCCCGGTAGATAGACCTCGCACCAGGCATGCAGGTCGGTGAAGTCGACCTCGGTGCCGGAGGGACCGTCCAGGGACTTCACGTCCGGCGCGAGCTGGATGAGGTAGCCCGACACGAAGCGCGCCGCCAGCCCCACGTGCCGCAGCAGCTGCACCAGCAGCCAGCCCGAGTCGCGGCACGAACCCGAGGCGTTGACCAGCGTCTCCTCGGGCGTCTGCACGCCGGGCTCCATGCGGATCAGGTAGCTGATGTCCTTCTGCAGGCGCTGATTGAGCTCGACGAGGAAGTTGGTGGTCTGCTTCTTCTCGCGCGGGATGCTGGCCAGGTACTTCTCGAAGGCCGGCGTGAGCGGCGCCTTGTGGCGATAGGGCTCCAGCTCGGTGGCGAGCGAGGCGTCGTATTCGAAGGGGAAGTGCTCGGCCGCCGGCTCCAGGAAGAAATCGAACGGGTTGAGCACCGACATCTCGGCCACCAGATCGATCTCGATGCGAAACGACGTGGTCTTGTCGGGGAAGACCAGGCGCGCGAGGTAGTTGCTCTGCGGGTCTTGCTGCCAGTTGATGAAGTGGGTGGCCGGCTCCACGCGCATCGAATAGCTCAGGATGCGAGTGCGTGAATGCGGCGCCGGGCGCAGGCGAACCACCTGCGGCCCCAGGTTGATGGGCCGGTCGTAGCGGTAGTGCGTGACGTGGTTGAGCGCAACGTGGATGGACATTCAAGGCTCCAGGGGAGATCAGCAAATGGGGGCAGCGCGGGCTTCGCGAATGTCGATCCGAACCCGCATGGATTCATCGCCACCGCCTTCTCGCACACCACGTATGGGCGAGCAGGCGCTGTAGTCGAGGCCGACGGCCAGGCGCACGTGGCGCTCGTCCATCAGGCAGCCGTGGGTAATGTCGATGCTGAGCCAGCGGTGGGCCTCGGGCTCGACGCACACATCGACCCACGCATGACTGGCCAGCTCGGGTTCGTCCGGCGCATAGAAATAGCCGCTCACATAGCGCACCGGCACACCGTTGGCGCGGCAGGCGGCAATGTAGACGTGGGCGTGGTCCTGGCACACGCCACCACCGAGCGCCCAGGCCTCCTGCGCGCTGGTGCTCACGGTGGTGACGCCCGCCTGGTAGCGCACACGCTGCAGCACCGCGCGGGCCAGGGCCATGGCGGAGCCTTCGTCGACACCATCGGCAAGGTGCACGCGGCCGAGAGCGCGCAGGCGGTCATCGGCAGCGGTCAGTGGCGTGGTCCGCAGGTAGAGCTGCGGCGGCACCGCGTCGTCGGTCAACCAGGGCGAGGCATGCGTCTCCACCGTGCCGCCGGCGCGCACCGCGCTGCCGTAGCTGCGCTTGGCCAGGCTCCAGGTGTGGGCGGTGTTGCCGAAGCCGTCACGCTGCGCGAAGAGCGGCGCGGGGGCGCTCACCGTCCAGTCGTGCACCGTCTGGTGGGCGCTGCCCTGCGGCGTGAGGCACAGCGACTGCAGCGCGTACTGCAGTGGCGCGCTGTAGTCGTAGTGGGTCACGTGTTGGATGGTGAGTTTCATCCAGCACGTGCTCCGTCAGGCTGCGACAGGAACCAGGAAGTCGCGGCTGATGCCTACGCCCAGGGTGCCCACGCGCTCCAGGAACTGGCTCAGGAAGGCATGCAGCCCGGTGGCCAGGATCTCGTCGATGCGGCCGAAGCGCAGGTCCGCCTGCAGGCGGCCGGCGCGTCGCAGGGTGTCATGCGACTGCTCGTTGGCCACGCGCTTGAGGTTGGAGACGACTTCGTCCATGCAGCAGGCCAACGAGCGTGGCATGTCGGTGCGCAGGATCAGCAGCTCGGCCACCTTCTCCGGGCGGATCACGTTGCGGTAGGCCTTGCGGTAGACCTCGAAGCCCGAGACCGAACGCAGGATCGCCGACCAGTGATAGAAGTCGTACTCCTGGTCCTTGCCGGCGAGGCCGTTGCCATTGCCGTTGCCGTTGGCCGCACCGGTGCCGAAGAACTCGCTCTCGACCGCGTGGAACTTCACGTCGAGCATGCGCGCCGTGTTGTCGGCGCGCTCCAGGAAGCTGCCGATGCGCAGGAAGTGGAAGGCCTCGTCCTGCAGCATGGTGCCCACCGTCACGCCGCGCGACAGGTGCGAGCGGAACTTGACCCACTCGAAGGCCTCGCCCGGGTCCTTGAGGAAGGCCTTGCTGCGCAGCATGCGCTGGAACTCCAGCCAGGTCTGGTTCTGCGTCTCCCACACCTCGGTGGTGAGTGCGCCCCGCACGGCGCGGGCGTTCTCGCGTGCGGCCATCAGGCAGCTGTAGATGCTGGAGGGGTTCTTCTCGTCGCTGACCATGTAGGCCATGACCTTCTGTGCGCTGATGTCGCCGTAGCGCTCGTTGTAGTCGTGGGTCAGCTCGGAGATGCTGAGCAGGCCGCGCCAGCCGTTCTCGGCGGCGTCGGCCGATTGAGGCAGCAAGGACGTCTGGTAGTTGACGTCGAGCATGCGCGCGGTGTTCTCGGCACGCTCCATGTAGCGTGCCATCCAGAAGAGGTGGTCGGCGGTTCTAGACAGCATCGCGAACTCCTGTGTGCAACTTGCAGCCGTTCAGCCTGAGGTATCGAAGGCCCGCGCAGGCCGTGCCAGGCTTCGATACCTCAGCCCGAACGGGTGGTGGTGTGC
>NZ_DASSRA010000388.1:0-3277 GCF_035702065.1 Rhizobacter sp.
ACGTAGAAGAGGATCTCGTCGCCCTCGTCCGCGAAGACCGGCGTCACGACGGTGACGTCGGGCAGATGGGTGCCGCCGTGGTACGGGTCGTTCAGCACGTACACGTCGCCGCGCTGCATGCGCCCGGCGTGGCCCTGGATCACGGTCTTGATCGATTCGCTCATCGAGCCCAGGTGCACCGGCATGTGCGGGGCGTTGGCGATGAGGTTGCCCTCGGCGTCGAACAGCGCGCAGGAGAAGTCGAGCCGCTCCTTGATGTTGACCGAATAGGCGGTGTTCTGCAGTTGCAGCCCCATCTGCTCGGCGATGTTCATGAAGAGGTTGTTGAACACCTCCAGCATCACCGGGTCGACCGTGGTGCCGATGGCCCGACGCGCTTCGCGCGGCTGCACGCGCTCGAGCACCAGGTGGTCGAGCGCGGTCAGGCGTGCGCGCCAGCCAGGTTCGACGACGGTCGTCGCGTTCTTCTCGGCAATGATGGCCGGGCCATCGACGGTATGGCCAGGGCGTGCCTGCTCGCGAACGACCAGTGCTGCATCCCACCAGCGGCCGCCGCTGTAGAGCTTGACGGTGTCGGCCACGGGCGCAGGGCCGTTGGCCAGGTCGGTGTGTGCCGCTTCGGCGGGTGCATCGCCAGCGCCGACCGC
Organism: Rhizobacter sp.; assembly: GCF_035702065.1. Lineage (GTDB taxonomy): Bacteria > Pseudomonadota > Gammaproteobacteria > Burkholderiales > Burkholderiaceae_C > Rhizobacter. The sequence continues at coordinate 648 of NZ_DASSRA010000388.1, forward strand.
CTCGACCGATACCGCCTCCACCACCAGCGCGCGTTCGCTCATCAGGAAGGCGAAACGGCGGCGGTAAGCGGCCTCGAACGCGGCCTGGATCTCGGCTGCACTGCCGAAGGGCACGACCAGCGCCGAGTCGGTGCCCTGGTAGCGGACGTGCACGCGCCTGTGTACGACCACATCGGCACTGCTCACGCCCTGGCGGCGCAGTTCGTCGGCGGTGTCGCGTGCCAGCGCGTCCAGGCGCTCGCTGGCCGTGGGCAACGCGGTGGCCAGGGGCAGCTCGATCGCGCTCTCGCGCATCACGCTCTGGTCGGCCAGGCCCATGCCGTAGGCCGAAAGCACGCCAGCCAGCGGGTGGGCGAACACGCGCGTCATGCCCAGGGCATCGGCCACGCGGCAGGCGTGCTGGCCGCCGGCGCCGCCGAAGCACTGCAGCGCGTAGCGCGTCACGTCGTAGCCGCGCGCCACCGAGATCTTCTTGATGGCATTGGCCATCGCACCCACGGCGATGTCGATGAAACCTTCGGCCACGGCTTCGGGTGTGCGCCGGGTGCCGGTGGCGCGTTCGATGTCGGCGGCCATGCGGGTGAAGCCCTGCACCACGGCCTCGCGGTCCAGCGACTGGTCGGCGTGCGGGCCGAACACCTTGGGGAAGAAGGCCGGCTGGATCTTGCCCAGCATCACGTTCGCATCGGTCACCGCCAGCGGGCCGCCGCGCCGGTAGCAGGCCGGCCCGGGGTTGGCGCCCGCGCTCTCGGGGCCGGCGCGGAAGCGCGCGCCGTCGAAGCTGAGGATGGAACCGCCGCCCGCCGCCACCGTGTGGATGCTCATCATCGGCGCGCGCATGCGCACGCCGGCGACCTGCGTCTCGAAGGCACGCTCGAACTCGCCGGCGAAGTGGCTCACGTCGGTGGAGGTGCCGCCCATGTCGAAGCCGATCACGCGCGCATTGCCGTCAATCGCGCCCAGATCGTCTTTGGCGAGTTGTGCCGTTCGCACCATGCCGACGATGCCCCCTGCGGGACCGGACAGGATCGCGTCCTTGCCCTGGAAGGCATGCGCATCGGTGAGCCCGCCCGACGACTGCATGAAGAAGAGCTTCACGCCTGGCATGTCGAGCGCCACCTGCTCCACGTAGCGGCGCAGGATGGGCGAGAGATAGGCGTCGACCACCGTGGTGTCGCCTCGCCCCACCAGCTTCATCAGCGGGCTCACTTCGTGCGAAACGCTGATCTGCGTGAAGCCCACCGCCTGCGCCAGCCGCTTGGCTGCCTGCTCGTGCGCCTGGAAGCGGTAGCCGTGCATGAAGACGATGGCCGCGCTGCGCAGGCCGTCGGCGTGGGCTGCCTGCAGGTCGGCACGCAGCTGCGATTCATCGAGTGGCTGCACCACTTCGCCCTGCGCCCCGACGCGTTCGCGCGCCTCGATCACGCGGCTGTAGAGCAGCTCCGGCAGCACGATGTGGCGATCGAAGAGGCGCGGGCGCTCCTGATAGCCGATGCGCAAGGCATCGCGGAAGCCCTGCGTGGTCACCAGCAGGGTGCGCTCGCCCTTGCGTTCCAGCAGCGCGTTGGTGGCCACCGTGGTGCCCATCTTCACGCACTCCACCACGGTTGGCAGGATGGGTTCGTCCGCCTTCAGGCCCAGCAGATGCCGGATGCCGGCCACCGCCGCGTCGCGGTACTGCTCGGGGTTCTCGCTCAGCAGCTTGTGGGTGACGAGCGAGCCGTCGGGCCGCTTGCCGACCACGTCGGTGAAGGTGCCGCCGCGGTCGATCCAGAACTGCCAGCGCTTGATTTGCTCTTGGTTCTGCATGGCACTCCGATCAAAGACTCGTGGCGGCACGCGCCGCCTGGTCGTACAGGCCCGACATGGTGCGCAGCAACCGCGCCAGCTCACCGATGTCGTGGTTGCGTTCCACGTCGAGGTTGTCCACCAGGCAGGCCTCGCGCACCTCGCGGTACTTCTGAACCAGGGCCTCGCCTTGCGGCGTGGGGCTGTAGAAGACTTCCTTGCCCACCTTGTCGGCACGCGCCAGGCCGCCGGCCACCAGCTTCTTGAGCGAATAGGCCACCACGTGGGTGTCTTCGTAGTTGAGCACGAAGCAGATGTCGGCCAGCTTCTTGTTGCGCGCGCGGTGGCTGATGTGGTGCATCAGCAGCACGTCGGTGATGGTGAGGTCGGGGCAGCCGGCGGCGGCCATGCAGCGCACCGCCCAGCGCGAGAACGCGTTCCACGCCACGATGAGGCCGAACTCGAACTCCGACAGCTCCACGCTGCGCGGCGACACCAGGTGCGACGACGACACGATGCCGCGCTTGGCTTCTGCCGCCGCGGGCTTGCGGGTAGGCCTTGAGGTGCTCTGCTGGGTGCGGGCCATTCCGTAGTTTCCCCAAAACGTTGAAAATTTATTGACAATTTATCGGAATGATTCCTAGACTTCAAGCGCCTTGCCAGCCTTCAGATGGCCTTCTCCGATGGCACACAGCGTGCTACTTCCCTTCACCACTTCGTTGACTGGAACGCCATGAATCTGACCCGTCGCTCGCTCTGCGCCGCCGCGCTCGCCCTGGCCGGAGCCCTCACCGGGCCCGCGCAGGCCCAGACCAAATGGGATCTGCCGTCCGCCTACCCGC
>NZ_DASSRA010000389.1:0-11364 GCF_035702065.1 Rhizobacter sp.
GACGTTCCCACCCGCGAGGCAGGCGGCATGAACACGCGGCGCGCCGCCGGCGACGTGATCCTCGACGTGCGCGGCATCGGCCTGGCCTTCGGCGGCGTGAAGGCGCTGTCGGACATCAGCTTCGACGTGCGCGAGCACGAGGTGCGCGCCATCATCGGCCCCAACGGCGCGGGCAAGAGCAGCATGCTCAACTGCATCAACGGCGTGTACCAGCCGCAGCAGGGCTCGATCGCCTTCCGCGGCAAGACGTTCCGCCACATGAACCCGCGCCAGGTCGCCGAGATGGGCATCGCGCGCACGTTCCAGACCCTGGCGCTGTTCAAGGGCATGAGCGTGCTCGACAACATCATGACCGGGCGCAACCTGAAGATGAAGTCGAACCTGCTGCTGCAGGCCATCCGCCTCGGGCCTGCGCAGCGCGAAGAGATCGCGCAGCGCGAGGTGGTCGAACGCATCATCGACTTCCTCGAGATCCAGCCCTACCGCAAGACGCCGGTCGGCCGCATGCCCTACGGCCTGCAGAAGCGCGTGGACCTGGGCCGCGCGCTCGCGATGGAGCCGCAGGTGCTGCTGCTCGACGAGCCCATGGCCGGCATGAACGTGGAAGAGAAGCAGGACATGAGCCGCTTCATCCTCGACGTGAACGACGAGTTCGGCACCACCATCGTGCTGATCGAACACGACATGAGCGTGGTGATGGACTTGAGCGACCGCGTGGTGGTGCTCGACTACGGCAAGAAGATCGGCGACGGGGCGCCGGACGATGTGCGCAACAACCCGGACGTGATCCGCGCGTATTTGGGAGTGCAACACTGATGGGCTTCTTCCTCGAAACCCTCTTCGGCGGCCTCATGGCCGGCATGCTCTACGCCTTGATCGCGCTCGGCTTCGTGCTGATCTACAAGGCCTCGGGCGTCTTCAACTTCGCGCAGGGCGCGATGGTGCTGTTCGCGGCACTCGCGATGGCGCGCTTCTCGGAGTGGATTCCGAAGCTGCTCGGCTTCGAGAGCAAGCTCGTCGCCAACGGCCTGGCCTTCATCGGCGCCACGCTGGTGATGGTGTGCGTGGCCTGGGCCATCGAGCGCCTCGCCCTGCGCCGGCTGGTCAACCAGGAAGGCATCACGCTGCTGATGGCCACGCTGGGCATCACCTACTTCCTCGAAGGCTTCGGCCAGAGCCTGTTCGGCTCCGACATCTACAAGATCGACGTGGGCATGCCCAAGGAGCCGGTGATCGTCGGCGAGCAGATGTTCGAAGGCGGCATCCTCATCGGCAAGGAAGACCTCTACGCCGCGCTGATCGCCGCCGCGCTGGTGGCGGTGCTCTCGCTCTTCTTCCAGAAGACCGCCACCGGCCGCGCCCTGCGCGCGGTGGCCGACGACCACCAGGCCGCGCAGTCGATCGGCATCCCGCTCAAGCGCATCTGGGTCATCGTGTGGTCGGTGGCCGGTTTCGTCGCCCTGGTGGCCGGGATCATCTGGGGCAGCAAGCTGGGTGTGCAGTTCTCGCTCTCGCTGGTGGCGCTGAAGGCCCTGCCGGTGGTGATCCTGGGCGGGCTCACCTCGGTGCCGGGCGCCATCGTCGGCGGGCTGCTGATCGGCGTGGGCGAGAAGCTGTCCGAGGTCTACATCGGGCCGCACCTGGGTGGTGGCATCGAGATCTGGTTTGCCTATGTGCTGGCGCTCTTGTTCCTGCTGGTTCGCCCGCAGGGTTTGTTCGGCGAGAAGATCATCGATCGGGTCTGACCATGCTCTACAGAGAGAACGGCCAGTTCAAGACGTCCTACCGCGCCGACCTGCAGATCTTCCCGATCCTGCAGGACCGCGCGGCCATCCTGCTGCTGCTCGCGGTGGCCTTCATCGTCGTGCCCTTCACGGCCGATGAGTACCTGTTCCGCGCCATCCTGATCCCCTTCCTCATCCTCTCGCTCGCCGCGCTGGGGCTGAACATCCTGGTCGGCTACTGCGGGCAGATCTCGCTCGGCACCGGCGCCTTCATGGCGGTGGGCGCCTACGCGGCCTACAACTTCAACGTGCGCATCGAGGGCATGCCGCTCATCCTTTCGTTGCTGCTGGGCGGTCTGTGTGCCACCGCGGTGGGCGTGCTGTTCGGCATCCCCAGCCTGCGCATCAAAGGCCTCTACCTCGCGGTGGCCACCCTCGCGGCGCAGTTCTTCACCGACTGGGCCTTCCTGCGCATCACCTGGTTCACCAACAACTCGGCCTCGGGCTCGGTCAACGTCTCTGGGCTGCAGGTGTTCGGCCTGCCCATCGAGACGCCGGTGCAGAAGTACCTGTTCTGCCTGGTCTTCCTGTGCGTGTTCGGCCTGCTCGCGAAGAACCTGGTGCGCGGCGCCATCGGCCGCGAGTGGATGGCGATGCGCGACATGGACGTGGCCGCCGCGGTGATCGGCATCCGCCCGGTGTACGCCAAGCTCACCGCCTTTGCGGTCAGCTCCTTCATCGTCGGCGTGGCCGGCGCGCTGTGGGGCTTCGTCTACCTGGGCGCATGGGAGCCGGCGGCCTTCTCGATCGACAGATCGTTCCAGCTCTTGTTCATGGTGATCATTGGCGGGCTGGGCTCGATCATGGGCAGCTTCTTCGGCGCCTTCTTCATCGTGGTGCTGCCCATCGTGCTGGCGCAGTTGCTGCCCGCCATCGGCCGGCTGTTCGGCGTCGAGGTGCAGACCGCCACCTCGTCGCACGCCGAGCTGATGATCTTCGGCGGCCTCATCGTCTTCTTTCTGATCGTCGAGCCGCATGGCTTGGCACGCTTGTGGTCCACCGCCAAAGAGAAGCTGCGGTTGTGGCCCTTCCCTCACTGATTCTCACGACGCTACCCAAGGAGACATCATGAAACTGAAAGCTCTCGCGCTCATCGTTGCCGTTGCCGCCACCAGCCTGGCTGCGCAAGCTCAGGAACAGTTCTTCCCGGTGCTCTCGTATCGCACCGGCCCCTACGCGCCCAACGGCACGCCCTGGGCCAACGGCTATGTCGATTACCTCAAGCTCGTGAACGCGCAAGGCGGCATCAACAAGGTCAAGATCAGCTTCGAGGAATGCGAAACCGGCTACGACACGGCGCGCAGCGTCGAGTGCTACGAGCGCCTGAAGGGCAAGAACGGCGGCGCCACCGTCGTGCAGCCGCTGTCCACCGGCGCCACCTTCGCGCTGACCGAGAAGGCGCCGGGCGACAAGATCCCGCTCATCACGGCCGGCTACGGCCGCAGCGAATCGCAGGACGGCGGCGTGTTCAAGTGGAACTTCCCGCTCATCGGCACCTACTGGGTGGCGGCCGATGCACTGGTGCAGCAGATCGGCGCCAAGGAAGGCGGCATGGCCAAGCTCAAGGGCAAGAAGATCGCCCTCGTCTACCACGACAGCCCGTATGGCAAGGAGCCCATTCCGCTGCTGCAGCAGCGCGCCGCCATGCTCGGCTTCGAGCTGCAGTTGCTGCCGGTGACGGCGCCGGGCGTGGAGCAGAAGTCGACCTGGCTGCAGGTGCGCCAGAGCCGCCCCGACTACGTGATGCTGTGGGGCTGGGGCGTGATGAACTCCACCGCCATCAAGGAAGCCCAGGCCGTGGCCTACCCGCGCGAGAAGATGTACGGCGTGTGGTGGGCCGGCGCCGAGCCCGACGTGAAGGACGTGGGCGAAGGCGCCAAGGGCTACAACGCCGTGACCATGCAACACGGTGCCGAGCCCGACTCCAAGTTCGTGAAGGACGTGCTGGCGTTGGTGCATGGCAAGGGCCAGGGCACCGGGCCGAAGGAAGAGGTGGGCAGCGTGCTCTACATGCGCGGCGCCATCTCGGCCATGCTGGCCGTGGAAGGCGTCAAGCGTGCGCAGGAACGCTTCGGCAAGGGCAAGGTGATGACCGGCGAGCAGACGCGCTGGGGCCTGGAGAACCTGGCGCTCGACCAGAAGAAGCTCGACGCGCTCGGCTTCGCCAACGTGATGCGCCCGGTCAGCACCAGCTGCGTCGACCACCTGGGCGCCAACTGGGCCCGCGTGCACACCTGGGACGGCAGCAAGTGGGTGTTCAGCTCGGGCTGGCTGCAAGCCGACGAGCAGATCATCAAGCCGATGGTGAAAGCGGCGGCGGACAAGTACGCGGCGGAGAAGAAGCTGACGCGGCGCACGCCTGAAGACTGTCAGAGCTGATGGCTTGCGGGTGGCGGCACGCGGCTTCGATACCTCAGCCCGAACGGCTGGTGTGTGTTCGTCGGCCGTGGCACGCCACCACCCGCTCAGGCTGAGGTATCGAAGCCCCGCGCCCACGTCCGCATGAGACAAACACCATGAGTCCGCCCATCCTCCTCAACGTCAACGGCATCGAGGTCATCTACAACCACGTGATCCTCGTGTTGAAGGGCGTCTCGCTGCAGGTGCCCGAAGGCGGCATCGTGGCCTTGCTCGGCGGCAACGGCGCCGGCAAGACGACCACCTTGCGCGCGGTCAGCAACCTGCTGGCGGGCGAGCGCGGCGCGGTCACCAAGGGCAGCATCGAGCTGCGCGGCGAGCGCATCGAGGCGCTCTCCACCTCGGAGATGGTCAACCGCGGCGTGATCCAGGTGATGGAAGGCCGGCACTGCTTCGCCCACCTCACCATCGAGGAGAACCTGCTCACCGGCGCCTACACGCGGCGCGACGGCAAGGCCGCGGTGGCGCAGACGCTGGAGAAGGTCTACAGCTACTTTCCGCGTTTGAAGACACGTCGCACCTCGCAGGCGGCCTACACCTCGGGCGGCGAGCAGCAGATGTGCGCCATCGGCCGCGCGCTGATGGCCAACCCGAAGATGGTGCTGCTCGACGAGCCCTCGATGGGCCTCGCGCCGCAGATCGTGCAGGAGGTGTTCGAGATCGTGAAAGACCTCAATACCCGCGAGCACGTGACCTTCCTGCTGGCCGAGCAGAACACCGGCATGGCGCTGCGCTATGCGGACTACGGCTACATCCTGGAGAACGGCCGCATCGTGATGGACGGCGCCGCCTCTGCCCTGGCCGACAACGAGGACGTGAAGGAGTTCTACCTGGGCGTGGGGGGCGGCGACCGCAAGAGCTTCCGCGACGTGAAGAGCTACAAGCGGCGCAAGAGGTGGCTGGCATGAGCGATGACGACTTCTTCGCCCCGCCGGCATTCAAGCCGGCGGAGGCACTGGTCGCGCTGAAGCGCCAGCTGCGTGACCTCAAGCCGCTCGTCGAACGAGGGACCGGCTTCGAGATCGGGGGCAAGCGCGTCATCGAGCTCGCCGCCAGCACCGGCTCGATCGATGCACGGCTCGCCAAGCGGCCGGCCGTGTCGCCCGAGTGGCAGCCGTTCACGCTGAAGAACAGCGCCGACGTGCGCAAGCTCGTCGATGAAGTGAAGAAGCGCCTGGCGCGCTGGCAACAAGACGCAGAGTGATGAACGAGCACTACGACGCCCTCGAAACCCGCTCACCCGCCGAACGCGAACGCGCGCTGATGACGGCCTTGCCGGCGCAGGTGGCGCACGCGCAGGCCCGCGCCACCGCCTTTGCACAGAGCCTGCAAGGCGTTGCGGCCCGCGAGGTGACCAGCCGCGCCGCACTGGCCCACCTGCCGGTGACGCGCAAGCACGAGCTGATGGAGCGCCAGCACGCCGAGCGCGCGCGTGATGTGTTCGGCGGTTTCTCGGCCATCGGCTGGGGGCAGGCGAGGAGCGTGTTCCAGTCGCCCGGCCGCATCTACGAACCCGAAGGCGCGGCATCGGACTACTGGCGCGTGGCGCGGGCGCTCTTCGCCGCTGGCTTTCGCGCCGGCGACCTGGCGCACAACGGCTTCAGCTACCACTTCACACCGGCCGGATCGATGATGCAGACCGGCGCGCAGGCGCTGGGCTGCACCGTGTTCCCCGGCGGCACCGGGCAGACCGAGCTGCAGGTGCAGGCCATCGCCGACCTCCGCCCCGCGGGTTACATGGGCACGCCCAGCTTCCTCAAGCTGATCGTCGAGAAGGCGGCCGAGATGGGCGTCCCAATCCCGTCGCTGAAGAAGGCGGCGGTGGGCGCCGAGGCCTTCCCGCCCAGCCTGCGCGACTGGCTGGCCGAGCGTGGCATCACCGCCTACCAGTTCTACGGCACGGCCGACCTGGGCACCATCGCCTACGAGACCTCGGCCCGCCAGGGCCTGGTGCTCGACGAGGGCGTGATCGTCGAGATCGTGCGCCCCGGCACCGGCGACCCGGTACCCGAGGGCGAGGTCGGCGAACTGGTGGTGACCACGCTCAACCCCGACTACCCGCTGATCCGCTTCGGCACCGGCGACCTCTCGGCGGTGCTGCCCGGCACCTGCCCGACCGGCCGCACCAACACCCGCATCAAGGGCTGGATGGGGCGCGCTGACCAGACGGCCAAGGTCAGAGGCCTGTTCGTGCACCCGAGCCAGGTGGCCGAGGTCGTGCGCCGATTCCCCGAGGTGAGCAAGGCGCGCCTGGTCATCAGCGGCGAGATGGCCAACGACCGCATGGTGCTCAAGGTCGAAGCAGCCGGCGCGACCGAGCCCTTGGCCACCCGTTTGGCCGAAGCCATGCGCGACGTGACCAAGCTGCGCAGCGAGGTCGAGTTGTGCGCCCCCTGCAGCCTGCCCAACGACGGCAAGGTGATCGACGACACGCGCAAGTTCGATTGATTGATTTGCGTCAACGGCCTGGGGTAATCGCGGACGGGGGCTTACGTAGTTTCCGGCATGCCAGTGCGAATGGCGCTGCCGACAATGCCTGGATTCGCAGTCTCCGAGCCCCCGTGAAAGGAAGTCCCCCATGAAGCGTCTGCTGCTCGCCCTGCTGGCCCCCCTGGCGGCCACCAGCGCCTTCGCCGAGTACCCCGAGAAGCCCGTCACCATCGTGATCCCGTTCGCCGCCGGCGGCCCGACCGACAAGGTGGGCCGCGACTTCGCCGAGGCCGTGCGCAAGCCCCTGGGCGGCCAGGCCGTGGTGATCGACAACGTGGCCGGTGCCGGCGGCACGCTGGGCGCCGCCAAGGTGGCGCGCGCCACGCCCGACGGCTACACGCTGCTCATCACCCACATCGGCATGGCCACCTCGCCGGCGCTGTACCGCAACCTGCAGTTCAAGCCGCTGGAAGACTTCGAGTACCTGGGCCTCATCAACGAAGTGCCGATGACGCTGATCAGCCGCCCCACGCTGGCGGCCAAGACCTACCCCGAGCTGCAGAGCTGGATCCTGGCCAACAAGGGCAAGGTCAACATCGCCAACGCCGGCCTGGGCTCGGCCTCGCACATGTGCGGCATGCTGCTGCAGAGCACGCTCAAGACCGACATGGTGCCGGTGCCCTACAAGGGCACGGCCCCGGCCATGAACGACCTGCTGGGCGGCCAAGTCGACATCATGTGCGACCAGACCACCAACACCACCGGCCAGATCGAAGCCGGCAAGGTGACGGCCTTCGCCGTGACCACGACCAAGCGCCTCACCATCCCGGCGCTGGCCAAGCTGCCCACGCTCGATGAATCCGGCCTCAAGGGCTTCAACGTGACCATCTGGCACGCGCTCTATGCACCGAAGGGCACGCCCAAGCCGGTGCTCGACAAGATCAACGCGGCACTCAAGCTGGCCCTGAAGGACGGCACCTTCATCAAGAACGAAGAAGGCCTGGGCGCCGTGGTGGCCGCCGATGCACGCGTGAACCCGGCCGAGCACAAGAAGTTCGTCGCCGACGAAATCAACAAGTGGACGCCCATCATCAAGGCCAACGGCCAGTACGCCGACTAAGGACGTGACGGTGTGCACTACGCACACCGTCTCGCCTTAGGAGGGGCCCGAGCTCTGCGAGGGCGCGGGCTGCAAGCCGACTGACCGAGCCGCACCGATCTCCTCAGTGGAACCCCTGGCCGCCTTCGGGCGGCCTTTTTTATGCGCGCAGCGTGAAGGGGATGGTGACCGGCCCGTCGTTGACGAGGTGCAGCTTCATGTCGGCACCGAACTCGCCGGCGGCCACCACCGGGTGCTGCGCCCGCGCCGTGGCCAGCACACGCTCGTAGAGCCGGCGGCCCAGCTCGGGGGGCGCCGCGCCGGTGAAGCTCGGTCGGTTGCCGCCGGAGACGTCGGCCGCGAGGGTGAACTGGCTGACGATGAGGAGCCCGCCCTGCACGTCGACCACGCTGCGGTTCATCTTGCCGTCCTCGTCGGAGAACACACGCAGCTTGAGCAGCTTGGCGACGAGCTTGTCGGCGATGGCCTCGGTGTCGGCAGGTTCGGCACACACCAGCACGAGCAATCCCTGGCGAATGGCACCGATGACCTGGCCGGCGACTTCGACGCGCGCTTCGCTGACGCGTTGGCTGATCGAGATCACTCAGCGGTCCATCCGCTGCAGTTCATCGCCCAGGAACCGGGCGGCCGGCACCTCGCGCCCATCCGCGAAACGGATCAGGTAGGCCTCGCCCGTGGTGCTCGACCTGGACGCGATCTGCTCGATGAACTGCTGCGCCGTGCTCACGTGCTCGCCCATCTTGTTGAACTTGCCGCGCAGGAACTTGGCCGCGTCCTTGCTCGAATAGGCGCTGCCGTTGCGCAGGAAGCGGATGTCCTTCTGCGACTCAACGTACTGGATCAAGCGCTCGATGCGCGCCTGTTCGGCCGCCGGCGGCGCGGCGTGAGCGGCCAGCGCAGCCACACCCAGCAACAACACGGCGCGGCGGCGCATGCTCAGCCCAGCGTCACGCGGGCGAACTTGCGCTTGCCCACCTGCACGACGTAGGTGCCGGCAGCTAGCTTGAGACCCTTGTCGCTGACCACGCCACCGTCGATGCGCACGCCACCGCCTTCGACCAGGCGCATGGCCTCGCTCGACGACGGCGCGAGGTTCGCCTGCTTCAGCAAGGCGCCGATGCCCAGAGGGGCACCACCCAGCGAGACGTCGGGAATGTCGTCGGGCACACCACCGCGCGCGCGGTTGTTGAAGTCGGCCTCGGCCGCATCGGCCGCCGCGGCACTGTGGAAGCGCGTGGTGATCTCCTTGGCGAGCATCACCTTCGCGTCCTTCGGGTTGCGCCCGCCTTCGACCTCGACCTTGAGCTTGGCGATCTCCGACTCGGGCCTGAAGCTCAGCAGGGTGAAGTACTTCCACATCAGCTCGTCGCTGATGGAGAGGATCTTCGCGAACATGCCGTTGGCCGGCTCGGTGATGGCGATGTAGTTGCCCTTGCTCTTGGACATCTTCTCCACGCCATCGAGCCCTTCGAGCAGCGGCATGGTCAGGATGCACTGCGGCTCCTGGCCATATTCGGCCTGCAGCGTGCGGCCCATCAGCAGGTTGAACTTTTGGTCGGTGCCGCCGAGCTCGAGGTCGCTCTTGAGCGCCACCGAGTCGTAGCCCTGCATCAGCGGGTAGAGGAACTCGTGCACGCTGATCGGCGTGCCCGCCTTGAAGCGGTCATGGAAGTCGTTGCGCTCCATCATGCGCGCCACGGTGTACTTGGCAGCGAGCTGGATCATGCCGCGCGCGCCCAGCGGGTCGCTCCATTCGCTGTTGTAGCGGATCTCGGTCTTGGCGGGGTCGAGCACCAGGCTCGCCTGCTTGTAGTAGGTCTCGGCATTGGCCTTGATCTGCTCGGGCGTGAGCGGCGGGCGGGTGGTGTTGCGGCCGGAGGGGTCGCCGATCATCGAGGTGAAGTCGCCGATCAGGAAGATGACCTGGTGGCCGATGTCCTGCAGCTGCCGCATCTTGTTCAGCACCACGGTGTGGCCGACGTGGATGTCAGGCGCCGTCGGGTCCAGGCCGAGCTTGATCCGCAATGGCACGCCCGTTGCTTCTGACTTGGCAAGTTTTGCCAACCAGTCGGCTTGCGGCAGCAGTTCGTCGCAGCCTCGCAGCGAGATGGCCAGTGCCTCGCGGACCTTGTCGGTGATGGGGTGCTTGGGCGCAGATTCGGGGGAACCCGCCTGGATTTCAGACTGTGACATGGGGCAAGCGGAACTACGGGGAATTCCGGAAATTGGGGAAAAAGCGCTGGCTATACTGCCGCGCACCCTGCCGGGAACACCCCGTGAAACAGGGCCCGTCAAGCGCTCACGATTCTAGTGGGCGCCCCACGGGCAGAGACAACCCAGAGCGCCGCCCCGCTGCGCTTGCAGACCGGGCCTCGCGGCCACGCCACCAAATTGATTTCGTTGGACAAGCTTCAGACCGCCGTTGCCTCTGCTTCTGAGCAGGCCACGCATTTCGCCGGACGGCACCCGCGCACGCTCACCTCGCTGCTGGTGGCCGGCCTGATGGGTTTCGGCGTGACGGCCTTCGGCATCGCCCCGCTCGCGCCGGATGCAGCCGACCTGCCGCGGCGCTTGGTGACGGAAATCGTCACTCCCGAAGACGTCACGTCGCAGCTCGAAGCCCTGGCCGAGCACACGCTGGAGCTCTACCGCAGCGACCTCACCCGCAGCGCCGACACCGTCGACAGCCTGCTGGCCCGCATGAACGTGGCCGACGTGAGCGCAGCCTCCTTCCTGCGCACCGACAAGACGGCGCGCAAGCTGCTCGAAGGCCGTGCCGGCAAGATGGTGCAGGTGCGCACCAGCGAATCAGGCCAGCTCGAAGAGCTGGTGGCCCGCTACCCGGCCGAGAACGCCGAGCAGTTCAGCACGCACTTCTCGCGACTGCGCGTGACGCGCTCCGACGGCATGTGGCAGGCGCAGGTCGAAGTGGCGGCACTTGAAAGCCAGGTGCGCCTGGGCAGCGGCACCATCCGCAGCTCGCTGTTTGCGGCCACCGACGAATCGCACATCCCCGACCCCATCGCCACCCAAATGGCCGAGATGTTCTCGACCGACATCGACTTCCACCGCGAGCTGCGCCGCGGCGACACCTTCACGGTGCTGTACGAAGCGCTCACGGCCGACGGCGAGCCCATCACCTGGAACCAGGCCTCCGGCCGCGTGCTGGCTTCGGAGTTCGTCAACAACGGCCGCAGCTACTCGGCCGTGTGGTACCAGGAACCCAACAGCAAGGGCGGCTACTACAGCTTCGACGGCGAAAGCAAGCGCCGCGCGTTCCTCGCCAGCCCGATGGAGTTCTCGCGCGTGACCTCGGGTTTCTCGATGCGCATGCACCCCATCCTCAAGACCTGGCGCGCCCACCTGGGCGTGGACTACGGCGCCCCGACCGGCACCGCGGTGCGCAGCGTGGGTGATGGCGTGGTCGATTTCGCCGGCTGGCAAAACGGCTACTGCAACGTCGTCCAGATCCGCCACAGCAACGACCGCACCACGCTCTACGGCCACCTGAGCCGCATCGACGTACGCAAGGGCCAGCGCGTCGACCAGGGCATGCGCATCGGCGCAGTCGGCGCGACCGGCTGGGCCACCGGGCCGCACCTGCACTTCGAG
>NZ_DASSRA010000390.1:0-12178 GCF_035702065.1 Rhizobacter sp.
CGCTGCCGTGGTGTGGTGGTTGTGGGCTGATTCCACCGGCTACACCAAGCGGCGCGAGATGGACAAGATGGACGCACGTGTTGCCAAGAGGCGCGCAGAGAACCTAGAGAACCTAGGCATGGACGCCAAGGGGCGCCGGCACAAGCGCAAGCGCTGAACCCGTTGCACAAAGCAAAAGCGGCCCGCGGGCCGCTTTTTTATTAGCCTTGGCAGAGATCACTCGAACTTGTCGAGCACCGCACCCGAGCTGGCGCTGGAGGCGTTCTTGGCAAACTTCGCCAGCACGCCGCGCGTGTAGCGCGGAGCAGGGCGCTTCCAGGCCGCGCGGCGCTTGGCAAGCTCGGCCTCGGGCACGTTGAGTTCGAGCTTCAGTGTCTTGGCGTCGATGGTGATGGAGTCGCCTTCGTGCACCAGGGCGATGTTGCCGCCCTCGTAGGCCTCGGGCGCAACGTGGCCGACCACCATGCCCCAGGTGCCGCCGGAGAAGCGGCCGTCGGTGATGAGGCCCACCGATTCGCCGAGGCCCTGGCCGATCAGCGCACCGGTCGGGGCCAGCATCTCCGGCATGCCGGGGCCGCCCTTGGGGCCGAGATAGCGCAGCACCATCACGTCGCCGGCCTTGATCTGGTTCGCCATGATGGCGGCGAGTGCCGATTGCTCGTCGTCGAACACGCGCGCCGGGCCGGTGATGGCCGGGTTCTTGAGGCCGGTGATCTTGGCCACGCAGCCTTCGGGGCTCAGGTTGCCCTTGAGGATGGCGAGGTGGCCTTCCGCGTAGATCGGGTTGGATACCGGGCGGATCACCTTCTGCTCGGACGAGAGTGCCGGCACGTCGGCCAGGTTCTCGGCGACCGTCTTGCCGGTGATGGTGATGCAATCACCATGCAGCAGGCCGGCCTTGAGCAGCTCCTTCATCACGGCCGGGATGCCACCCGCGTGGTGCAGGTCGATGGCGAGGTACTGGCCGCTTGGCTTCAGGTCGCACAGCACCGGGGTGCGGCGGCGCACGCGCTCGAAGTCGTCGATGCTCCAGTCCACGCCGGCCGCGTGCGCGATGGCGAGGAAGTGCAGCACGGCATTGGTCGAGCCGCCAGTGGCCATGATCACGGCGACCGCGTTCTCGATCGCCTTCTTGGTGACGATGTCGCGCGGCTTGAGGTCGTTCTTCACCGCCTCGACCAGCACCTTGGAGGCGCGGCTCACCATCGCCACGATCTCCTCTTCCACGTTGGCCATGGTCGACGCATACGGCAGTGACAGGCCCAGCGCCTCGAAGGACGAGCTCATGGTGTTGGCGGTGTACATGCCGCCGCAGGAGCCGCTGCCGGGGATGGCGCGGCGCTCGATCTGGCAGAAGTCTTCTTCGCTCATCTTGCCGGCGCTGAACTGGCCGACGGCTTCGAAGACGCTGACGATGTTGAGGTCCTGGCCCTTGTACTTGCCGGGCAGGATGGTGCCGCCATAGATGTAGAGCGAGGGCACGTTGGCGCGCAGCATGCCCATCATGCCGCCGGGCATGTTCTTGTCGCAGCCGCCGATGACCATCACGCCGTCCATCCACTGGCCGCCGACGCAGGTCTCCACGCAGTCGGCGATGACCTCGCGCGACACCAGGCTGTACTTCATGCCCTCGGTCCCCATGGCCATGCCGTCGCTGATGGTGGGCGTGCCGAAGATCTGCGGGTTGGCGCCGGCGTCCTTCAGGCCGATCACAGCGGCATCGGCCAGGCGCTGCAGGCCCGAGTTGCAGGGCGTGATGGTCGAGTGCCCGTTGGCCACGCCGATCATGGGCTTCTTGAAGTCGCCTTCCTGGTAGCCCAGGGCGTAGTACATCGAACGGTTGGGCGCGCGGGCCACGCCCTCGGTGATGTTCTTGGAACGGCGGTTGATGCTGCTCATGGCGGTGTCCTGGCTGGATGGCGGGGAGGGGAAGTATCCCGTCGGCGTAGTGCCGCGTCCAATATATCCACCCGTTGGTATTAATATGTTGGGCGTATGAATGACGCGACCTTGCAGATCGAGCTCCGCGTATGGCGGCAGTTCCTGGTGCTGGCCGAGACGCTGCACTTCGGCCGGGCGGCACAGAAGCTGCACATCACCCAGCCGCCGCTCACGCTCGCCATCCAGCAACTCGAAGCCCGCCTCGGCGTGCCGCTGTTCGAGCGCACGCGTCGCCAGGTGGCGCTCACGCCGGCCGGGCAGGCGTTGATCGAGCCGGTGCGCCAGCTGCTGCTGCAGGCGGCCTCGCTGCCGGGCATCGCCCAGTCGGCGGGGCATGGTGCGGTGGGGCGGCTGCGGCTGGGCTTCGTGTCGACCGTGGGTTTCGGCCCGTTGCCGGGTTGGCTGCGCGGCTTCCGCGAGGCGGAGCCGGGTGTGGAGGTGGTGCTGCGCGAGGCCACGACCGACGTGCAACTGCGCGCCTTCGAGCAAGGCGAGGCCGACGCCGGCTTTGTGCTGCACGCCCCCAACATGGCACCGGAAGGCACGGCTCAGCCTTTGTCACGCCTGTCGGTGAGCATCGAGCCGATGGTGCTTGCGGTGCCCGAGGCTTCGCCGCTCAACAGCGCGCGGCGGTTGACGCTGGCGCAGATCCTTGCGCAGCCGCTGATCATCTTCCCGCGCGGCATCGCGCCTTCGCTGTACGACGCGGTGCTGGCCTTCTACCACCGGCACAGCGCCTCGCTGGTCATCGCGCAAGAGGCGATCCAGATGCAGACCATCGTCAATCTGGTGTCAGCCGGGCTGGGGCTGGCCTGGGTGCCCGAGTCGGTGACGACGCTGCAGCGCCCCGGCGTCGTCTACCGGCGCCTGCCCACGGCGCTGGTGGCCGCGGCGCCACGCGCGGAGACCAGTCTGGTGTGGCCAGCCGACGCCGGGCCGGTGGTGGCGCGCTTCGTCGACTACGTGAAACGCTCGGTGGCCGACGCGGGCTGAAAGCCCTGGGTGGGGCGCGTGCGGTATCGTTCGCGCTGCTTTCCGCCGCTTCAGCCTCTCCATGCTCGTTCATCCCCAGTTCAACCCCATCGCCCTGCAGATCGGGCCCGTGGCCATCCACTGGTACGGGCTGACCTACCTGGTCGCCTTCGGCCTCTTCCTGTGGCTGGCCTCCATCCGCGTCAAGAAGCCCTGGTTCGCGGCCGATGGCTGGAACCGGCGCGATGTCGAAGACATGCTGTTCTACGGCGTGCTGGGCGTGGTGATCGGCGGGCGGCTCGGCTTCGTGCTGTTCTACAACTTCGAGCACTACCTCAAGAACCCGCTGGAGGTGTTCGCCGTCTGGAAGGGAGGCATGTCCTTCCATGGCGGCTTGCTGGGCGTGGTGGCGGCCGTGGCCTTGTTTGCGCGTTCGCGCAAGCGCTCGGTGCTGCAAGCCTTCGATCTGATCGCGCCTTGCGTTCCCACGGGCCTGGCGTCCGGGCGCATCGGCAACTTCATCAACGGTGAGCTGTACGGCCGCCTCGCCGACCCCAGCCTGCCCTGGGCGATGGTGTTCCCGCAGTCGGGCGGGCCGGAGCCGCGCCATCCGTCGCAGCTCTACCAGTTCGGTCTCGAAGGCCTGCTGCTTTTCGTGCTGCTCTGGATCTACGCCCGCAAGGAGCGCGCGCCTGGCCAGGTCGGCGCCGCCTTCGTGTTCGGTTACGGCATCTGCCGCTTCGTGGTGGAGTACTTCCGCCAGCCCGACAAGGGCCTGGAGCACCTCGCGCTGGGCCTGAGCATGGGCCAGTGGCTGTGCATCCCGATGATCGTGGCCGGTGCCGCCATCTGGTTGTGGGCCGCCGGCCGGCAAGCCAAGGGGGCCGCAGCATGAGACAGATCTTCTTTGACACCGAAACCACCGGCCTCAGCCCCGAGTCGGGCGACCGCATCATCGAGATCGGTTGCGTGGAGATGGTGAACCGCCGGCTCACCGGCAACAACAAGCACTTCTACCTCAACCCCGAGCGGCCCAACCACGAAGACGCGGTCAAGATCCACGGGTTGACGGACGAGTTCCTGGCCGACAAGCCGCTGTTTGCGGCAGTTGCCGACGAGCTGATGGACTACCTCGCCGGCGCCGAGGTCATCGCCCACAACGCGAGCTTCGACGTGGGCTTCTTCAACGAAGAGCTCAAGCGCCTGGGCCGCGGCAAGTTCGCGAGTTACGTGAGCCAGATCACCGACACGCTGGTGATGGCGCGCGAGATGTTCCCCGGCAAGTCGAACTCGCTCGACGCGCTGTGCAAGCGCCTGGAGGTCGACAACTCCAACCGCACCTTGCACGGCGCCTTGCTCGACGCGGGCCTGCTCGCCGAGGTCTACATCAACATGACGCGCGGCCAGGATTCCCTGGTGATCGACGCCGGCGAATCGGCCGGTGGCGACGTGGTCATCGCCGCCATCGACTTCAGCCAGTTCGATCTGCCGGTGATCGCTGCCAACGAAACCGAGGCCGCGGCTCACGAAGCGGTGCTGGCCGAGCTGGACAAGGCCTCCGGTGGCAAGACGGCCTGGCGCAGCCTGGAGGCCGAAAGCCTTGTGGCATAATCTGCGGCTTCCCGAAGATTTCGGGCGGTTAGCTCAGCGGTAGAGCACTGCCTTCACACGGCAGGGGTCGCAGGTTCGAACCCTGCACCGCCCACCAAGCAGACGAGAGAAAAGCGCCCACCGGGCGCTTTTTCTTTGGCTCCTTCGGTCCTGGCGGCACCCTCCGTGAAACCCCTGTAGGCCGCGGCCTACGTTGCAATGGGAGCCGCGCTGCTGGTGTGCGGCAGGGGGCGGCGCCATCCTCTGCGAGTCGTTGGAAACCTCGCAGGCCCGAGCTGGCAATGAACTCCGTCTCTTCGCTCGAACCCCCCCCTGCGTTCGCGTCGGCAGGTGCGGTCGATGCTTCGCGGTCGCTGCTTCCTCCCTTGCCTCCAGCCCCGGGCTGGCGTTCGCGGCGTGACCATGAGGTCTACCTCCGGGCCCTGTGGGAGGCTGCCTTCGGTCGAGCTCCCATTGGCCTGGACGACGACTTCTTCGATCTGGGCGGCAACTCGCTGTTGGCCGCCCGCATGCTGGCCGAGATCCAGCGCGCGACGAACCAGGAGCTGTCGCTGGCCACGCTGCTGCAAGCTCCCACCATCCGCCAGTTGGCCGGCGTGATCGACGCGGCGGCTTGGGATTCGCCGGTGCCGCTGGTGCAACTGCGGCCCGGAACTGGACGACCGTTCTTCGTCATGCACAGCCTGGCCGGCAACTTCCTGGAACTGTGGGCGGTGCTGCGTGCGCTGCAGACGCCGCGCCCCGTGCTCGGCCTGCAGGCGCGCGGCCTCGGGGAAGGGCAGGAGCCTCATCTGCGCGTTGCCGACATGGCCCGCGAGTACATCCTGCAGATGCGCCGTGTGCAGCCTGTCGGGCCGTACTCGCTGGGCGGCTTCTCGTTCGGCGGGCTGATCGCCTACGAAGTGGCACAGCAGCTGCGATGCATGGGCGAGCAGGTCGACCTGCTGTGCCTCATCGACACCCACGTGCATGGCCGCTACCTGCCGCTTCGTCAGTGGTTGCACCATCGCATTGGGCGCACGCTGCGGACGGTGCAGACATTGCAGTCCCTGCCCCCGGGCAGCCGGTGGCCCTACGTGCGCATGAAGGCGTACGTGCTGCTCGACCGTGCGCGGGCTTGTGTGGGCCAGATGCCCCAGCGGCCCGAGCTGGTGGGCGACGTGGTGCGGGAAGCGAACTTCCCGCCGGCGCTTCGGCGCGTGCGTGGGGCCATGTTGCTCGCCCTTCGCAATTACCGCCCCCAGCCTTACGACGGGAAGATCGTGTTCGTGCGCTCCGCCGTCTTGCGCGATGGTGACCCGCTGCCGTTCTGGCAGCGCGTGGTGCGTGGCGGGCTGGAGCTGAGCATCACCCCCGGCAACCACGACGAGATGATCGTCGGCGCCAACGCCAAGGTGCTGGCCCAGGTGCTGGCCAGCCATCTGCAAGGCGCTTAGGGAAGCTCTGAACAAGTCCCTCACGGCCGGCGCATCCTTGCTTTCAGCGATCCGCCGCGTTGCAAATGCTCGCGATACCTGCGGGTATCGCTGCGCTTTGCGCCTTGCGGCCCATCCGAAACCAAGGCGCGCCGATCCGCGGGGACTTATTCAGAGCTTCCTTGGCACGAAAGCACCCCGCACCTGGGGTGGTGCTTCTTTTTGTTGCAGGTGGCGCTGGTGCCGTCCTGTACCCTTGCGCCCTTTGTGGGTGGAGCTGAGCCTCCCGGAGCCTTTTCTATGCCGTTGATTCGGAACGTCGTCTTTCTCGTTTGTTGTTGGATTGCAGGCTCCGCTTCCGCCCAGATCATCGAATCCGCTCCCGACTGGCAGAGCGCCGACAGCGCGCACTTCCGCGTCAACTACCGCTCGGCGTGGCGCTGGCAGGCCGAGCGCGTGGCGCAGGCCGCCGAGCGCGCTTACCCGCGCGTCACCCAGTCGCTGGGCTGGGAGCCGCGCGGGCGCACCGAGATCCTGCTGATCAACCAGTTCGACTCGCCCAACGGCTTCTCCACGCCCCTTCCGTACAACGTGATCGGTGTGTTCCTCGCACCGCCCGACGATGGCGAGCTGCTCGACAACAGCGACTGGCTGGAGATGCTGCTCACCCACGAGTTCACGCACACCGTGCACCTCGACAAGGTGCGCGGCGCGCCCGGCGTGCTGCAGACCATCTTCGGGCGCATCCCGCTGTTCTTCCCCAATCTCTACGCGCCGGGCTGGACCATCGAAGGCCTGGCCGTCTACAACGAGAGCGACCCCGCCACCGGCCGCGGCCGCCTGCACGGCCCGGTCTTCGAGGCCTGGCTGCGCGCCGAGGCCAAGACCGGCTTTCTCTCGCTGCGCGAAATGAATGCCGACGGCCGCGCCTTGCCGGTCTCCAAGGCCTACCTGTACGGCGCCTACTTCTACGAATACCTCGCGCGCCAGTACGGCCCCGAGGCGATCTACAAGACCATCGACGGCTACAGCGGCAACCCGCCGCTGTGGCCGCGCCTGCACACCAACCCGACCCACGCCACCGGCAAGACCATGGACGTGCTGTGGGACGAGTTCCTGGCCGACCTCCAGCAGCAGGTGGCCCAGCGCTCGCACTCGCTGACGCGAGAGCCCGAAGTGGCCGGCGAGCGACTGGCCGGCCCGCTGTTCGGCGTCGGCTCGGTGGCGGGCCTGCCGAGCGGCGCCACACTGGCTGTGATCGACAACGGCCTCAACCACGCCAAGCTCGTGCGCTTCGCGGCCGATGGCAGCCAGACCACGCTGACCGACGTGCACCCCGACGCGCGCATCGACGTCGCCCCGAATGGGCAGGTGATGATCACCCAGCCCGACGTGTGCCGCACCCGCTTCCTGGTCTACGACCTCTACCGCATGCGGCCCGATGGCGGGCTCAAGCAGCTCACCTATTGCGAGCGCTTGCGCCACGCGGTGCAGGCCGGCGACGGCATCGTCGCGATCCAGCAGGACCAGGGCCGCACCCGCCTGCTGCTGCTGGACACCGAAGGCCGGCAGCAGCGCGTGCTGTGGGAGCCTTCCATCGACGTGAACCTGATCGACATCGCGGCCTCGCCCGACGGCAAGCAGCTGAGCGTGGTCGGCAAGAACGGCGGCGACTGGCGCGTGCTGGCCTTCGACCTGTCCAAGCCCGATGCCGCGCCGCGCCTGCTCTTCACGCACGACGCCCCCATCTACGGCCTCACCCATGGCCCGGCCGGGCTGGAGTTCATCGCCACGCGCAAAGGTGTCGACAACGTCTGGCGCCTGGAAGGCGATCAGTGGGTGCAGCTGAGCCACACGCACACGCGCGTGGTGTCGCAAAGCGGCACGCAGATCGACGGTTCGCTGGCTCTGTCGGTGGTGGTGGCCGGCGGCTACGAGCTGCGGCGCATGGCCGCCACGGAGCCGCTCGTGCGCTTGCCGATCACCCGCACCGCGGCCGCGTCGCCGCCCGCCGCGCAGCCGGTGCCGCAGGGCCAGCTGAGCGAGCCACAGCCCTACAGCGCCTGGCGCTCGCTGGCGCCGCGCTCGTGGTTCCCGGTGGCCAGCGGCGGCAACGGCTTGGCCGCGGCTGGCGCCACCACCTTCGGCTCCGACGCCATGGGCTGGCACACCTACGCCGCCACGGCCCAGGTCGAGCTGACGCAGGGCGAGCCGCTGCTCGCGCTGCAGTACCTCTACGAGAACGAGCACCTTTTCACCTTCCGGCGCGACCTCACGGCGCGGGCCTGGAAGGCTGGCGACCAGAACGACGAGGTGACCAGCTACGACCGCGACACCAGTTTCCAGTGGCTGAGCGTGTTCCCGTGGATCCGCATCGACCGCGTCGCCGCGGTGGGCTTTGGCGCGGCGCTCAACGACGTCGACCGCGTGCACCCCGAGCTCGTGAACGGCGCACCACCGCGCAACGAGCGCATGCTGGCTGGCGTGCTCACCTACAACAGCAGCGGCAGCAACTGGTGGTCCGAGGGCTACAACCGCGGCCAGCACGCCACGCTGCTGTACGAGACCTACAAGCCCTTCGCCCGCGAAGGCCGCAACGACTACGACGGCTACGTGCTGCGGCTCGACTGGCGCGGCTACGTGCCGCTCGGCCCCACCGTGCTGGGCCTGCGCTACACCGAGGCCTATGCCAACGGCTTCACCGAGCGCTTCCAGCTGGGGGGCGCGATCGACCCGCAACTGCAGCTGGGCATCGTGCTCAACAACCGCGACATCATGCTGCGCGGCTACCGCGGCGACGAGCCCAACCTGCGCGGTGCCAACGCGCGTGCCGCCAGCTTCGAGTGGCGCACGCCCATCGCCGATGTGGACCAGCACTACATGGTGCCGGCGATCGGCTTGAACCGTATCTCGGCGGCGGCCTTCTTCGACATCGGCGGCGCGTGGGACGAAGGCCACGGCCCGCTGCATTACCAGCGCGGCATCGGCCTGGAGGTGCTGAGCGAGCTCAAGTTCCTGTATGCGACCGGCCTGCAGCTGCGCCTGGGCCTCTCGCGTGGGCTCGACGAGCCCAGCGGCAACCGCGGCTACGTGAGCCTGGGTCGCGCGTTCTGACATCGGAGACCCAGCCGCCGCCGGGCCGCCCCAAGGCGGCTGGTCGCCCCCTTGGGGGGCAGGAACGAAGTGACGTGGGGGCCGACGTCACCTCCAGCCGCCACCGGGCCGCCCCAAGGCGGCTGGCGCCCCCCTGGGGGGCAGGAACGAAGTGACGTGGGGGCCCGGTCCCCTCAATGCATCTTGTCGCGCGGCGGCCGCTTGAACGATTTGGGCTTGTAGACGTTGCCTTCCCAGCTGCCCTTGTCGTCGCGGGCGCGGCGGATGGCGTCTTCGGCCACGCGCTTGGCCGTCTGGCGCGATGAGCGCCAGTGGTAGACGCGCAGCGCGGTGTACTTGATGCCCAGCCCGGTGCGGCGTGCCCAGGCGTCGAGGCCCTGACGGCGGCGCGGGCCCACCAGCAGCCGGACCATCAGCGCGATGCAGATGACCAGGGTGAGCACGGCGAAGACGGTTTCGAGCATGGGCCACATGGTAGCCATGCCGCCAATCCCCCGAGCTCAGAATAGGTGCATTCAAGCGGAGCAAATCACGATGGAGCAAGTCGATGCGGTGGTGGTGGGTGCCGGCGTGGTGGGTCTGGCCACCGGGCGGGCGCTGGCGCGGCGCGGCCTGGAGACGCTGGTGCTGGAGCGCGAGACCGCCATCGGCACCGGCGTCAGCTCGCGCAACAGCGAGGTCATCCACGCCGGTCTGTACTACCCGGCTGGCTCGCTCAAGGCGCGGCTGTGCGTGCAGGGTCGCAAGATGCTCTACGACTTCTGTGAATCGCACGGCGTGCCGCACCGGCGCTGCGGCAAGCTGGTGGTCGCGACGGACGACAGCCAGCTCGCCGGCCTCGACGCGCTGGTGAAGAAGGCCGCCGCCAATGGCGTGCACGACCTGCAGCGGCTCAGTGCCGCGCAGGCGCTGGCGCTGGAGCCGCAACTCGCGTGCACCGGGGCCATCCTCTCGCCCTCCACCGGCATCATCGACAGCCACGGCCTGATGCTGGCACTGCAAGGTGACCTGCAGCGCGCCGGGGGCGACGTGGCCTTGTCCTCGCCGGTGCAAGGCATCGTCACCGGGCCGCAGCGGCACGTGCTGCAGGTGGGGGGTGACGAGCCGATGGAGCTGTCCGCACGCATCGTCGTCAACGCGGCCGGCCTGTGGGCGCCGCGGCTGGCAGCGGCCACACGGGGCTTGGATGCTGCGCGGCAGCCCCGCGCCCACTTCAGCAAGGGCAACTACTACGCCTTGGCCGGCCGCGCGCCGTTCTCGCGCCTCGTCTACCCCTTGCCGCAAGACGCCTGGCTCGGCGTGCACCTCACGCTCGACCTGGGCGGTCAGGCGCGCTTCGGGCCCGATGTGGAATGGCTGCCCGACGACGTGGCCGAGCCGCTCGACTACGTGGTCGACCCGGCGCGCGCCGCCGGCTTCTACGCCGACGTGCGGCGCTACTGGCCGGGCCTGCCCGACGGCTCACTGCAGCCGGCCTACAGCGGGATCCGGCCCAAGATCCACGCGCGGAACGAGCCCGCGCCCGACTTCTGCATTCAAGGGCCGGGCGAGCACGGCATCGCCGGGCTGGTGAACCTGTTCGGCATCGAGTCGCCCGGGCTGACCTCCAGCCTCGCATTGGCCGACGAGGTGATGGCGCGTCTGGGCTGACGGTTGCCTGGCGAAGCGCAAGCCAGCTGCGCCTGCAGGCTCACCACCGTGCCGATGACGATCAGCGCCGGCGTGCGCACACCCGCCTGCTTCGCAACGGCGGGCAATGACAGCAGCGTGCCGACCAGGGTGCGCTGGCCGGGCAGGGTGGCGCGTTCGATCACCGCGGCCGGGGTGTCGGCGGCAAGCCCGTGCGCGATCAGCTGCGCGCTGATCACCGGCAAGGCTGCCACGCCCATGTAGACCACCAGCGTCTGCTTGTCGCGCGCGAGCGCCGGCCAGTCCAGGCCCAGCTCGTCCGGCGTGTCGGCGCGCAGGTGGCCGGTGACGCACAGCACGCTGGCCGCATGGTCGCGGTGCGTGAGCGGAATGCCGGCACTGGCCGCCGCACCCTGCGCCGCGCTGATGCCGGGGATCACCTCGAACGGAATGCCCGCCTGTGCCAGCGCCAGCGCCTCTTCGCCACCGCGGCCAAAGATGTAGGGGTCGCCGCCCTTGAGCCGCAGCACCGCCCGGCCGCTGCGCGCCAGGTCCAGCATCAGTTCGATGATCTCTTCCTGCGGCAGCGCATGGCGTGCGCTCTGCTTGCCCACGTAGATGCAATGGGCCTCGGCCGGC
The DNA here is from genome assembly GCF_035702065.1 of Rhizobacter sp. Classification (GTDB taxonomy): domain Bacteria; phylum Pseudomonadota; class Gammaproteobacteria; order Burkholderiales; family Burkholderiaceae_C; genus Rhizobacter. Next base: position 11,322 of record NZ_DASSRA010000390.1, read on the forward strand.
AGCAGGGCCAGCACTTCGTCGGACACCAGGTGGTCGTAGAGCACCACCTCGGCCTGCGCCAGTGCGCGGGCGGCCTTCACGGTCAGCAGATCGGGGTCGCCGGGGCCAGCGCCGACGAGCGTCACACGGGCGGGTGCCGAAGCTGAGATCGACGCACAGGCGCCGATCAATCGCTCCATCGGCTCGAACTTGCTCATGGCCACCTCCGGGCTCGCATCGGGACGAGTCCATTGTGAAAAGGAGGTGACCGCGCCGTCCTTGAACTGGTTCAAGGACAGCGAGGAGCGCTGCCGCAACCATGGCGACGGCACAAACCCGAACCCCATCAACCGTAGGAAGGAGTGCATAGCATGCGTGCACAGAAGATCTCCCGCCTCGCCACGGCCGCCGTGCTGATGGCGCTGGCCCTGGGCGCCGGTGCCCAGGAGAAGAAGGGCGTCACCGAGCCCGAGCTCAAGTACCAGGCCGGGGCCTCGCCGCTGGCCGCCGAGCCGATGTACCAGAGCACCAACCCCAAGGCTCCGCCGATGACGCAAGCCGAGTTCGACATCGGCCGCAAGACCTATTTCGAGCGCTGCGCTGGCTGCCATGGCGTGCTGCGCAAGGGCGCAACCGGCAAGCCGCTGACGCCCGACATCACCCAGCCCAAGGGCACCGACTACCTCAAGGTCTTCATCGCCTACGGCTCACCCGCCGGCATGCCCAACTGGCAGACCAGCGGCGAGATGGACGAGAAGACCGTCGACATCATGGCCCGCTACGTGCAACAAGACCCGCCCGTGCCGCCCGAGTTCGGCATGGCGCAGATGAAGCAGACGTGGAAGGTCATCGTCCCGCCCGAGCAGCGCCCGACGAAG
>NZ_DASSRA010000391.1:0-16274 GCF_035702065.1 Rhizobacter sp.
GGCTTCGACCAGCTTGCGCAGCGCCACGCTGGCACCGCCCGGTTGCGCCGCCAGCCACTCCCAGTGGCGTGGCAGCAGCGTCACCTCACGAGCCACCACGCCGAGCTTGGGGCGGCCGCGGCCGCGCGGCGCGGTGTCGTCGACGGGAGGCTCCGGTTCGGGTTGGCTTGGCGCGGCTTTGGCACGGTAGCGCGCCACGCGGGCCAACACGTCCTCGGCCGTGCCGTGGAAGTTGAGGTCGAGGCTGCGGCCGGTGGCGTCGTCGAAGACCCAGACGGTCTCGCGCGTGTCGGCATCGACGGCGCGCTTGACCGCGAGGGCCGCCTCTTCGAGCGAGCCGGAGGCGAGGCGAACGGAGCCGTCGAAGGCGGTGTAGCCGGAGGGGCGGGTGGTGGTGGACATGGCAGGGCAGATGTTCGGGCGAAGGCCTGAATTCTGCCCGGGCAAAAATAACCTGTCAATATCACCCGGGTAAATAAAACGCCTCCCGCAGGAGGCGCTCAAAGCAAGTGCTTGCTTACTACGCAGGCACTGCCAGGTCTGCCAGCCTTCTCTCGAACCGGATCAGCCACAGGCGGGTCGGCCGCTCGCTGTCGGCCCCGCGCACGAGGCGCGCGCTGGTCACGCCGGCCGGGCAGCCGGCGGTGATGGCGCCATGGGCGTCGACCGTGCAATCTTCGATGCTGCCGGCCACCACGGCGCCGTTGGCATCGAAGAGTTGGGTGCGCAGACCGAAGTCGTTGTCGTTGATGAGCGCGAGCGTGTTGGCGTCGACCAGCGTCAGGCCCTCGGCCTTCTCGGCCAGCCAGCCGGCGGCGTTGAGGTCGAGCAGCTCGGTCTTCTTCAGCGTGACCACGGTCGCGTAGTCGGCGCCGCCCGAGGCCGCCTGGGTGATGCTGCTGATCTCGAGGTTGTGGTCGAGCGCGGCGATGTTGGTCGCGTCGGCCGGGATCTCCACCAGCATCAGCTTGTTGAAGACCTTGGCGTCGCTCTTGCGCGCGCCCTGCTCGATGACGATGAACTTGCCGTTGCCGAGGCTCACCATGTCACCCAGCTTGGCGTTGCCGGTGCGGTCGCGGTCGTACTGGCTGCCGTCGATGGGGTAGGCGTACATCTTCGAGGTCTCGGTCGACGGGTCGAACTCGAGCCAGCGGGTGAAGCGGGCGATGTGGCGGATGTCGGTGTTGCTGCCACCCGGCGGGCGCGCCTTGAGCGACTTGCCGTCCACGTCCTTCGGGTCGATCGGGCTCTGCAGGAAGCCGTGCAGCTTGCCGCTGGCGGCATCCAGCGCCAGGCCTTCCATGCCGCGGTTGACGCGGCGCTTGGCCAGGATCGCGGGCAGGTCGGCCGCCCCCGCGCCGGGGCCGTACTTCTTCTCGATCACACCAGTGCCGATGTTGATCTTCACGATGAAGGGGCCGTACTCGTCGCTGGCCCACAGCACGTTGCGCGCGGTGTCGAGCACCAGGGTCTCGGGGTCGAGCCCGTTGGCGTCGTAGTTGGCCTTGGCGGCGTCGAAGCGGTAGGCGTCGTTGAGCGGCGTCTCGCCGGTGGAGCCCGTGCCCGATTGCGGCGGCAGGCCGGTGACCTTCTGCTGCGCGCTGACGCGCAGTGGCGTGCTCGACGTGAGCACCGCGCCGCCCGCGGTGCCGATACGGATCACGCCGAAGCTCGGGGCAAACGAGGGCGCGGGGAACACCTTGCTGATGCTGGTGACACCCGAGGCGGCACCCGGCACGGGTGCGGCGGGGCCGTCGCCGTTGGGGCCGCGGTCGGTGATGGCGTAGAACTCCAGCGTGCCGTCGGCGGCGCGGCTCTTGAAGGCCAGGCCCGAGCCGTAGGCCGGCAGGAAGCCGTTCGGGAAGGCGGCGGCGATCTGGGTGTTTGTGCCTTCGTACGGCACGTTGAAGCTTGGCGCGGCCTGCAGCTGGTAGCGCGTGATGCTGGCCGAGACAGTGCCCAGGCGGTTGGCCTGCGAGGCGGCTTCGGCCACTGGCGTGCCCACCTGGGCGGCCAGCGTGTTCTCGAAGTGCTCGCGTGCCAGCAGGCGGCGGTTGTCGTCGATGGTGTTGCGCGTGTTGTAGGGCGCGGGCAGCGTGGCCAGCAGGGCATTGAAAGCGGTGTTGAATGCCGCGGCCGAGGCGCTGAAGTCCACCGCCGAGGCGGCCAGCGCGGCCTTGGCGGCGCTCGTGAGGCGGATGCCGTTGGAGGGGTCGCCGTCGTCATCGAGCGACTGCAGGGCCACCAGGCGGTTGACCACCGCATCGGCCTTCACGTTGTTGCCGCCGGCCAGCGTGAGCGGCGTGATGGTGGGCGCGCAGGCGGCCGAGCCGAGCGCGACGCCTCCGATGTGGAAGGCCACGCTCTGGCCGGCCTGGCAGCTGAAGGTGCCGCTGGCAGCCGTGGCGGCCGAGGCAGCACCGGCCACGCTGTAGTCGAGGCCTTCGACCGCAGCGTCGAGGAAGCTGCCGCTGACGGTGGTCACCGTGTCGTCGTCGCTGCCGCAGGCGCCGAGCAGCAGGCTGGCCACGGCGAGCGCAACGGCATTCTTCTGGATCGTGTTCATGGGGGCATGAAAGTTGGAAAACCCCGCATTGGACGCAGCGCACATGAAAGCCCTGTGACACACCGGCACCGTTCGGTGCCGGTCGCTGCGCGCTCAAATGCTCGTCAAGCGCACACAAAGGAGCGTGAAGGAAAGACAACGCACACGAAGCTGCGCGGGGCTTGCAAAAGAAGCGTGGCGTCACTCGCAGAAGGCCGTCTGCCAGCCCCGTCGGCCCGTAAAATTGCGGCCGCTTCTGCCTTGCCCCTCTCCTTCCTTCTGCCCACGCCATGAACCTGTCTGCCCTCACCGCCCTGTCTCCCCTCGACGGCCGCTACGCGCCCAAGGTGGCGCCGCTGCGCCCGCTGCTGTCCGAGTTCGGGCTGATGCATCGCCGCGTGCAGGTGGAGGTGGAGTGGTTCATCGCGCTGTCGGACGCCGGCTTCGCCGAGTTCAAGCCGCTCACCGGCGCCGCACGCGGCCTGCTGCGCGGGCTGGTGTCGCGCTTCAACGAGAACGACGCGCAGGCCATCAAGGACATCGAGAAGACCACCAACCACGACGTGAAGGCGGTCGAGTACTGGCTCAAGAGCCGCTTCGAGAACACGCCCGAACTCAAGGCCGCGGGCGAGTTCGTGCACTTCGCCTGCACCAGCGAAGACATCAACAACACCAGCCACGGCCTGATGCTCAAGGCCGCGCGGCAGGATGTGTTGCTGCCCACGGTCGACAAGATCATCGCCACGCTGTCGGCGCTGGCCAAGGATCTGGCCGACGTGCCCATGCTGGCGCGCACCCACGGCCAGACCGCGAGCCCGACCACCGTGGGCAAGGAGGTCGCCAACGTGGTGGCGCGCCTGGCCAACGCACGCGAGCGCATCGCCGCCGTGAAGCTCTTGGCCAAGATGAACGGTGCGGTGGGCAACTACAACGCCCACCTCTCGGCCTACCCCGACTTCGACTGGGAGGCCTTCGCCCGCAAGGTGATCGAGAAGCAGCTGGGCCTGGAGTTCAACCCGTACACCATCCAGATCGAGCCGCACGACTACATGGCCGAGCTGTTCGACGCGGTGACGCGCACCAACACCATCCTGATCGACTGGTCGCGCGACGTGTGGGGCTACATCAGCCTGGGCTACTTCAAGCAGGCCACCCGCGCCGGCGAGATCGGCTCGTCGACCATGCCGCACAAGGTCAACCCGATCGACTTCGAGAACGCCGAAGGCAACTTCGGCCTGGCCAACGCGCTGCTCACCCACCTGAGCCAGAAGCTGCCCATCAGCCGCTTCCAGCGCGACCTGACCGACAGCACGGTGCTGCGCAACATGGGCGTGGCGCTGGGCTATGCGGTGCTGGGCTACGACAGCCTGCTGCGCGGCCTGGGCAAGCTGGAGGTCAACCGCGAGGCGCTGGCCGCCGACCTCGACAGCGCCTGGGAGGTGCTGGCCGAACCCATCCAGACCGTGATGCGCCGCTACAAGCTGCCCAATCCGTATGAGCGCCTGAAGGAGCTGACGCGCGGCAAGGCGATCACGCGCGAAGCGATTCAAGAGTTCATCGGCACGCTGGAGATCCCCGAGGCCGAGAAGGCGCGCCTGATGGAGATGACGCCGGGCAGCTACACGGGCATCGGTGCGCAGCTCGCGAAACGCATCGGCTGATGCCGCAGGCACGGTCATCCCGGCGCACGCCGGGATCCACTCGGACGGGTGCTCAGGCGCTCGGCGAGCCGTGCCATGTCGTTGCAGTGGGTCCCGGCGTGCGCCGGGATGACGTCATTCGAAAGGCCACATGAAGTTCACCGACCAGCTCGCCGCCGCGCAACGCGCGAATGACTCCCTGCTCTGCGTCGGCCTCGACCCCGAGCCGGGCAAGTTCCCCGACAGGTGGAAGGGCGACGCGAGCCGCATCTACGACTTCTGCGCCGCCATCGTCGACGCCACCAAGGACCTGGTGATCGCCTACAAGCCGCAGATCGCCTACTTCGCCGGCAACCGCGCCGAAGACCAGCTTGAACGCCTGATGTCGCACATCAAGCGCGTGGCGCCCAACGTGCCGGTGATCCTCGATGCCAAGCGCGGCGACATCGGCAGCACCGCCGAGCAGTACGCGCGCGAGGCCTTCGAGCGCTACCAGGCCGACGCGGTGACGCTCTCGCCCTTCATGGGCTTCGACTCGCTCGAACCCTGGCTGCGCTACACCGATCGCGGCCTGATCCTCTTGTGCCGCACCTCCAACCCCGGCGGCTCCGATCTGCAGGCGCAGAAGCTGGCCGGTGGGTCACTGGTCTACGAACACATCGCGCGCCTTGCGCAAGGCGAATGGAACACCACCGGCCAGCTCGGCCTGGTGGTGGGCGCCACCTTCCCAGGCGAGATCGCCCGCGTGCGCGAACTGGCGCCCACGCTGCCGCTGCTGATCCCCGGTGTCGGCGCGCAAGGTGGCGATGCACAGGCCACGGTGCAGGCCGGCTGGCGGCCCGACGCGCCCATCGCCGTCAACTCCTCGCGGGCGGTGCTCTACGCCTCGTCGGGCAGCGACTTCGCCAGCGCCGCCCGCGAGGCCGCGCTGCAGACCCGGGCGGCGTTAAATGCGGCACGGTCGTCCTGCGCACCCAGGGCCACTCCGGGGGAAAACGCGGCTGCCACCCGCGCCTAGCCACGCCACACTGGGCGGCCAGCGTTTTTGCACGCTGGTGCGCCAATGCAGAACCAGCCCGATTCCTTGTCCGGCCACTCGATGGCCTTCTCCCGTCTGGGCCTCAACCAGACCATCGCCAAGCGCTTCTTCGGCCTGGGCTGCGGCATTTCGCTCGCGGTGGCGGCGCTCTACGGTTTTGCCACCCTCGAACTGCGCCCCGGCATGCGCGAGCTGCTGGTCGGCGCCTGCATGCTCCTGGCCGGGGCCTTTGCCGGCGCGCTGATCCTGCTGCGCCGCCTGCCCTTGGAGCAGGTGGTGCTGGGGGCTGGCTGGGTCGGCATCGTGGTCACCGCACTGGCCTCGGTCAGCGTGGGCGAAGGGGTGCACAGCCTGGTGCTGGGCTTCTTCGGCCTGATCGTGTGCCTGGTGACGGTGCTCACCAGCCAGCGTGCCGGCATCCTGCTCGCCCTGGCCTGCGCCCTGTCGGTGGCCGGGCTGGCCGCGGCCGAGCACCAGGGCTGGCTCCACGGCGCGGAGGCGGTGCAGCGCAACCCGCGGCTGCTCAACGTGGTGCTGCACGGGCTGCTCCTGCTGACGGCGGTGGTGGCCGGCACGCAGATGTCGCGCATGGTCGATCGCTCGATCGCCGAGGCCGACGAGCGTGAGCAGCGCTTTCGCAGCCTGCTCTCCATCGCTGCCGACTGGTACTGGGAGCTCGACGCCGACCTGCGCTTCACGCAAATCACCAGCAACCAGCCCGCGGAGCACAACCCCATCGCGCAGAGCCGCATCGGCCTGCGGCCCTGGGAGCTGCCGGACATGAACATCGTCGACCAGGCCCTGAAAGCCGGCCAGCGCGATGTGCTGCAGGCGCGCCGGCCCTTCAGCGAGGTGCTGGTGAGCTACACCGCCCCTTCGGGCCGCAGCCTGCACTTCACCGTGAGCGGGCGGCCGCGCTTCAATGAAAAGGGCGAGTTCAGCGGCTACTGGGGCGTCTCGCGCGACATCACCGAGCGCGTGACCACCGAGACCACGCTGGCCCGCTCGCAGGCCATGCTGTCGCACCTGTTCGCCACCAGCCCCGACTTCATCACCTTGAGCGACATGGAGACCGGCGTCTACGTGATGGTCAACGTGAGCTTCGAGCGCATGTTCGGCTACGCCGCCGGCGAGGTGGTGGGCAAGAGCGCGCTCGACCTCGGCATCTGGTACGACCCGGCCGACCGGGCGAAGATGGTCTCGGAGTTGCACGCGCACGGTGGCGTGAACGAAGTCGAGACGCTGTTCGTGCACAAATCGGGCACGCCGGTCACGCTGCTCATGTCGGCCGGCACCTTCTCGATGGACGGGCGCGACTACCTGGTGGTGAATGGCCGCGACGTCACCGAGTCGCAGCGCGCGCGGCTGGAGCACGAGGCGATCCTCAAGAACGCCTCCATCGGCATTGCGCTCACGCGCGACCAGACCTTCATGCAGGCCAACCCGCGCTTCGAGGCCATGTTCGGCTGGGGTGCCGGTGAGTTGCTCGGCGAGCCCGGTCGCGCCGTGTGGGGCAGCGAAGACGACTACATCGATTTTGGCCGTGTCGCCGGCCCGCTGCTGGCGAGCGGGCAGGTGGTGGAGTTCGAGCGGCAGATGATGCGCCGCGACGGCAGCCTGTTCTGGTGCCGCCTGCTGGCGCAGGTGGTCGACCCCACGCACCCGAGCCGGGGCGGCGCCATCTGGATCGCCGAAGACATCAGCGAGCGCCGCCAGATCGACCAGGCGCTGGCCGCCGCGCGCGACAACGCCGAAGCCGCCAACCGCGCCAAGAGCGCCTTCCTCGCCAACACCAGCCACGAGATCCGCACGCCGCTCAACGGCCTGCTCGGCCTCGCCAACCTGGCCATGCAGCCGGGGCTGCCGGCAGCGCGCCGCCAGCAGTACCTGGAACAGATCCAGGACAGCGCGCAGAGCCTGGCCGGCATCATCAGCGACATCCTCGACCTCTCCAAGATCGAGGCCGGCAAGTTCAGCATCGAGGCCGTGCCCTTCAACCTGCACGGCCTGCTCAAGGCCGTGCACCACGCCTACCAGTCACTCGCCCAGGTGCGCTCGCTGGAGCTCAGCCTGCACGTGGCCGACGACGTGCCCGCCACGGTGCGCGGCGACCCGGTGCGGCTGCGCCAGATCCTCAGCAACTACATCACCAACGGCCTCAAGTTCACCGTGCGTGGCCGCGTGCTGATCGAGGTCGCGCGCTCGGCCGACCCGAATCGTCCCGAGCACGTGCGTTTCAGCGTGAGCGACACCGGCCCCGGCATTGACGAACAGACGCAGGCCCGCCTGTTCCAGCCCTTCACGCAGGCCGACGAATCGACCACGCGCCAGTACGGCGGCACCGGCCTCGGCCTGTCGATCTGCAAGGAGCTGGCCACGCTGATGGGCGGCGAGGTCGGCATGCACAGCACGCCCGGCCAGGGCAGCCGCTTCTGGGCCGAGCTGCCGCTGCCCGTGACCGACGCACCGGGGGTCGACCCCGGCCTGGAAGCGCAGGACACCGAACGCCTGGCCGGCCTGCGCGTGCTGCTGGTCGAAGACAACGCCGTCAACATGATGATCGGCGTCGCCATGCTCGAGCAGTGGGGCGTGGAAGTCACGCAGGCCGTGGACGGCGCCGAAGGCGTGGCTGCGGTGGAGCGCGCCTGCGCGGCGCAGCGGCCTTTCGACGTGGTGCTGATGGACGTGCAGATGCCGCGCCTGAGCGGCCACGAAGCAGCGCGGCGGCTGCGCGCCGTTCACTCGAAGGAGGCGCTGCCGATCATTGCGCTGACGGCCGCGGCCCTGGTGTCGGAGCGGGACGAGGCGCTGGCGGCGGGCATGAACGACTTCCTCACGAAGCCGATCGACGTGCACCGCCTGAGGGAGGCCTTGATCCGCGCCGTGGGGTGAAGCCCGCGCTCAGCCGACGCTCAAGGGCAAGGACCGCAAGCGCTTGCCCGTCAACGCGAACAAGGCATTCGCCAGCGCCGGCGCCAGCGGCGGCGTGCCGGGTTCGCCCACGCCGCCCGGCGGGTTGCTGCTCGCGATGAGGTGCGTCTCGATGCGCGGGCACTCCACCAGCTTGAGCACCGGGTGGTTGGGGTAGTTGTTCTGCTGCACCACGCCACCTTCGATGTCGATGCGGCCGTAGAGCGCCGCGCTCAGGCCGAAGATCACCGCGCTTTCCATCTGCTGCGCCACGATGCCGGGGTTGACCACGGCGCCGATGTCGGCCGCGCAGACCACGCGGTGCACGCGTGGCTTGCCGTCGGCGCCGAGCGAGACCTCCACCACCTCGGCCACGATGCTGCCGAAGCTCTCGTGCAGGGCCACGCCGCGCGCGCGGCCGGCGGGCAGCGGCTGCTTCCAGCCGGCCTTGTCGGCGGCGAGCTTGAGCACGGCAGCATGGCGCGGCATGTCGTCGAGCAGCGCAAGGCGGAACTTCACCGGGTCTTGCTTCGTCTCGTGCGCCAGCTCATCGATGAAGCCTTCGGAGAAGAAGGCGTTGTGTGAATGCCCGACCGAGCGCCAGAAGCCGATGGGCACGCCGCTGCGGGTGGCCACGTGCGCGATGCGCTGGTGAGCGATGCCGTAGGGGATGTCGAACAGGCCCTCGCTGGCGGTCTTGTCGGGCGTGTCGATGGGGCCGGCCAACGCGGGCAGGCCCCGCTCCAGCCAGCGCGGCGTGATCTGGTCGCCGGCGCTGGTGATGGCGAGGCCGGTGACGGCGCCCTGCTCGTCGATGCTCGCCTGCATCACCGCGGCCCCCGCGGGGCGGTAGAAGTCGTGCATGAAGTCTTCTTCGCGCGGCCACACCAGCTGCACCGGGCGGCCATTGGTCTCCATCGCCACGCGCACGGCCTGGCCGATGGCATCGACCTCCAGCCGGCGGCCGAAGCCGCCGCCGAGGAAGGTGACGTGCAGGGTCACCGCAGCCAGCGGCACACCGGCCACGCGGGCGGCGATGGCGCGCGCCATGTCGGGCACCTGCGTCGGCACCCACACTTCCACCCGGCCGTCTTTTACTTGGGCGGTGCAGTTGATGGGCTCCATCGCGGCGTGGGCAAGGTAGGGCGCCTGGTACAGCGCCTCGATGCGCCGCGCGGCGGCGGCACCCGCGGCCTTCACGTCGCCGCGGCTGTGGAAGGCGAAGCCACCTTGCTCGGCCGCGGCTTGTCGTGCGGTCTTCTCCAGCGCGGCCGCGATCTGGCGCGAATCGGCGCTGCCGGCGGGCGGGGCACGCCATTCGATGTCCAGTGCCTGCGCGCCTTGCTTGGCGTGCCAGGTGCTGCGGCCCACCACGGCCACGCCGGCGGTCGAGCCGCCGTAGGGACCGAGGCGCACCAGGCGCTCGACGCCGGGCAGCTTCATCGCGGCTTCGCTGTCGATGCGGCCAGGGGCGCCGCCGATCATCGGGCAGTGCCGCACCACGGCGTAGAGCTGCCCGGGCTGGCGCACGTCGAGGCCGAAGCGCGCGCTGCCATCGGTCTTGGCGGCGAGGTCGGTGCGCGGCGCAGCGGTGCCGATGAGCGTCCAGCTCTTCGCGTCCTTGGGCTTGATGTCGCTCACCGGCGTGGCAGCGGCCACCCGCGCCAGTTCGCCGAAGTGCGCGCTCTGCTTGCTGCCGGGGTGGCTCACCACGCCGTCGGCGATGTGCAGCTCCTCGCGCGCCAGCTTCCATTGCAATGAGGCAGCGCCGAGCAGCTGCGCGCGCGCCGTGGCGGCGGCCAGGCGCAGCACGTCCCAGGCATCGGCCACGCTGGAAGAGCCGCCGGTCACGCTGATGCCCAGTTCGCGCGCCACCTTGCTCACCACCCAGCGGCCGGCCTTGGCACCGCCGCTCTCGCGGCCCGGCTCGGTGTCACTCGGGTGCAGCGGCAGGCTGCCGACGAACATGGCCACGTTGCCGTAGATCGCCTCGGGCGCCGCCTGCACCAGGGTCACCTTGGCCAGCGAGATGTCGAGTTCCTCGGCCACCAGCATGGCCAGCGCGGTGTGCACGCCCTGGCCCATCTCGCTGCGGTTCATGGCGAGCTGCACGGTGCCGTCGGGCGCGATCTTGATCCAGCCGTTGAGGCCCACCGGGCCGGCGGAGGGAGCGGGTTTGTCGGGGCCACCGAGCCGGCTGCGCGGGGGCAGCACGCCCCAGCCCACCACCAGGGCGCCGGTCGCACCAGCCCCCAGCAAGAGCATGCTGCGGCGCTTCATGCCGCCGCCTTGTTCGTCACCGCCTCACCGCGCAGCAGCTTGGCCGCCGTCTTGATGGCCTCGCGGATGCGCGGGTAGGTGCCGCAGCGGCAGATGTTGGTGATGGCGGCGTCGATGTCGGCATCGGCCGGGTCGCGGTTGCGCGCCAGCAGGTCGGCCGCGGCCATCAGCATGCCGCTCTGGCAGTAGCCGCACTGCGGCACCTGGTGCATCACCCAGGCCTTCTGCAGCGGGTGCGGCTTGTCGGCCGTGCCCAGCGATTCGATGGTGCGCACGGCCTTGCCTTGCACGTCGGCCAGCCGGGCCATGCAGGAGCGCGTGGCCTGGCCGTCCACGTGCACCGTGCAGGCGCCGCAGGCGGCCACGCCGCACCCAAACTTGGTGCCTGTCAGGTTGAGTACATCGCGGATCACCCACAGCAACGGCATGTTCGGGTCGACCGCGTCGTCGGGGAGGTTGCGGGTCTGGCCGTTGACGCTCAAGTCCATGCACTGTCTCCAAAAAGGCACGCCCCATTCTGCGGCATGCGCCGGGTGACGGAGACAATGTGGAGCGGGCAGGTACGGCCCTTGCATACAAGTTTCATTGTTTCCGTTTCCCTTTTCCCCTTCCCAATCATCACAACTGTTGGAGTGACCTCGCTATGACACGAACCCTCACCTCCGTTGCGCTGGCCGCCGCCGCGCTGTGTGCAGCGCCTGCTTTCGCCCAGTCCTCGGTGAGCGCTTACGGCCTGATCGACATGGCTGCCGGCCAGTTCCAGGTCGCCGGTGCCGAGAAGATCTACAAGGCAGAAAGCGGCGGCATGAGCACCAGCTTCCTCGGCTTCAACGGGGCTGAAGACCTGGGCGGCAATCTCAAGGCGAAGTTCGCACTCGAAGGCTTCTTCCTCGCCGACAACGGCGCCTCCGGCCGCTTCGCCGGCGACGCCTTCTGGGCCCGTGCCGCCTGGGTCGGCCTGGCCGGTGACTTCGGCCAGACCTCGCTCGGCCGCACCACCAACCAGTTCTTCGTGTCCACCCTGCTGTTCAATGCCTTCGGCGATTCGTTCGGCTACTCGCCGGCCATCCGCCAGGTGCTGACCCCGAGCGTGGTCCACGGCCAGTCGCTGGCCTTCCTGGGCGACACCGGCTGGAGCAACTCCATCCTGTACCAGAGCCCGAGCATGGGCGGCTTCAGCGTCAACCTGCAGGGCGCGCTGGGCGAAGGCGCTGCCGGCACCACCGGCGCCAGCTACGGCGGCAACGTGCTGTACTTCGGCGGCCCGTTCGCCGCGACCCTGGCCTACCAGCACGTCGAGCACGGCGTGAGCGCCTTCACGCCGGCCATCCAGCGCGTGGGCTTCGACGCCCAGGACTCGCTGCAGGTCGGCGCGTCGTACGACTTCAACGTCGTCAAGCTGTTCGGCCAGTACAGCCAGATCGAGACCAAGGCCACCACCGACACCACCTACAAGGTGTGGGGCATCGGCGCTTCGGCTCCGCTGGGCGCCGGCAAGCTGCTGGCCCAGTACGGCGAGGGCACCTCGGAGTTCCCGACCGTCGACCTCACGAGCAAGACGCTGACCGTGGGCTACGACTACTTCCTGTCCAAGCGCACCGACATCTATGCCGTGGTCGTCAACGACAAGTTCACCAACCTCTCCACCGGCAACACCATTGCCCTGGGCCTGAAGCACAAGTTCTGATTCGAAGGCTCAGAGGCGGGCTCGCAGCAACTGCGAGCTCAGCAAGGGGTCATCGGCGTCTGTCACCAGGCAGAGGTCGATGGCCCCTTCGCTTTGGCGCGCCGCGATGCCTTCCACCTTGAGCGGCGAGGCCAGCCGGTGCAGGGCGACGACATCGCCCCAGGCGTCGACCACCCCCACCGCCGAGCCGCGGCAGGCGCCGTCGGCATAGCTGCTGTCGGTGGCTTCGGCGGCGGCGCAGAACACCCAGCCGCCGCCGGGCAGCGCGCAGCCATCGGTGAAGCCCAGCTCCACGCCGTCGATGCTGCCCAGCCGGTAGGGGCGCAGCGCGCGCGGGTTCACGCGGTGGCGGCGGCCATCGACCACCTGCTGCAGCTCGCCCAGGCGGTAGCGCACGGCCACGCTCTCGGTTCGCCCGGTGATGCCGCGGTTGAGCAGCACGAACCCGTCGCGCGTGAGCATCGCGCCTTCGATGTTGATCTCGCCCAGCAGCTCGCGCAGCGGCTCGTACAGGGGCTTGAGGTCGAAGCGCTGCACGCCTTGTGCGGGCTCGCCGTTGGCGCGCAGGCCGATCACGACGCCGGTGTCGCGGTTGGGGCGCGAGCCCGAGCCCAGCGCCACCAGCGCGCGCCGCGCCGGCCACAGGCACAGCGCCTCCAGGTCGGCCTTGAGCCGCTTGCGCGCCTGCCGCGCCTGCGGCAGGTCGCCGGCCAGGATGCGGTGCAGCGTGCCCGGTGAATCCATGTCGCGGAACACCGCCAGGTGGTGCTCGTCGTCCGACACCACATAGGCCCGGCCGTGCGCGCACACCAGCCCGCTGGCCGCGCTCACGTGCGGCTGCCGGCGCGGGTGGGCGTCGGGGTCGATGCCCAGCGCGCGCAGCGGGTGCACGGCCAGCGCCGCGGCGGCCAGCAAGGTGGTGTTCATGGGCCTAGGCTATCAGCCTCGGAAGACGTACCCTGCCCGGGGAAGAATCGCGCCCCCTGTGCGTACACCCCAGAGCCGTTCCCACCCCTCACCACCAGGAGACACCATGAACCGGAGAACCCGTTTGTCGCTTGCGCTGTCGGTCGTCGTTGCGGTGGCTGCCGCCTGCGGCAGCATGGCGCCGAAGAACCCCATGACCTTCTTCGTCACCAGCGCCGGCAATGGCCAGGGGGCCAACTTCGGCGGCCTGGCCGGTGCCGACAAGCACTGCCAGTCGCTCGCCGAAGCGGTGGGCGCCGGGCAGCGCAGCTGGCGCGCCTACCTGAGCACCAATGCCACCACCGCCGCGCCGGCCGTCAACGCGCGCGACCGCATCGGCAGCGGCCCCTGGCAAAACGCCAAGGGCGACGTGATCGCCACCAGCGTGGCCGATCTGCACAGCCCCAACAACAAGCTCACCAAGCAGACCGCCCTCACCGAGAAGGGTGCGGTCATCAACGGCCGGGGCGACACGCCCAACCAGCACGACGTGCTCACCGGCTCCACCGCCGACGGCCTGGCCGCACCGCAGACCTGCAACAACTGGACGACCAGCGGCGAGGGCGCCGCCATCGTCGGCCACCACGACCGCACCGGGCTCGACGAATCCGCGCCCGCCAAGTCGTGGAACGCCTCGCACGCCACGCGCGGCTGCGGCCAGGACGACCTGGTCAAGACCGGCGGTGCGGGCCTGCTGTACTGCTTCGCGGTGAACTGAGGACGCCGTCAGGGCAAAGGGTTTTCACGCCGCCCGGTGCTGTCGAGAATCGATGGCGTCGATCGTCGTGGCGATGGGGGCGGCGGATCTCCGCATGCGCCGCCCCGCCTACCCACCACCCCTTTTGCCCGGAGGCTCCGATGAACCAGAAGACAGTCAAACCCATCCCAGACGGCATGCGCAGCCTGACCCCGCACCTGGTGTGCGACGGCGCGGCCAAGGCCATCGAGTTCTACAAGAAGGCCTTCGGCGCGACCGAAGAAGGCCGCATGCCCGGGCCGGACGGCCGGCTGATGCACGCCATGGTGCGCATCGGCGACTCGGCCCTGATGCTGGTCGACGAGTGGCCCGAGATGGGCGCCGTCGGCCCCAACAAGCTCAAGGGCACGCCGGTGACCATCCACCTCTACGTGACCGACGTCGACGCGGCCTACAAGCGTGCGGTCGAGGCCGGTGCCACGGCCACCATGCCGCCGGCCGACATGTTCTGGGGCGACCGCTACGGCCAGCTGAAAGACCCGTTCGGCCACATGTGGTCGCTGGCCACGCACCAGCACGACTACACGCCCGAGGAGATGCGGCAGAACATGTCGAAAATGCAGCCCTGCTGACCCTCCGACCCCACCGCATGCCCGCCACCGCACTCGCCCACCTGCCCGCCTCCGGCACGCCGCAGCTGATGTTCCTGCTGTTCCACGGCGTGGGCGCCAGCGCGGCGGACATGGCGCCGCTGGCCGAGCGCCTGGTGGCCGAGTACCCGCAGGCGGCGGTGATCTGCCTCGACGCGCCCGAGCCCTTCGACGGCGTGCCGGGCGGCGTGTCCCACGGCAACCAGGGCTGGCAGTGGTTCTCGGTGCGCGGTGTGGACGAGAGCAACCGCGCCGCGCGCGTGGCCGCGGCGCTGCCGCGCTTCGTGGCCACGGTGCGCGCCCTGCAGCAGCAGTTCGGCATGAACTGGGAGCGCACGGCGCTCGCGGGCTTCTCGCAGGGCGCCATCATGTCGCTCGAAGCCGTGCAGGCCGAGCCGGCGCTGGCCGGCCGCGTGCTCGCCTTCTCGGGCCGCCACGCCACCCCGCCGGCCCATGCACCACACGACACCACGCTGCACTTCTTTCACGGCCTGGACGACACGGTGGTTCCGTACGCGCCGGCGGTCGATTCGGCCCAGCGCCTCGTCGCGCTCGGCGGCGACGTGACGGCCGATGTGCTGCCCGGCCTGGGCCACGCGCTGCACCCTCAGCTCATGGACAAGGCCATCGAGCAGCTGCGCACCTTCCTGCCCAAGAAGGTGTGGCGCGACGCAATGAGCGAGGCGCCGCTGGTGTCGCGCGTGGCGTCGAGTGACGAGCTGGGCGACGAGTTGCGCGAGGACTGAACCTCTCGCGGTCATCCCGGCGAACGCCGGGATCCATTCTTCGCCATCCCACTGCGCAACCCGTGGTGGACCCCGACTCTCGTCGGGGTGACGGCACTCAATCCAGCACCACCTCCGCCTTCACCGCCCCCGCCCGGTCGGCACGCGCGCTCAGCGCCAACCGCGTGCCCTTGGGCGCACGCACCACCCACTCGGCCACGGCGCGGTCGGCGGTGATGTCGCTGCTGGGCAGGAAGGCCTGCAGCGAGTTCGCCGGCGCATGCCCTTCGAGCTGCGGGCCTTCGATGCGCTCCTTGCCGCTCACCAGCGACACCGCCGCATCGCCCGGTGGCAGGTGGATCTCGAACATCACGCCGCGCACCGTCGTGCGCTCCAGCGCCCGCTTGCTCACGTAGGCCGGCAGCCAGCCGGTGTTGTGCACGGCGAGGCGCACGCGCCAGGTGTCGGGCCCGAGGGCGCGCACCTCGGTGCGCAGCAGCTCGAGCCTGGGCAGGCTGAGCGCGATCTGCGTCATCCACTTCGGGAAGCGCGCCGCCTCGCGCTCGCGCAGGTGCGGCGGCGGGTTGCGCCAGAAGTTCATCTTGTCCCAGCCGCCGATCTCCACCGGGCCCAGCTGCGGGTGGTGAAAGGGCTTCCAGTCGACGTGCGCCTGGCCGCCGCAGTGCTCGTCGCTCCACTTCAGCAGCTTGAGGTCGTCTTCGACCGGGTGCTCGCGGTACCAGTCGATCCACTTGTACTCGGTGATGCCGGCCTCCTTGTTGGGCGACCAGATCTCCACCACCCAGAAGAGCGCGCCCAGGTGCTCGTAGACCCAATCCTGCGTGCCGGTGATGGTTTCCTTGGGGTGGTACTTGAAGTCGTGCCAGATGCTGATGGCCGGGTAGCCGGTGTGCGCCGACCCCAGGTTGCTGAAGCGCTTGT
This sequence comes from Rhizobacter sp., assembly GCF_035702065.1. Taxonomy (GTDB): domain Bacteria; phylum Pseudomonadota; class Gammaproteobacteria; order Burkholderiales; family Burkholderiaceae_C; genus Rhizobacter. The sequence goes on from NZ_DASSRA010000391.1 coordinate 16,082, forward strand.
AGGCCCACAGGTCCTCGGGAATCATGTCGTCGTCGCTCTGCGTGCCCATGGGCCGCAGGATCACGCCGCTGTGCGTGTGGTAGCTGACGGCGGCGCCGATGTTCTTATGCGCGACGATGAAGTCGACCATCGCCTTCACCTCGGGCTCGCTCGTCGGGTAGTCGCCGGCGCCGACCTGCTCGTGCTCCTGGCG
>NZ_DASSRA010000392.1:0-17328 GCF_035702065.1 Rhizobacter sp.
TGTTGCTGGCGGCGGCGGCCGGCCGCCAATGCACGGTCTGGGTCGACCAGATGGCGGGGCCCTTGCTGCGCAACGCGGTGATCGAAGCCCTGCAGTCGCTCACCAGCAAGGGTGCTCGCTTGCAGCTGCAGGTCGACCGCAACTTCGAGCGCGCGGGCGCTTGGCGCAACCAGATGCAATGGCGCTACCGCGCCGTGGGGGCCTCCGGCGACCTGGGCCTCGGAGCCGTCACCACCCTGTCGGACACCCCCGCCACCCAGGCCCTGAACGCCGCGCCGCTGCCGACCACGCCGGCCTTCGCGCCCGATGGCATGCCCACCCTGTGAGCGGGCCGGGGTGCCCCCGCCATAATCGCGGCCTGCCTCCCCGGGGCGCCCCGTCCATGCAAATCGGCTTTTCCATCAACGAGACTCTGTGCCTGCTGAGCCTGGCCAGCGGCGCCTGCTGGTGGGTGTGGCGCAGGCGACTGCGCCGCAACCCGCCGCCCGAGCGCAAGCCCTTCTGGCTCAGCCTGGGGGCGGAGCTCTTCGTCGTGATCGGGTTGATGTTCACCTGCCGCGTGGCCCTGGCCGACTGGCCCAAGGTGCCGTCGAGCTCGATGGAGCCCACCCTGCGCGTGGGCGACTACCTGCTGGTCAATCACCTGGCCTATGGGCCGCGCCTGCCCTTCACCAACACCGCCATCGAGTTCGGCCAGCCTGAGCGCGGCGACGTGGTGGTGTTCCGCTACCCGTTGGACGTGTCCACCTTCTACGTCAAGCGCCTGGTCGGCCTGCCGGGCGATGTGGTGCGCTTTCACGATGGCGTGGCCAGCGTGAATGGTGAAGCTGCTTCGGCAGAGCGCATGCCCGACAGCGCCCGTGACGAAGACCGCGGCCACTGGCTGCTGCGCGAGTCGGCGCAGCAGCGCAGCCACATCATCAAGATCAACCCTTTCGTGCAAGGCCGCCTGGCGCTGAACCTGCAGCGGCCCGGCCTGGCCGAGCACTGCCGCTCCGAAGGCACCGCCACCTGGCAATGCACCGTGCCGCCCGGCCACTACCTCATGCTGGGCGACAACCGCGACAACTCCGAAGACTCGCGCGTGTGGGGCTTCCTGCCGCACGAGCAGGTCTACGGCAAGGCGGTGCGCGTGCTCATCAACTTCTCTGACTTGTCGCGCAGCTGGACTGCGCTTTGAACCAACATGGCTGAACGACTGGATCTGAAAGGGCGCCACATCGTCCTCGGGCTGAGCGGCGGCATCGCCTGCTACAAGGCCGCCGAACTGACGCGCGGGCTGGTGAAAGCCGGCGCCACCGTGCAGGTGGTGATGAGCGAAGCCGCCGAGCAGTTCATCACCGCGGTGACGATGCAGGCGCTGTCCAACCGCAGCGTCTACACCAGCCAGTGGGACACGCGCGAGCCGAACGCCATGGCGCACATCAACCTTACCCGCGAGGCCGATGCCGTGCTGATCGCTCCGGCGAGTGCCGACCTGCTGGCCAAGCTGGCGCAGGGCCGCGCCGACGACCTGCTGAGCCTGATGTGCCTGGCCCGCCCCATCGAGCGCTGCCCGCTGCTGGTGGCGCCGGCCATGAACCGCGAGATGTGGGCCCACCCCGCGACGCAGCGCAACCTGGCGCAACTGCGTGCCGACGGCACGGCCATCCTCGGCCCCGGCAATGGCGACCAGGCCTGCGGCGAGATCGGCGACGGCCGAATGCTCGAAGCCGACGAACTGGTGGAAGAACTGATCTCTGCGTTGTCACCCAAGGTGCTGACCGGCCAGCGCCTGCTCATCACCGCCGGGCCGACCTTCGAGCCCATCGACCCGGTGCGCGGCATCACCAACCTCAGCAGCGGCAAGATGGGCTTTGCCATCGCCCGCGCCGCGCAGGAGGCCGGCGCCGACGTCACGCTGGTGGCCGGGCCGGTGCACCTGCCCACCCCGCGCGGTGTGAAGCGCGTGGACGTGCAGACGGCGCAGCAGATGTTCGATGCCGTGGTGCCGAACGCCACGCAGTATTCGGTGTTCGTGGCCACCGCGGCCGTGGCCGACTGGCGGCCGGCCACCCTGTCCGACCAGAAGATCAAGAAGAACGGCAGCAAAGTCGCGCCGACCTTCGAGCTGACGGAGAACCCCGACATCCTGGCCGCCGTGGCCAAGCTGCCGCAGCGCCCGTTCTGTGTGGGCTTTGCTGCCGAGAGCCACGACCTGCTCAAGCACGCCCGCGAGAAGCTGCAACGCAAGAACGTGCCGCTCGTCGTCGGCAACCTCGGCCCCGCGACCTTCGGGCGCGACGACAACGCGCTGGTGCTGGTCGATGCCCAAGGCCACCGCGAGATCGCCCAGGCCGACAAGCTCACGCTGGCGCGCGCGTTGGTGGCCGAGATCGCTCAACGTCTTTCCTCTCATCCCTGACCCATGACCCCTATCGATCTGAAAGTGCTCGACCCCCGCATGGCCGAGCAACTGCCCGCTTACGCCACCCCCGGCAGCGCCGGCCTCGACTTGCGTGCCTGCCTCGACGCCCCGCTGGTGCTGGAGCCGGGCCAGACCCAGCTCATCCCGACTGGCCTGGCCATTCACGTGGCCGACCCGGGCCTCGCGGCACTGATCTTGCCGCGCTCAGGCCTCGGGCATAAGCACGGCATCGTGCTCGGGAACCTGGTCGGGCTCATCGACTCCGACTACCAGGGCCAGCTGATGGTGAGCTGCTGGAACCGCGGCCAGGCCAGCTTCACCGTGCAGCCCATGGAGCGCATTGCGCAGCTGGTGATCGTGCCGGTGGTGCAGGCGCAGTTCCGGGTGGTGGATGAGTTCGGCGCGTCGGATCGCGGGGCCGGCGGCTTTGGCTCGACCGGCAAGCACTGAGTACTGCGTAAAGAAGAGTGAAGCAGGGCGCCCACGCGCCTTTCTGGACAGATTCAAACGGGACTCGGTGGCATCCTCGCAGGCGATGCCGCAAACGAGAACTGGATGAACAAGAAGTCTGCCTGGTTGTTGGGCCTGGGTGCTGCGGTCGTGGTGCTGGCCGTGGGCGGTTTCGCCTTCACGCGCGGCAAGCAGGCCGCGGTCAGCGAAGCCGCTGCTGCGGCCTCCGCGGCAGGTGGCCCACCGGTCAGCGTGAGCCTGGTGCGCGCGGTGAAGCGCGATGTGGCCGTCACGCTCGAAGCCACCGGCACCGTGAGTGCACTCAACAGCGTGGAGGTGCGGCCCCAGGTGGCGAGCACCATCGCCAAGGTGCACATCCGCGAGGGCCAGTTCGTCAAGGCCGGCGAACTGCTGTTCACCCTGGACGCGCGGGCCGACGAGGTCAACGTGACCAAGGCGCGGGCGCAACTCGCCAAGGACCAGGCCGCACTGGCCGATGCGCAGCGCCAGCTCACCCGCAGCCGCGAACTGCTGGAACAGAACTTCGTCTCCCAAGGTGCGGTGGACACGAACCTCACTTTGGTCGAGTCGGCTCAGGCCGTGGTGGCCGCAGACCGCGCCGCCGTCGACGCGGCCCTCGTCGCCCTCGGCTACAACCGCATCGTGTCGCCCACGGCCGGGCGTGCCGGGGCCATCAACGTGTTCGCCGGCAGCTATGTGCAGCCGGCTGGCACGCCGCTCGTCACCATCACGCAGATCGACCCCATCGCGGTGAGCTTCAACTTGCCGCAGCGCAACCTCGATGACGCTCGTCAGGCGCTGCGCGGCGGTGGCGGCCGCGTGACGGCCGTGCTGCCCGAAGGGCGCGGCTCGCTCACCGGCAAGCTGCAGTTCGTCGACAACCTGGTCGACCCCAACTCGGGCACGGTGAAGGTGAAGGCGGTGTTCGACAACCGCGAGGAGAAGCTCTGGCCGGGTGCCTACGTCAACGTGTCACTGGTGGTGAGCACGCTCAAGGACGTGGTCACCGTGCCGCAGGCCGCCATCATCCAGGGTGCGCGCGGCAAGTCGATCTACGTGGTCGGCGAAGACCGCAAGGCCCAGCTGCGGCCAGTGGACGTGCAGGAGTCGGTGGGCGACAGCGCCGTGGTCAAGGGCGTGCAGCCGGGCGAGCGCGTCGTGCTCGACGGTCGGCAGAACCTGCGCCCGGGTGGTGCCGTGGTCGAGCGCAGTGCCGCGGCTTCAGCCAGCTCGGCCAGCGTGCCATGAACCTGTCCGAACTCTTCATCCGCCGCCCGGTGATGACCGTGCTGCTCAACGCCGCCATCGTGGCGGCGGGCGTGATCGCTTACGGACGCATCCCGGTGGCCGCGCTGCCGAGCTACAACACGCCGGTCATCAACGTCTCGGCCGGCCTGCCCGGTGCCAGCCCCGAGACCATGGCCACCTCGGTGGCGCTGCAGCTGGAGAAGCAGTTCTCCACCATCCCCGGGCTCAGCGTCATCAGTTCCAGCAGCACGCTGGGCAGCACCTCACTCACGCTGGAGTTCGACGAAGGCCGTGACATTGACGCTGCTGCGGTCGACGTGCAGGCCGCGCTGCTGCGCGCCACGCGCTCGCTGCCGCAGGACATGACCGCGCCGCCCTCGTACCGCAAGGTCAACCCGGCCGATGCCCCGGTGCTGCTGATGGCGCTGACCTCGCCTTCGATCGCGATGTCGGACCTGAACGACTACGCCGAGCACCTCATCTCGCCCAGCCTGTCCACGCTCGAAGGCGTGGCCCAGGTCAACATCTACGGCCAGAAGCGCTACGCCGTGCGGGTGCGTGTGCTGCCCGACGCGCTGGCCGCGCGCAACATCGCCCTCGACGAGCTGACCGAGGCCCTGCGCGCCGCCAACGCCAACACGCCGGTGGGCACGCTCGAGGGCGCGCGCCAGACGCTCACGCTGCAGGCCAACCGGCAGCTGCGCAACGCGGCCGAGTTCGCCGACCTCATTGTCAGCAACCGCGGCGGCAACCCGGTGCGCCTGCGCGACGTGGCGCAGGTCGAAGACAGCTTCGAGACGGTCAAGACGAGCGCCAACTTCAACGGCGAAAGCTCGATCACGCTGGCCGTGCTGCGCCAGCCCGACGCCAACACCGTGAAGGTGGTCGACGCCGTGCGCCGGGCCTTGCCGGGCTTCCAGTCGCAGCTGCCGCAGTCGGTGAAGATCTCGCTGCTCAACGACCGCTCCGCGTCGGTGCGCGAGGCCTTGCACGACGTGAACCTCACGTTGATGGGCACGATCGCGCTGGTCGTGCTGGTGATCTTCCTGTTCCTGCGCCGCTTCGTCGCCACGGTGATCCCCACGCTGTCGCTGCCGGTGTCGCTGATCGGCGCTGTGGCGTTGCTCTGGGGCTTCGGCTACACCATCGACAACATCTCGCTGCTGGGCCTCACGCTCGCAGTCGGCCTCGTGGTCGACGACGCCATCGTGATGCTGGAGAACATCATCCGACACGTGGAAGAGGGCATGCCGCCCTTCCAGGCCGCATTGCGCGGCTCACGCGAGGTGGGCTTCACCATCATCTCGATCTCCACCTCGCTGGTGGCGGTGTTCATCCCGATCTTCTTCATGCCGGGCGTCATCGGCCTGCTGTTCCACGAGTTCGCGGTGATTGTCTCGCTGGCCATCGTGGTGTCGGCTTTCGTCTCGCTCACGCTCGTGCCCATGCTGGCCAGCCGCTTCCTCACCGATGAGGCCCACATGAAGCCGCCGGGCGCGCTGGTGCGCTCCTTCGAGCGCGGCTTCGACAAGCTGCTCGACTGGTACGCGCGCTCGCTCGACGTGGCGCTGCGCCACCGCTTCTTCGTGCTCATGGTGGCGCTGGCCACCTTCGTGGCAACCGCACTGCTTTTCGTCACCATCCCCAAGGGTTTCTTCCCCGAAGAAGACATCGGCCAGATCAGCGTGAGCACCGAAGCGGCCGAAGACACCTCCTTCCCGGCCATGGTGGTGTTGCAGGACCGCGTGGCCGCCATCGTGCGCAGCGACCCGAACGTGCTCACGGTGAACTCCATCAACGGCGGCGGTGGGGCGCAGAACACCGGCCGCATGTTCGTCAACCTCAAGCCGCGCGGTGAGCGCAAGCCGATGAAAGAGGTGGTCGAAGGCCTGCGCAAGAAGCTGCGCGAAGTGCCCGGTATCACGGTCTACCTGCGGCCAGTGCAGAACCTGCAGCTCGGCGGGCGCACGAGCAAGAGCCAGTACCAGTACATCCTGCAAAGCGTGAAGGCCGACGAGTTGAACGAATGGGCCGCCAAGCTGCAGGACAAGTTGCGCCAAGACCCGCTGTTCCGCGACGTGACCAGCGATTCACAGCTGCGCGGCCTGCAGGCCACGCTCAAGATCGACCGCGATCGCGCCAACACGCTGGGCGTGTCGATCGACGCCGTGCGCAGCGCGCTCTTCAGCGCCTTCGGCGAGCGGCAGGTGTCGACCATCTACACGCCTGTCGACAGCTACCAGGTGATCATGGAAGTGGCGCCCGAAGCCAAGCAGGACGAGCGCGCCTTCGGCAGCATCTACGTGCGGTCCAGCACCGGCGCGCTGGTGCCGCTGAGCAGCTTTGCCACCGTGGAACGCAGCGTGGGGCCGACCTCGGTCAACCATGTGGGCCAGCTGCAGGCGGTGACGGTGTCGTTCAACCTGGCGCCGGGTGCCGCGCTGGGCGACGCCACCGCGCGCATCGAGAAGGTGCGCCAGGAGATCCGCCTGCCGTCTTCGGTGATCACCACCTACGGCGGCGATGCGGCGGTGTTCAAGAGCTCACAGGGCAGCCAGGTGGTGCTGATCGTGGCGGCGCTGCTGGTGATCTACGTGCTGCTCGGCGTGCTGTACGAGAGCTACATCCACCCGATCACCATCCTGGCCGGCCTGCCTTCGGCGGCGGTGGGGGCCTTGCTGATGCTCAAGCTCTTCAACCAGGATCTGACGCTGATCGCCACCATCGGCATCCTGCTGCTGATCGGCATCGTGAAGAAGAACGCGATCATGATGATCGACTTCGCGCTCGATACGCAGCGCTCGCACGGCACCTCGCCGGCCGAGGCCATCCGCGAAGCCTGCGTGCTGCGCTTCCGCCCGATCATGATGACGACCCTGGCGGCGCTGATGGGCGCCGTGCCCATCGCGCTGGGCTTGGGCGCGGGCGCCGAGTTGCGCCAGCCGCTGGGCCTGGCCGTCGTGGGCGGGCTGCTGTTCTCGCAGGCGATCACCCTCTACATCACGCCGGTGATCTATCTGTACCTCGACCGCTTCAGCGGCAAGGGGCCGGTGACCACGTCGGAGGCGGCCGCCGGCAGCGCGGCTCGGTGAAGTTGTCGTCAGTGAAGGTTTGAAGAGCCCGGCGCGGTGCTCATCACGCTGATGCCGGCAGCAAGGCCGACGGTGCCGGCCTCGATCTCTTCTTCGGTGGCTTCGCGCACGTCGAGCACCTTCACGTCGAGCCGCAGCGCGATGCCGGCCAGCGGGTGGTTGCCGTCGAGCACCACGTGCTCCGGGTAGACCTCGGTCACGGTGTAGATCGCCTCGGCCGACAGGCCTTCGGTGGTGGCGCCTTCGGGCGGGCCTTCGAACTGCATGCCGGGCTCGATGCTGTCGTCGAAGATCGAGCGCTGCTCGAAGAACACGAGATCCGGGTCGTACTCGCCGAAGGCGTGCTCGGGTTCGAGGTGCAGCTTGGCTTCGAAGCCGGCGTCCTGGCCGTTCAGGGCTTCTTCGACCTTGGCGAGCAGATCGTCACCGCCGAAGAAGAACTCGACGGGTGCGGCCAACTCGTCGATGAGCTGGCCTTGGGCATCTTCAAGTCGCCAGGTGAGGCTGACGACGCAGGGGGCTGAAATCAACATCGCGGGATGATCGCACAATCACCCCATGACGATCTCCGCACCGACACCCTTGCTGGGTGGGCTTTCGCCCCAGACCTTCATGCGTCGCCATTGGCAGAAGCGGCCCTTGCTGATCCGCCAGGCTGTGCCCGACGCGGCGCCGCTTGCCAGCCGCGCCGAACTGTTTGCGATGGCGGCGCGGGACGACGTGGAGTCGCGCCTCGTGGTGCACCAGGGCAAGGGCTGGACATTGCGGCGCGGCCCCCTGCCTCGGCGCGCGCTGCCACGTGTCGACCAGCCGGGCTGGACGCTGCTGGTGCAAGGGCTCGACACCCAACTCGACGCGGCCCATGCGCTGCTGTCGCGCTTTCGCTTCGTGCCCGATGCGCGGCTCGACGACCTGATGGTCTCGTGGGCCAGCGACCGCGGCGGCGTGGGGCCGCACGTCGACTCCTACGACGTGTTCCTGCTGCAGCTCCAAGGCAAGCGCCGCTGGCGCATTGCGCCGCCGGGTGACGGGGAACTGCAGCCCGACGTGCCGTTGAAGATCCTGCGCCACTTCGAGCCCACGCAGGAGTGGCTGCTGGAGCCGGGTGACATGTTGTACCTGCCGCCCGGCTGGGGCCACGACGGCGTGGCCGAGGGCGAATGCATGACGGCCTCGATTGGCTTTCGCGCCGCAGGCCGCGCCGAGCTGCGCGACCACGTGCTGCAACGCATGCTCGATGCGAATGAAGTGCCCGATGGCGACCCGCTGTACCGCGATCCGCAACAGCCCGCCACCGAAGAGGCCGGCCGCATTCCGTCTGCCATGAACGACTTCGTGCGCAAGGAAGTCACGCGCTGGCTGCACGATCCACACGCGCTCGCCTGCGCTCTCGGTGAAGTGCTGAGCGAGCCCAAGCCGCAGGTGTGGTTCGATGCGGGCGGCTCATGGCCAGCTGGTGAGGGTGTGCGCCTGGATCGGCGCACCCGCATGCTGTACGACGACCGTCATGTGTTCATCAACGGCGAGTCCTACCGTGCTGCCGGCCGCGATGCGCAGCTGATGCGCCTGCTGGCAAACCAGCGTGCGTTGACGGCCTCGCAGCTTGCCAAGCTCGGCGACGACGCCCGAGAATTGCTCGCCCAGTGGGTTCAGGCCGGCTGGCTGCACGCCAGCGGCGATTGAGGGAACACCATGAACGACGACGCGCCATCCACGTCACGCATCCTCACATCGCGCGGTGAGTTCCACGATGCCTTGCGCGAGGTGTTTGCACTTGTTGCGGAAAAAGGTTGTCGCGAAGTCTTCGTCGCCGACCCGAACTTCGCCGATTGGCCGCTCGGTGAACGCGCCGTGATCGACAGCCTCAGCCGCTGGGCGTATGCACATCGCAAGCTCACCTTGCTGGCCGAGCATTTCGATGAATTCCCTCGGCGCCACACGCGCTGGGTCGATTGGCGGCGCCAGTGGGCGCACGTGGTCGAATGCCGCTCGCTGTGCGAAGAAGATGCAGGCAAGTTGTCTGGCCTGTTTCTCGCGCCAGGCCTCGTGACCTTGCGCGTGCTCGATGCCGAGCACTACCGTGCCAGCTTGTCGTTCGAGGCCTCCGATGCGATCCGCGCACGCGACAACCTTGATGCGCTTTTGCAACGATCCGAAGAAGCCTTCCCAGTCACCACTTTGGGGCTCTAGGGACTTCCCTAGGCCTCTGGGTATAATCATGGGCTAGGCGCAGGGAATGCTCGAGCTTCTCGCGCCTTGATTCGTTGGGGATCTGCCAGGACGGAGGGTTCCCACAATTACCGGTAATTGTCTGAACCTTTCACTGAGGAAAAATATGAAAAAGTCGCTTCTGTTGGCTTCCCTGGTTGCTGCTGTTGCTCTGGCCGCTTGCGGCAAGAAGCCTGAAGAAGCAGCTCCGGCTGCCGCTGCTGCTGCCGCTTCGGCCGTGGCTCCCGTGGCTGATGCCGCCGCTTCGGCTGCTACCGCCGCCGCAACCGCTGCCACCGCTGCGGCTTCCGGCGCTGAGGCTGCTGCCTCGGCCGTGGCTGGCGCTGCTTCGGCCGTTGCCGCTGCTGCTTCCAAGTAATCGGGTTCCTGCCGATTCGAAAGGCCGCCTCCGGGCGGCTTTTTCATGGGCGCTTTATTGCGCGTTTGCGTTCAGTTGATGTTCAGCCAGTCAAGGCCGTTCACCGGGTCAGCGACCCACACGTCATCTGGTTTGCCGCCCAACACCGCTGCCAAGGCCCTCTGCGCGAGTTCGGGGCGGTTGTTTCTTTCACTCAGGTGGGCGGCCACCAGCTGGTTCAGGCTGGCGTGAAGGCAGGCCGCCAGGATCTCGGCCGATGTGTCGTTGGCCAGGTGGCCGAGCCGCCCGCCGATGCGCGCCTTCAACGATGCAGGGTAGGCCGAGTTCGCCAGCAGGTTGCGGTCGTGGTTGCACTCCAGCAGCAGCGCCTCGCAAGCTTGGAGCTGGGCCAGCAGGTGCGGTGTGATCGAGCCGGCGTCGGTGAGCACGCCCAGCCTCACGTTGCCATCGCTCACGCACAGTTGCAGCGGCTCGTTGGCGTCGTGCGGCACGGTGTAAGGCGACAGCATCAAGTCGCCCACGGTGATGGCTTCCAGGTCGCGGGCGAAATGCAGCAGTTCTTCGGCCAGATCGGGCTCGCCGATGGCGCGCCAGGTGCCGCGGCTGGTCCACAGCGGAATGCCGTGGCGGCGAGCCAGCGTCAATGCGCAGCCGACGTGGTCGCCATGCTCGTGAGTGACGAAGACGGCATCGAGGTCGGCGCAAGCCAGGCCGGCCCGGGCCAGGCGCCGTTCCAGTTCGCGCAGCGAGAAGCCGCAGTCGATGAGCACGCGGCTGACGGTGCTGCCGCTGCGTGCTTCGACCAGTGTGGCGTTGCCTGTGCTCCCGCTGCCCAGACTGCAGAAGCGCATCATGGTTCGATGCGCCTTGCGGTCACTTCAGGTCGTCGACCAGGATCTTGACGATGCGCTTGCCGGCGTCGCCGTTCTCGGGCGCGCCTTGGGCGTCGAGCACGGACGCCGTGCTCACGTCACCTTCGGCCTTGACCACCACGCGGTAGCGGATCGGGCCGGCCAGCTTGTTGCCGGTGCCGAACATCTTGCCGAAGAAGCCAGGCTCCTCCTTGCCGGCCTCTGCCGGGTCGACGTAACGCACGTAGTAGGTCCCTTGTGCGCGGTCGCGGTCTTCGACCGTGAAGCCGCTGCGATCGAGTGCGAGGCCCACTCGGCGCCAGGCGCGGTCGAAGCTTTCGTCGATCTGCAGGGTGGCGGCCGGGCGGCCTTCGATCACGCGGGCGCGGGTCGCGGTGAGCGTCGGGGCCGATGCAGCTTGGGCCACGGCAGCTTGTGCCACTTCGGCCTTGGCACCGAGCTTGACCATCAGGCGCGAGAGCATCTCGCCTTCCAGCAGTGGGTCGTTCGGGCGTGCCTTCCAGGTGGTGTTGTCCTTGAGAGAGCTGGTGTAAACCTCCTCCAGCCCCCGGTGGGCGATGTACACGTCGGTGCCGCGGGCCGTGCGCTCGATGCGGGTGCGGTACTTGTCGCGCTCGCCGGTGGAGTAGAGATTGTCGAAGACCTTGCCCAGCGTGCGGCGGATGACGTCCTCGGGCAGCTTGACGCGGTTCTCAGCCCACTCGGTTTCCATCACGCCGACGTCGGGCTGGTTCACGATCAGGGTCAGCCCGCGTTCCTTCCAGAATGTCTCGAGTTGCGGCCACAGCTGCTCGGCGGTGAGCGGCGTGCTGAGGTAGCGCAGGCCGCCCTGGTTCTCGATGCGGACATCGCCGACGACCGCCGGAGCGACCGAGGCCGATGCGGCAACACCAGGGGCCGCCGAAGTCGTCACACCGGAGGCCTGCAGCGCGGCGGCGCTGATGACGCCGGCCTGGGGCGCGTAGCGCGGGTCGACGGCCAGTTGCGTCAGGTCGGGCGGCACTTCCAGCGGTGTGGCCTTGGTCTTGGCGGCGCGGTAGTCGACCTTGCCACCGGAGATGGTGTCGTCAACGGTCGAGCAGGCCATCAGGGAAGAAGCGAGCACCGCACCGGCCGCGACCGAGCTGAGGGTGAATCGAAAGGGAGGGCGAATCACGTTGAACATCTCCGAAAGGAGCAGGCCGAGGCGGTCTGCCTTGCGAGCTTGGTGAAGGGAAGTGGAGAGAGCCGCGCCTGCAACCGAGGCCGCGGCGTCAGCTCAGAGCAGACCCGACTCCCGCAGCGCTTGTTCCACGGCATTCTGGCCGGTGGGGGTGAGAGGGAGGATGGGCAGGCGCACAGTGGCACCACACCGGCCCAGGCGGGACAGCGCCCACTTGGTGGGCGTAGGGCTCGATTCGACGAACAGGTTCTTGTGCAGAGGCAGCAGTTTCAGGTGGATCTGCGCTGCTTCCTTGGCCTGGCCCGCGATGGCAGCCATGCACAACTCATGCATGGCACGCGGCGCAACGTTGGCGGTGACGCTCACGTTGCCGTGCCCGCCCAGCAGCATCAGCGCGACGGCGGTCGGGTCGTCGCCCGAATAGATCGAGAAGCCCTTGGGCGCCTGCTTGATCAGCGTGCAGGCGCGTTCAATGTTGCCGGTGGCTTCCTTGATGCCGATCACGCCGGGCACCTGCGCCAGGCGCAGGGTGGTCTCGGGCAGCATGTCGGCCACGGTGCGGCCGGGCACGTTGTACAGCACCATCGGCACGTCGACCGCTTCGGCGATCGCCTTGAAGTGCGCGTAGATGCCTTCCTGCGAGGGCTTGTTGTAGTAGGGCACGACCGAGAGCGTGCAATCGGCGCCGACCTTCTTGGCATAGCGCGACAGCTCGATCGCTTCGCGCGTGGAGTTGCCGCCGGTGCCGGCCATGATGGGCACACGGCCCGCGGATTGTTCGACCGCGACGCGGATGATTTCGCAGTGCTCTTCGACCGACACTGTGGGCGACTCGCCCGTGGTGCCGACGACGCCGATGCAGTCGGTGCCTTCGGCAATGTGCCAATCGATCAGGCGGCGCAGTGCGTCGTAGTCGACGCTGCCGTCTTCTTGCATCGGCGTGATCAACGCCACGATGCTGCCAACAATGGGTTTCATGCGGGTTCCTCGGAATCCAAGGATTTTAGCCGCCCCGGCTGGTGGGCCCGGGGCTCAGGGGGTGGCGAACCGGGCCGGTCGTGTGAAGCTGCGGGTTCACTGCGGTGACGCGCTGCACAAAGCGGGGCGGCGTGTCGAGAAAGCCATCCTCGTAAGCCACCACGCGAAGACCCTGGGTGGCTTGCAACAGTTCCCCGGGTTGCAGCAGGAAGTCGGGATTCGAGGGCTTGCCCACGGTCTGGTTGCCGTCGGCAAAGGTTTCATAGATCAGCACGCCGCCTTCGTTCAGGCTCTCGATCAGGGCGGTGAACAGGGGGCGCCAGAGGTAGTTGGTCACGACCACAGCGTCGAACCGACGGCCGGTGAACGGCCAGGGGCCGCCTTCGATGTCGGCCACCAGCACTTCGGCCACGCTTCGCAAGGGTTCCAGCGCGGCGGCATCGCGGTCGACGCCGGTGACTTGGCAACCGCGTTCGGCAAACCAGCGCACGTGCCGGCCGGAGCCGCAGGCCACGTCCAGCACGCGCGCCGCTGGTGGCACCAGGTGCGACCAGCGCTGCACCCAGGCAGAGGCGTCCAGCGTCATTGCGGCCGGGCGTGCTGGTTCAGCGCCTTCAGCGCCAGCTTGTCGACCAGGCTGGGCGCCAGCAGCTTGATCCAGCGGCCAAGCTTGCCTTGGGCCGTCATGACGACGTCGCGCGTGCGGGCTTCGGTGCCGTCGACGATGAGGCGCGCGCAGGTCTCCACGCTCATCGCGCCGCGTTCGTCGAGCCCGCTCTTGCCGGCCGCTTCGCCCTTGGCATTGAAGCCGCGGTAGCGGATCTCGGTGGCCACCACGCCGGGGTAGGCGAGCGTGACGCTCACGCCTGCCGGTGCCAGCTCCACGCGCAGGGCTTCGAAGAAGCCGGTCATTGCGAACTTGGTGCCGCTGTAGGCGGTGCGCCCCGGCACGCCCACCAGCCCGGCGAGGCTGGAGACGCCGACGATGCGCCCGCGCGTGGCCTTGATGTGCGGCAAGGCCGCATGCGTGCACCACACGCTGCCCCAATGGTTGATGCGCATCAGCGTCTCGTACCAGCCGAGGTCGGTGACCTCGCTGAACAAGGCCTGGGCCGACATGCCGGCGTTGTTGACCAGCGTGTCGATCCGGCCGTAGGCGGCCACCGTGGCCTGGATCAGCGCCACGCACTCGGCTTGCACACCCACGTCGCAGCGCTGCACCAAGGCCTGCGCTCCGAGCTGGCGGCATTCAGCGGCCACGGCTTCGAGCCGCTCCACGTTGCGCGCGGCGAGCACCAGGGCCACGTCGGTCTTGCCGCGTGCCGCCCACTGGCGAGCCATCTCCGCGCCGATGCCCTCCGAGGCACCGGTGATCACGATCACATTCATGTCAGAAACAGTTCCAGAGCTGGTTGGCGAGGGTGACGGCCAGGTCGGGCCGCAGGTAGGCGGCGAATACTGCCAGCAAGATGGCCGTTGCCGCCACCCAGGCAAACACTCTCCGGCGTCCAGCACTCATGACCATCAGGCCGGTTGCGCGCCGGGCCGCGCGATGGCGGACTCACGCACCGGCAGGTTGACGATGGCCGCAAAGACCCCCAAGCCCACCGCGATCCACCACACCACGTCGTAGCTGCCGGTGGCGTCGTACAGCTTGCCGCCCAGCCACACGCCCAGGAAGGAGCCCACCTGGTGGCTCAGGAAGACGAAGCCGCCCAGCATCGACATGTACTGCACGCCGAAGATCTGTGCGATCACCGCGTTGGTGGGTGGCACCGTGGACAGCCACAGCACGCCCATCACCGAGGAGAAGACGTACACGCTCATCGGCGTGAGCGGCACGTTCAGGAAGACCACGATGGCCACCGAGCGCAGGGCATAGATGGTCGAGAGGATGTAGCGCTTGGGCAGGCGCGCGCCCAGCGAGCCGGCGAGGTAGGTGCCGAACACGTTGAACAGGCCAATCAGCGCCAGCGCTGTGGTGGCCACGTTGGGCGTGAGACCGTGGTCCTTCAGGTAGCTCGGCATGTGCACGCCGATGAAGACGACCTGGAAGCCGCAAACGAAATAGCCCGCCATCAGCAGCTGGAAACTCGGGTAGCTGAAAGCTTCACGCAGCGCGCTGCCGATGCTTTGCTGCACGCCGGCGGGCTTGGCCGCGGCGGGCTCCTTCAGGCCGAAGGCCAGCGGCACGATGGCCAGCGCCAGGCAGCCCAGCAGGAAGAGGGCGTTCTGCCACCCAAAGCCGCCGATCAGCCAGTTCTCCACCGGCACCATCAGGAACTGGCCGAACGAGCCGGCGGCCGCTGCCACGCCCATGGCCCAGCTGCGCTTCTCGGGCGCGACGTTGCGCCCGATCACGCCGTACACCACGGCGTAGGTGGTGCCCGACTGTGCGAGGCCGAGTACCAGCCCCGCGCTGCCGGTGAAGGCCAGGCCCGAGGTCGACAGTGCCATCAGCACCAGACCGGCGGCGTAGAAGAGGCTGCCCACGATGAGCACGCGGAACGCGCCAAAACGGTCGGCCAGCATGCCGGCGAAGGGCCCGGCCAGGCCCCAGGCCAGGTTCTGCACGGCCAGCGCGAAGGCGAAGGTCTCGCGCGACCAGCCGCGGTCCATGGTGATCGGCTGCAGCCACAGGCCGAAGCCGTGGCGGATGCCCATCGACAGCGTGACGATCATGGCGCCGCACAGCAGCACCTGTTTCATCGAGAGCGGGGCGGGAGCGGTGGCGGAGGGCGAAGTCATCGGTGATCCGGCGAAGAGGGGCGGCGGTGGCGAGACCGCGATTCGACACGCCAAAGCGGCCGCTACGGCGTGACGAGGATTTCAACCACGCGCCCAAGTAGGTTACTGGCCGGCGCGGCGTGACCGATGTCACGAAGGGTGATGTGCCTAGAATTCCCCGCCATGGCAACCAAACCCAGCAACACCTACGGCGAGTCTTCGATTCGCGTGCTCAAGGGGCTCGAACCCGTCAAGCAGCGGCCCGGCATGTACACCCGGACCGACAACCCGCT
Organism: Rhizobacter sp.; assembly: GCF_035702065.1. Classification (GTDB taxonomy): domain Bacteria; phylum Pseudomonadota; class Gammaproteobacteria; order Burkholderiales; family Burkholderiaceae_C; genus Rhizobacter. The sequence goes on from NZ_DASSRA010000392.1 coordinate 15,838, forward strand.
GCACATCATCCAGGAAGTGATCGACAACGCGGCCGACGAGGCGCTGGCCGGCCACGGCAAGCGCATCGACGTCACGCTGCACACCGACGGCTCCGTCAGCGTGCTGGACGACGGGCGCGGCATCCCCTTCGGCCTGCACCCCGAGGAGAAGGTGCCCGTCATCGAGATCGTCTACACCCGCCTGCACGCCGGCGGCAAGTTCGACAAGGGCTCGGGCGGCGCCTACAGCTTCTCGGGCGGCCTGCACGGCGTTGGCGTGAGCGTGACCAACGCACTCGCCAAGCGCCTGGAGGTGACGGTCTGGCGAGAAGGCCAGGTCGCGAATCTCACCTTCTCGGGCGGCGACGTGATCGAGCCGCTCAAGGTGCGCCGCGCCACCAACGCAGACCGCAAGTCGGGCACCACCGTGCGCGCATGGCCCGACGCCAAGTACTTCGAGAGCGCCGACTTCCCCAAGCCCGAACTGATTCACCTGCTGCGCAGCAAGGCCGTGCTGATGCCCGGTGTGAGCGTGACCCTCACCACCGAGAAGACCGGTGAGGTCTTGAGCTGGATGTACAAGGGCGGCCTGCGCGACTACCTCATGCAGACGCTCACGGCCGACCCGGTGATCCCGCTCTTCGAAGGCGAGCACTACGCAGACAAGGGCGAGACCGAGAACTTCGCCGAAGGCGAGGGCGCCGCCTGGTGCGTGGCCTTCACCGAAGACGGCTCGCCGATGCGCGAGAGCTACGTCAACCTCATCCCGACGGTGAACGGCGGCACGCACGAGTCGGGCCTGAAGGACGGCCTCTTCGGTGCCGTCAAGGGCTTCATCGACCTGCACAGCCTGCTGCCCAAGGGCGTGAAGCTGATGCCCGAAGACGTGTTCTCGCGCGCCAGCTTCGTGCTGAGCGCCAAGGTGCTCGACCCGCAGTTCCAGGGCCAGATCAAGGAGCGGCTCAACAGCCGCGATGCGCTGCGCCTCGTCTCCACCTATGTGAAGCCGTCGCTGGAGCTGTGGCTCAACCAGCACGTGGACCTCGGCAAGAAGCTGGCCGAACTCGTCATCAAGCAGGCGCAGACGCGTCAGCGCGCGAGCCAGAAGGTCGAGAAGCGCAAGGGCTCGGGCGTGGCGGTGCTGCCCGGCAAGCTCACCGATTGCGAGAGCCGCGACATCACGCTCAATGAGTTGTTCCTGGTCGAGGGCGACTCGGCCGGCGGCAGCGCCAAGATGGGCCGCGACAAGGAAACCCAGGCCATCCTGCCGCTGCGCGGCAAGGTGCTCAACGCCTGGGAAGTCGAGCGCGACCGCCTCTTCGCCAACAACGAGATCCACGACATCTCGGTGGCCATCGGCGTCGACCCACACGGCGTGGCCGACGAGCCCGACCTCACCGGCCTGCGCTACGGCAAGATCTGCATCCTGTCGGATGCCGACGTGGACGGCTCGCACATCCAGGTGCTGCTGCTCACGCTCTTCTTCCGCCACTTCCCCAAGCTGGTGGAGCG
>NZ_DASSRA010000393.1:0-3157 GCF_035702065.1 Rhizobacter sp.
GAAGTTGCGGCCGATCGCCATCGGCTCGCTCTCGGGGTGGCGGATGTTGGCGGGACTGATGGCGCGGCCCGCCGCCACCTCGGCACGCACGAACTCGGGCGTGATGTCGCGTGCGAGCCGTGCACCGAAGGCTTGGCCCGCATGGGCCGGCCGCTCCTGCGCCAGGCGTTCGCGCAGCTGCGCGCGCAGCAGGTTCTCGCGCACCGCCACGAACTCCATCTCGGGCGTGACGATGTTCCGCCGCGCGAAGTGCATCTGCGACTGGTTGGCGCTGCCGCTGCGCTCGGCGATCCAGGCCGCGCGCAATGGAGGCAGGCCGCGCGTGATGTCGATCTCGGCCTGCGGGTCGGTGTAGGGGCCGGAGCTGTCGTACACGCGCAGCGGCGGGTTGGGCTCGCGCCGGCCGTCGGCGGTGAGCGTGTCGCTCAGAACAATCTCGCGGAAGGGCACCTGGATGTCGGGCCGCGAGCCCGGGAGGTAGACCTTGCGTGAGCCGGCGAAGGGCGTGCGCGTGATGCGCCGTGAGAGCGCGGCGGGGTCGTCGATGCCGATGAGCGGGGTGGCCATGAGGTCTCCAGGAGTGGGTGCCTGCCTGGAGACCGCGCTGCAAAGCCCGAAGGGGCGAGCGCCGAAGCCGAGTGCTGTTTCCTACGCGGGGATGACCCCAATCAGGTTCAACGGGTTAGGCGCTGTGCGCCCTCTCAGCCTCGGACTCTGCAGTCTTCGGCACCCCGACAAGCGGGCGGATTCTAAGCACGCTTGTCGTGTTGGCACAAGCGCATTCACTTCGGGAGTGTGTAGTTCGCCGGCACGAACACATAGCCCTTGCCATCGGCACGCAGGTGGCCGAGGCCCGGGAAGGGCAGGTGCGCACTGGCCACCCAGTAGCGGCCCTTGGCCGCGTCGGCGAAGGCCTTGGCGCGCTCGACGGACGCGGCCTTGGAGTCGCTGTCGAACTTGATGGTCACGCCCGGCTTGGGGAACTGCACCGCGGCCACGTGCATCAGGTCGCCCCACAGCACCAGCTTCTGGCCTTTGGATTCGACCGCGTAGATGGTGTGCCCCGGCGTGTGGCCGTGCGCGGCGATGGCGTTCACGCCCGGCACGATCTCGCTGTTGCCTTCCAGGCCCTTGAACTTGCCGGCCGTCACGTAGGGGTTGAGCGAGATCTGCGCGCCCTGGAAGAACATCTTCATTTCCTGGGGTGCCTTCTCCATGTTGGCGGCGCTCAGCCAGAAGTCGGCGTCCTGCTTGCCGGCGTAGACGGTGGCGTTGGGGAAGGCAATCTTGCCGTCCTGGATCAGGCCGCCGATGTGGTCGCCGTGCATGTGCGTGATGACCACCGCATCCACCTGCTCGGGCTGGTAGCCGGCGGCCTTGAGGTTGGTGTGCAGCTGATCGAGCCCGGGGCCGAACAGTGCGGCCGCGCCGGCGTCCACCAGCACCAGCTTGCTGCCGGTGTTGATGAGGTAGGCGTTGACCGAGGTAGGCACCGCCTCACCGAGGAAGTTGCGGCGCAGCAGGCCGCTCACCTCGGTCTTGTTGACGTTGGTGAGCAGCTCGCCGGGCTTGAGGTCGATGATGCCGTCGAGCAAGGCGGTGACCTCCAAGTCGCCCAGCATCATGCGGTAGTAGCCCGGTGCCTGCGTCTTGACCTGAGGCGCTCCGGCCTGGGCGGACGCGGCCAGCAGCAGGCCACCGGCCAAGGCGATGGCGGCGCGGCGCAGCGTGTGGATGATCGTCATGGGGATCCCTCGTTGTTGACGTTGAAATGGGGGGCAAAGGATAGGGGCGATCGGCGTATCCCTGTCGATGACAGGGACGCGGGATCAGGCCTAGACACCGGCCTTGGCCAGCACCACCACCGACACCCCGCGCGCGGCCGCCACGCCGTCGGCGTTCTGGTACGAGTGCGGCAGGTTGCCGGGGAAGGCCAGCACCTCGCCTTCGGCCAAGGTGTAGCGCTCGCCGGCCACGCTGAGCGTGACGCGGCCGTCGAGGCAGGTGAAGAACTCGCGCGTGCCGGGCAGGTGCGGCGTACCGGCCATCACCGCACCCGGGGCGAAGTCCATCACCTCCATCATCTCGTCGGGCACGGGCTCGGGCACCAGCTCGCGGATGCTCACGCCGCGCCCCTTCTGGCGCACCGCCACCTCGCCGGCCGACCAGCGCCGCACCATGGCGCGCGGCGAGGCGAGCAGCTCGTCGATGGGCACGCCGAGCGCGCCGGCCACCTTCACCAGCACGGCGAGCGAGGGGTTGCCTTCGCCCGACTCGAGGTTGGCGATGGTCGAGCGAGGCACGGCCGCAGCCTTGGCCAGGCCGTCCTGCGTGAGCGCGCGCGTGTGGCGCAGGCTCACCAGGTTGCGGGCGAGGTGCGAGGCGACGGTGGCGTCCTGGCTGGCGTCTTCGGCGGGCATGGTGGGCGCATTGTGTCCGCCCCGGCAACCCTCTGCCAATCCGTTGGACAAGGCGCTCGCCGCGGGCGACCCCGCTGCCTATCGTGAGCCCATCCTCAACGAAAGGCACACACGATGAACAGCACCCCTCTCCCGCGCGACCTGCGCGTGGCCATCACCGGCGGCACCTCGGGCTTGGGCCTCGCCCTCGTGAAACAGTTGCATGCGGCCGGCGCGCGCGTGGCCTTCGTCGCCCGCCACGCAGCCCGCGTGGCCGAGGTCGCGCGCGCCCACCCCGGCGTGCACGGCCTGGTGGGCGACGTGTCGAAGAAAGACGACATCTACCCGCTGGCCTTGCAGATCACCGCCGCGCTCGACGGGCTGGACGTGCTCATCCACAACGCCTCGCACCTCGGCCCGACGCCGCTCGCGCTGCTGGCCGACACCGAGTGCGAGGACTTCGAGGCGGCGCTCGCCACCAACCTGCTCGGCCCCTTCCGCCTGACCAAGGCGCTGCTGGGCGCGCTCAGCGCCTCGGCGCGCGATGGCCGGCCGGCGCTCGTCGTCAACATCCCGAGCGACGCCGCCGTCTCGGCCTACCCCGGCTGGGGCGCCTACGGCGCGAGCAAGGCCGCGCTCTCGCACCTGAGCCGCATCTGGCACGAGGAGCTGCGCGAGCACGGCGTGCGCGTGATTGCCACCGACCCCGGCGACATGGACACACCCTTGCACGCGCTGGCCGTGCCCGACGCCGACCC
>NZ_DASSRA010000394.1:0-11466 GCF_035702065.1 Rhizobacter sp.
GAGCAACGCGGCGATCAGGAAGCCCGCCACCACGCCCGGCCCGCGCGGCGCGGCCGCAGACGACGCAGACGACGGCAGAGGCCGGTTCGCCATGGCGCGCTCGGCCGCCACGATGCCCCACGTCGCAAGCGCCAGCGCCACGCTCGACAGCACGAAAGGCCCGCGCGGATCGACGTCACGCAGCATCACGCTCAGGTACGGTGCCAGCGCACTCGCCAGCCCCAGGCCCAGCATCGACAAGGCCACCAGCCACGGCTGCTGCGGCTTGGCCGCGTAGCGCCCCACCAGCGTGAGCGGCGGCGCACGCAAGGCCGACGAGGTGACCGACCACAGCACCACGAGGCCCAGGAAGAGCGGCGCCGAACCCGCCGGGGTGGCGAACGGCAGGGCAAGGAAGGCCATGCACGACAGCAGCGTGAGGCCCAGCACCGCCCGCCCCAGCCGGCCCAGCACGCGCACCGCGCGGTCGCTGGCCACGCCCATCGCGTAGTCGGCCAGCACGAAGACGAGCTGGTCGAGCATCAGCACGTAGATCACCGCCGAGCGCGGGATGCCCACCTGCGCCGCGAGCTGCGGCAGGAAGATCACGTACACCGTCCACGACAGCGCGAAGAAGAACTGCACCACCGCCAGGTACACGCCGACCGTGGTGGATGGGCCTGCCGGGGCCGGGGCGTTGTTCATGGCTGCGAGCATAGCCAAGGCATCGTCGGTAGCATCGCGGCCCATGAACCTCATCTATGTCGCCGACCCCATGTGCTCCTGGTGCTATGGCTTTGCCAAGCCGCTGGACGAGCTGCTCGCACAACCCGGCCCTGCCGCCCCCTTGCAGCTCGCGCTGATCATGGGTGGCCTGCGCCCCTTCACCACCGAAGCCATCACGCCGGAGCGCGCCAGCGAGCTCGCCGGCCACTGGCACCACGTGGCCGAGGCCAGCGGCCAGCCGTTCGCGCAGGCGCCAAACACGGCACTCCATATCCCCGGCTTCGTGTACGACACCGAGCCCGCCAGCCGCGCCGTCGTCACCGTGCGCACGCTTTGGCCCAAGCTGGTGTGGCGCTACCTCAAGGCCGTGCAGCACGCCTTCTATGCCGAGGCGAAGAACGTGGTGCAGCCCGAGGTGCTGGCCGACGTGGCCGAGGCCATGGGCATTCCGCGTGCCGACTTCGCCAAGGCCTTCGCCTCGCAGGAGATGCGCGACGCAACGATGGCCGACTTCCAGCAGTCGCAGCAATGGGGCATCCGTGGCTTCCCGGCGCTGATCGCCGAGCATGGCGACCACCTGCACCTGGTGGGCCAGGGCTACATGCCGATCGACGCGCTGCGCGAGCGCCTGAACGCCGCGACCACGCACCACTGAACGCACGCTGAATCTCTGACGCGGCGCTATCCTTGTCGCCACTGGCCCGCACGAGGCCGACAAGGAGACATCTGATGATGAAGCGCCGCACCCTCCTGCAATCCGCCGGCGCCGCCGCGCTCGTGCCGCGCTTGGCGCTGGCGCAGGACAAGTACCCCAGCAAGCTCATCACCTGGATCTGCCCCTACGCCGCCGGCGGCAACGCGGACAACCGCTCGCGCCAGGTGGCGCGCGTGATGCAGGCGCTGATGGGCCAGACCATCATCATCGACAACAAGGCCGGTGCGGGCGGCAACATCGGCACCGAGGCCATCGCCAAAGCCAAGCCCGACGGCTACACCATCGGCATGGGCAACTTCGCCCCCTTGGCGGTCAACCACGCGCTCTTCAAGAAGCTCAACTTCGACCCCTTCAAGGACATCGTGCCCATCATGCTCATCGAGCGCGGCCCGCTGGTGCTGATGGTGCGCAACGAATCACCCTACAAGACGGTGAAAGACATCGTGGCGGCCGCCAAGGCCTCGCCCGGCAAGCTCAGCTACGCCTCGGGCGGAATCGGCGGCACGCACCACTTGAGCGGTGCCCTGTTCGAACATGCGGCCGGCATCGAGATGATCCACTCGCCCTACAAGAGCGGCGCGGCCGGCGCCACCGACCTGATGGGCGGCCAGGTCGACATGATGTTCGAGCAGATGTACGCCGCGGCTCCCTCGCTCAAGAGCGGCCGGCTGCGCGGCATCGCCATCACCAGCAAGACGCGCTCGACGCTCTACCCCGAGCTGCCCACCATGGCCGAGAGCGGCTACCCGGCGGTGGAAGTGCTCAACTGGCAGGGCATCGTCGGCCCCAAGGGCCTGCCGGCCGAGATCGTGAAGCAGCTCAACGCCGTGGGCAACCAGGCGCTGCAAGACGCCGGCTTGCGCAAGACCATCACCGACCAGGGCAACGAGGTGGTGGGCGGCACGCCGGAAGAGTTTGCCGCGCTCATCAAGGCCGAGGCGCCGCGCTGGGGCAAGGTGGTGAAGGAAGCGAAGATCGAACCCGAGTGATGGGTTTGCAGCAGCGCCCGGCGAAGCCGGGAAGATAGAGGCGTTTTCGCACGCTGATCCACTTTTCTGAGCCCCCCTTCCTCGCAGACGATTCGCCTCGACGGATCAACTGCTTGGAGGGATATGAAGACGCTCAAGAACCTCTCGCTCGGCGCGAAGCTCCTGCTCGCACCGGCCCTGGCTGTGCTGTTGCTGATGGCGGTGGGCGTGGCCTGCTACCTCGGGCTGTCCAGCCAGCGCGATGCCATCCACCACATCGTCGACGTGCGAACGCCGCAGCTGCTGTCTACCACTCGCATAACTGAACAGTTGCATGTGGTTCAGGGCCTCACCTACAAGCTGCTGGCCTGGCAGAACTCGGCCCGCGCCGCCGAGGAGCGCAGCGCGCTGGAAAAGCAGCTCGACACCGAGTTGAAGACCCTGGCCACGCTGGCCGACGCGCTGGCCCAAGCCGGCGATGCAGCCCGCCCCAACACGCCGCATGAGAGTGAGCTGGTCGCCGCCCTGCCCGCCCAGGTGGCCGCCTTCACCAAGAACATCCGCGCCGCCCTGGACCTCGCCGAGGCCGACCCGCTGCTCGGAACCAACCTGCTGATCAAGGGCGACGCGCCCTTTCGCCGCCTGCTGGCCGACGTGGACGAACTGCGCCGCGCGCAGGAAACGCATGCCCAGGAGGCCGCCGCGGGCGCGCAGCGCGCCTACGCCACGGCGCTGGCCACCACGCTGCTCGCAGTGGGCATCGGCCTGGTGGCGGCCTGGGCGGCGGGTTCGCTGGTGCGCCGCGCCATCGTCTACTCGGTCAACGCCATCCACACCGTGGCGCTGCGCCTGCGTACCGGTGACCTCTCACCCATGCCCCCCGTCGAAGGGAGCGACGAAGTGGCGCGCTCCGCCCAGGCCCTGGCCGACACCGTGGGCACGCTGCGCGCCACGCTCGCCAAGGTGGTGGGGGCCTCGCAGCAGATCGACCTGGCCATCCACGAGATCGCGCAAGGCAATGCCGACCTGTCACGGCGCACCGAGCGGCAGGCGGCCGAACTCCAGCAGGCCAGCGCCGGCATGGCACAACTGCTCACCACGGTCGGCGAGAACAGCAGCAGCGCCAGCAGCGCGGCCAGCCTCGCCGAGCAGTCGTTCAAGGCAGCCGAGCAAGGCGGCGAGATCGTCGACCAGGTGGTCAAGGTAATGGGCGACATCACCGACTCGGCGCGCCAGATCCGCGACATCACCGGCGTGATCGACAGCATCGCGTTCCAGACCAACATCCTCGCGCTCAATGCCGCGGTGGAAGCGGCGCGCGCTGGCGAGCAGGGCCGCGGCTTCGCGGTGGTGGCGGCCGAGGTGCGCACGCTGTCGCAGCGCAGCGCCAGCGCGGCCAGCGACATCAAGCGCCTCATCACCGACTCGGCTGCGCGCATCGACGCGGGGGCCGGCCTGGTGAACGAAGCCGGCGCCGCCATGCGCCGCATCGTCGACGCCGCCGGCAGCCTGGCCACCAACGTGGAACGCATCTCGGGCGCTTCGCGCACGCAGAACGACGGCATCGCCACGATGACGCAGGCCGTCTCCAGCATCGACACGGCCACGCAGCAGAACTCGGCGCTGGTCGAGCAGGCCGCTGCTGCCGCGGCCTCGCTGCGCCAGGAGTCCGAACGCCTGGTGGAGGCGGTGTCGATCTTCAGGATGAGCGCCGCCCATTGAACACATCACCACGGACAAGGAAGCACACCATGCGCACCCCCTCTTCGACCCGCCGCTGCCTGTGCATCGCGCTCGCGACCGCCAGCCTCGCCACGCACGCCTTCGCCGAAGGCCCCAGCAAGGACGACGCCGTGAAGATGATCGAGAAGGCCGTGGCCATGCACAAGGCCAGCGGCAAGGACAAGACGCTCTCCGCCGTCAACCAGCACGGCGGCCCCTTCCACAGGGGCGAGCTGTATGTGTTCGCCTACGACACCACGGGCGCCATCGTGGCCCATCCGGTCAACCCCAAGCTGGTGGGCAAGAACCTGCTGGAGGTGCCCGACCCCGACGGCAAGTTCTACCGCAAGACCATCCAGGAGCTGGCCGCCACCAAGGGCTCGGGCTGGGTCGACTACAAGTACAAGAACCCCGCGACCGGCCGCAACGAACCCAAGACCACCTACATCCAGAAGGTGGAGGACGTGATCTACGCCTGCGGCGTGTACCGCTGATCGAGCCACGCACCGACCAGGCGCGGGTCGTTCACCGTGCGCAGCTCGGCATAGGCCTCGGCCGCCTCGGGGTAGCGCCGCCGCAGGTAGTTGAGCCACTGCTTCAGGCGGCCCGCGCGGTGGCGCGGCACGAGGTTCTCGCAGACCAGGCCCCAGAACGCGTGCAGCAGCGGCAGCACCTCGTGCCAAGGCAGCGGCGCGCGCTGCGGTGAGGCAATGGCCAGCGCCAGGCCTGGGTCGCTGACCATGCCGCGGCCGAGCATCAGCGCATCGCAGCCCGATGCGTGGCGGCAGCGCTCGGCGTCGTCGGCATTCCAGATCTCGCCATTGGCGACCACCGGGATGGCCAGCGCCTCGCGGATCTCTTGAATGCGGTCCCAGTAGGCCGGCGGCTTGTAGCCGTCGGCGCGTGTGCGCGCGTGCACCACCAGCTCTTCGGCGCCGCCGCTGGCCAGCGCCTGCGCGCACTCCAGCGCGAGCGAGGCATCGTGGAAGCCCAGCCGCATCTTGGCCGACACCGGCATGCCCGCCGGCACCGCCCGGCGCACGGCCGAGACCAGCCGGTTCAGCAACGGTGGGTCGACCAGCAGCGCCGCGCCACCGCCGTGGCGGTTGACCACCTTGGCCGGGCAGCCGAAGTTCAGGTCGATGCCCGCCGGCCCGAGCGCAGCCAGCTTGGCGGCGTTCTCGGCCAGGCACGCCGCATCGGAGCCCATCAGCTGCGCACGCACCGGCACACCGGCCGGCGTGCGGCCACCGTTGCGCAGCTCGGGCACCACGCGCACGAAGGCACGGTCGGGCAGCAAGGTGCCGGTGACGCGGATGAACTCGGAGACGCAGCGGTCGATGCCGCCCACGCGCGTGAGCACGTCGCGCAGCCGGTAGTCGAGCAGGCCTTCCATCGGGGCCAGGAGCAATTGCGTCATGTTCGGTATTCTCCGTTGCCATGGCAGCCCACATCACCTCGGTCAGCCTCAGTGCTGCGCACAGCTTCTCGAAGAACGCTGCCTCGCAGATCCGGCTGCTGGCCGGCCTGGGTGTCGAAGGGGACGCCCATTGCGGCGTCACGGTGAAACACCGCTCGCGCGTGGCGCGCGACCCGATGCAGCCCAACCTGAGGCAGGTGCACCTCGTCCATGCCGAGCTGTTCGAGGAGCTGGCTGCGCAGGGCTTTGCCATCTCGCCCGGCCAGATCGGGGAGAACGTCACCACGCGGGGCATCGCGCTGCTCGACCTGCCGGTGGGCACGCGGCTGCAACTCGGTGAGTCGGCCGTCATCGAATTGACGGGCCTGCGCAACCCTTGCGAGCAACTCAACAGTTTCCAGCCCGGTCTCACGGCCGCCGTGCTCGGCCGCACACCCGAGGGCAAGCTGGTGCGCAAGGCGGGCGTGATGGGCATCGTCGTCACGGGCGGCACCGTGCGTACCGGCGACGCGATCCGCGTGAGCCTGCCCGCACACCCTCACCGCGAACTGGAGCGCGTCTAGGCATGCACACCGGCTGCACCGTCTTCGACACCGCCATCGGCCGCTGCGGTATCGCCTGGGGCGAGCGCGGCATCACGGCCTTCCAGCTGCCCGAGCCCAGCGACGCCGCCACGCTGCACCGCATGTTCCGCCGCGGGTCGGCCGTGGCGCAGGGCGTGCCGCCGCCCGAGGTGCAGGACGCCATCGAGCGCATCGTGGCCCTGCTGCAAGGCGAGGCCGTCGACCTGCGCGGTGTGCAAATCGACTACGACGGCATCGCGCCCTTCAACCGCCGCGTGTACGAGATCTCGCGCGAGATCCTGCCCGGGCAGACGCGCACCTATGGCGACATTGCCGCCGAGCTGGGTGACCTGGGCGTCTCGCGCGCCGTGGGCCAGGCGCTGGGCGCCAACCCCTTCGCCATCATCGTGCCCTGCCACCGCGTGCTCGCAGCCGGCGGGCGCTCGGGCGGTTTCTCGGCAGGCGGCGGCGTGTCGACCAAGCTGCGCCTGTTGCTGATCGAACGGGCGCAGTTCGGCAGCGAACCCGGACTCTTTTAGCGGGTAGCATCCGCCCGGTTCAACCCATTCGAACATTCAAGGAGACCCCGATGACGACACTGCGCAGCCTCGCCCTCGCGGCGCTCACCGTGCTGGCCCTGCCCGCTGCCCACGCCCAAAGCGCGAGCGCTCCGGCCAAGCAGGAGCCTGGCACGGTGACGACCCAGAGCGGCCTGATCTACCGCTCGCTGAAAGACGGCAGCGGCCCGAGCCCGGCCGCCACCGACACCGTCAAGGTCCACTACCGCGGCACCTTCCCCGACGGCAAGGAGTTCGACAGCTCCTACTCGCGTGGCCAGCCTGCCGAGTTTCCGCTCAACGGTGTGATCAAGTGCTGGACCGAAGGCGTGCAGAAGATGAAGGTCGGCGGCAAGGCCAAGCTGGTGTGCCCGCCTTCCATCGCCTACGGCGAGCGCGGAGCGGGCGGCGGCGTCATTCCCCCCAACGCCACGCTGACGTTCGAGGTCGAGCTGCTGAGCATCGCGCCCAAGCGCTGACCGATCCCCTCAGGCCACGACGGCTTCGTCGTCGTCGGCCTCTTCCCCGAGGAAGCCACCGCTCTGGTGCGCCCACAGCCGCGCATACAGGCCGCCCTGCGCCAGCAGGCTGCGGTGGTCGCCGGCCTCGACGATGCGGCCCTTGTCGAGCACCACCAGCCGGTCCATCGCGGCAATGGTGCTCAGGCGGTGGGCGATGGCCACCACGGTCTTGCCCTCCATCAGCCGGTAGAGGCTGGCCTGGATGGCGGCCTCCACTTCCGAATCGAGCGCGCTGGTCGCTTCGTCCAGCAGCAGGATGGGCGCGTCCTTCAGCATCACGCGGGCGATGGCGATGCGCTGCCGTTGCCCACCCGAGAGCTTGACGCCGCGCTCACCCACGTGGGCGTCGTAGCCGCGGCGGCCTTTCGCATCGCCCAGGCCGAGGATGAACTCGTGCGCCTCGGCGCGCCTGGCGGCGGCCAGCATCTGCTCTTCGCCGGCATCGGGGCGGCCGTAGAGGATGTTGTCGCGCACCGAGCGATGCAGGAGCGAGGTGTCCTGCGTGACCATGCCGATCTGCGCGCGCAGGCTGTCTTGCGTCACGTGGGCGATGTCCTGCCCGTCGATCAGCACGCGGCCTCCCGCCACGTCGTAGAAGCGCAGCAGCAGGTTCACCACCGTCGACTTGCCGGCACCCGAGCGGCCCACCAGGCCGATCTTCTCGCCGGGGCGGATGTGCAGCGAGAGCTGGTCGACCACCGGCTTCGCCTCGGGCCCGGTGGCGCCGTAGGCAAAGCTGACGTTCTCGAAGCGCACCTCGCCGCGCGTCACCTTGAGCGGCTGGGCGTCCGGCTTGTCGAGCACGGTGAGCGGGCGCGACAAGGTGGTGATGCCGTCCTGCACCGTGCCGATGTGCTCGAACAGCGAGGTCATCTCCCACATCATCCAGTGCGAGATGCCGTTCAGGCGCAGGGCCATGGCGGTTGCGGCCGCCACCGCGCCCACGCCCACCTCGCCGTGCGTCCACAGCCACAGCGCGGCGCCGGTGGTTCCCACGATCAGCAGCACCGAGAGCGCCTGGTTGGCAATCTCGAAGGCAGTGACCAGGCGCATCTGGATCTTCACCGTGCCGAGAAACTCTTCCATCGCCGAACGCGCATAGCCGGCCTCGCGGCCCGCGTGCGAGAACAGCTTGACGGTGGCGATGTTGGTGTAGGCGTCGGTGATGCGGCCCGTCATCAGCGAGCGCGCATCGGCCTGCTCCTTGGCAATGCGCCCCAGGCGCGGCACGAAGTAGTACAGGGCACCGGCGTACAGCGCCAGCCACGCCACCACCGGCAGCAGCATCCACAGCGCGAAGCCGCCCAGCAGAGCGAGCAGGGTGACGAAGTAGATGACGACGAAGACCACCAGGTCGGCCACGATGAACCAGGCATCGCGCACCGCCAGCGCCGTCTGCATCACCTTGGTGGCCACGCGGCCGGCGAACTCGTCCTGGTAGAAGCTCATGCTCTGGTTGAGCATCAGGCGGTGGAAGTTCCAGCGCAGCACCATCACGAAGTTGCCGCCCAGCGTGAGGTGCTTGAGCGAGGTCTGCGCACCCACCACGGCCACGCTGAGTGCCAGCACGCCAACAAGCAGCAGCAGCGTGCCGCTCTCCTGCGCCCACAACTGCGCGGGCGACACGTTCGCGAGCCAGTCGACGATGTGGCCCATCATGCTGAACAACAGCGCCTCGAAGGCGCCGATGACGGCCGACAGCAGCGTCATGCTGAAGAGAAAGCGCCGCAGGCCCAGCGTGCCCGCCCACAGGAAGGCGACGAAGGAACGCGGCGGCGGGCTGGGCTGGGCTTCCGGGAACGGGTGCAGCAGACGCTCGAAGTAGCTGAACAAGAAAGCCCCTTGGTTCTGAGTGAGCCCGCAAGGTTAGCGGATGTGACTTCTCGATAATGGCGCGGCTTCGATTGCCCCTGATGTTCCGCCCCACCCTCCGACATGCCCTGCTGGCCCTGGCCGGCATCGCGCTGGCTGCCACCGTCGCCATCGGCGCCACGCTCACCGTCCTCTACAACGACCTGCCCGAGCTCGGCATGCTGGTCGACTACCAGCCACGCCAGCCGCTGCGCGTGTTCACGCGCGAGGGCATCGAGATCGGCGAGTTCGGTGCCGAGCGGCGCTACTACCTGCCGATCGCGCACACGCCGCGGCTGATCCAGGACGCAGTGCTCGCCATCGAAGACGCCGGCTTTCGCGAGCACCCGGGCGTGAGCCTCAAGGGCACGCTGCGCGCGGCGCTGGCCAACCTGTGGCGCTCGCGCAGCCAGGGCGGCTCGACCATCACGCAGCAGGTGGCGCGCACCTTCTACCTCTCGTCGAAGAAGTCGTACACGCGCAAGCTGCGCGAGGCGCTGCTGGCCCTCAAGATCGAGCGCCACCTGGGCAAGGACCAGATCCTCGAGCTGTACCTGAACCAGATCTACCTCGGCCAGCGCGCCTATGGCTTCGAGGCGGCCGCGCAGTCCTACTTCGGCAAGCCGCTCACGCAGCTGTCGGTGGCCGAGACCGCCATGCTGGCCGGTCTGCCGCAGAACCCGCGCTATGCCAACCCGGCCACCAACTTCGAGCGCGCGCGCAAGCGCCAGCTGCTGGTGCTGGAACGCATGCGCGCCACCGAGGTGATCACGCCCAAGCAGTACGAGGTCGCCCGCGCCGAGCCGCTGCACGTGCTGCGCCGCAACGAGAGCCCGGTGCACGCCGAGTACGTGGCCGAAGCGGTGCGTCAGACCATCCACGCCCAGTACGGCGAAGCGGCCTACTCGCAGGGCCTGAAGGTCACCACCTCGCTGCGCGCGGCCGACCAGCAGGCCGCCTGGCGCGCGCTGCGCAAGGGCCTGATCGACTACGAGCGCCGCCAGCCCTACCGCGGCCCGGAAGACGAGGAAGACCTGCCCGAAGGCCTGGCGGCCGACGACCCTGCGCTCGCCCAGGCGCTCGCCGACCACCCCGACGACGACGAGTTGCGCGTGGCCCTGGTCAGCGAAGCCGGCCCGCGCGAGGTGGTCGCCACGCTGGCCAGCGGCGAGGTGATCCGCATCACCGGCGACGGGCTGCGCCAGGTGCAGAGCGCCCTGCTGCCGCGCGCCAAGGCGGCGCTGCGCATCCGGCGAGGCGCGGTGGTCCGCGTCGTGCTCGACACCAACAACCGCTGGTCGATCACGCAATGGCCCGAGGCGCAGGGCGCACTGGTCGCGCTCGACCCGCAGAGCGGCCGCATGCGCGCGCTGGTGGGCGGCTTCGACTTCGGCCGCAACCAGTTCAACCACGCCACGCAGGCCTGGCGCCAGCCTGGGTCGAGCTTCAAGCCCTTTCTGTACTCGGCCGCCATCGAGAACGGCGTGATGCCCGGCACGCTGGTGAACGACGCACCGCTGCCCCCGGATGCCGATGGCAACCCGCCCGAGTGGGACCCGAAGAACGCCGACGACCAGTACGACGGCCCGCTCAGCCTGCGCGACGCGCTGGCGCGCTCCAAGAACCTCGTCACCATCCGCCTGGTACAGCTGCTCGGCCCCGAGGCGGCACGCCAGTGGGCCGCGCGCTTCGGCTTCGACGCCGACAAGCACCCGGCCGATCTCACGCTGGCCCTGGGCTCGGGCTCGACCACGCCACTGCAGCTGGCCACGGCCTATGCGGTGCTGGCCAATGGTGGCCACAGCATCAAGCCCGTCATGATCGAGCGCGTCACCGATGCGAAGGGTGCGACCTTGTTCGAGGCGCCCACGCAGCCGCTCACCGAGGCCGAGCGTGTGGTGCCGGCGCGCAATGCCTACCTCACCGACAGCCTGCTGCAGGAAGTGACCCGCAGCGGCACCGCGGCGCGCGCGCAGGCCCAGCTCAAGCGCACCGACCTCTACGGCAAGACGGGCACCACCAACGATGCAGTCGACGCCTGGTTCGCGGGCTTCCAGCCCAGCGTGGCCGCCGTGGTGTGGATGGGCTACGACAACCCGCGCAGCCTGGGCTCGCGCGAATCGGGTGGCGGGCTTTCGTTGCCGGTGTGGATCGACTACATGCGCACTGCGCTGCAGGGCGCGGCGGTGCAGGAGCTGGAAGTGCCCGAAGGCCTGGTGCAATCGACCGACGGCGAGTGGGTGTACGCGCCAGCGGAGCCGAGCAAGCCTTAAGCCTTCTTGCGCAGGCTCCAGAGCTTGCCAGCCAGCGTCACCAGCACCAGCGTGAGGCCGCCGGCCACGATGCCGAAGACGCCATCGAGCAAGGTGGGCGCCACCACACCGAAGAAGCCACCCAGGCCCTGGGCCACGTGTTCGATGGCGTGGTGCACCGGCGGCAGGCCG
>NZ_DASSRA010000395.1:0-2725 GCF_035702065.1 Rhizobacter sp.
CTGCAGTCACTCGAAGACTGGGACTTTCTGCTCTCGGTGTGCGCCAAGGCCACGCCCTGCCACTACGAGGGCGGCGGCGCCGTGGTCCACAAGGACTACGTGAACACCGGCACGCGCCGCGGCACGCAGACGGCCGCCAACGACAGCACCGTGGTGGTCGACTTCCTGCACATCTACCGCCGCTGGCGCGCGCCGTCTGAAGAGATCCGCCGCCAGCGCCAGGCGCTCTTGCAGACCACCGGCCTCGCACTGCCGGTGGAGTGGTTCTGAGCAGCCGTTCACACCCTGCAAACACCGAATTGGCGGCGAAACCGCCTCGCTTTCCGGCCATCACGTGAGCCCTCGCTGCGGTGTACTGAGGGGAACGCTGCGGTCTGTTGCAGCCCCTGGAGCTCGTCCCGATGACCTTGACCTTGCCCCGCCTGTTGCCCGTGTGCGCCGCCCTGGTGACGGCCGCCATGCTGCTGCCCGCGAACGCCCGCTGCGTCGATGAAGACAACGTCGAGACGCGACCCAGCAGCAACACCAACGGCGCCCCCATCGACGCGGCCACCGCCCGCATCAACCTGCAGAACATGGTGATGGAGGCGCTGCGCCGCAGCCAGGCCATCGGCGCCACCAAGCTGCTGGCCGAAGCCGCCAGGATCGACGTCGACGAGGCGCGCGCCGGCTACTGGCCGCAGGTCACCGCCAACGGCTTCATCGGCGGCACGCAGAACCGGCTCACCGACGTGGAAGAAGTCAGCGGCAAGCAAGGCCGCGCCGGCGTGACGCTGACCGCACCGCTGTTCGACGCCGGCCGCACCGGCCAGCTCGTCGACTGGCGCAAGAACCTGGCCGAATCGGCCCGCCTGGGCGAGATCAACGCGCAGGAGCAGGTCGCCCTGCAGACCGTGTCGCTCGCCGTCGAGCGCGCCCGCTACCGCCTGCAGGCGCAGGTGTACCAGCAGTACTCGCGCAAGATGAGCTGCCTGGTCGAAGCGCTGGAAACCATCGTGCGCGCCGACCGCGGCCGCGCCAGCGAACTTGTGCAGGCGCAGAAGACGCAGCAGCAGGCCGACATCTCGCAGCAGCAGACGCTCTCGATGGTGCGCCAGATCGAAACCCGCCTGCGCCGCTTCGTGGGCGACGCGCTGCCGCCGGCCGATGGCCTGTCCAACCTGCTGCTGGCACCGCCCGCGCTGCCCGACCTGCTGGCCCAGGCCGAAAGCGCGGTCGACATCGCCCAGCTGGCCGCCCAGGCCCAGGCGGCCGAGGCCTACTCGCGCTCGGTGGCCGCTTCGCGCTGGCCGCAGGTGAGCGTGGTGGCCAACGGCAACCAGACGCGCGGCGTCGGCAACTCCACCAACTGGGCGGCGGGCGTCAACGTGAACGTGCCGCTGTTCAACCTGCCCCTGGGCTACCAGGTCGATTCGTCCGAGAAGCGCGCCGCCGCCGCCAAGCTGCAGCGCGAAGACGCGCTCGATGCGCGGCGCTTCCGCATGACCGAGGTGCACGAGCAGGCCACCGCCGCCTTCGACCGGGCGCGCAGCGTGGTCACCGTGCTGCGCGACAGCGACCGCCTGCGCAACTTCACCATGCAGCAGTGGCAGCAACTGGGCCGCCGCTCGCTGTTCGACGTGATGGCCGCCGAGAGCGAGCACTACAGCCTGCGCGTGGCCTACGTCAACGCGCTGTACGACGGCCAGCAGTCGACCGCGCTGCTGTGGTCGCTCGGCCTGGGCGTGCTGCCGCAGCTGCGCTGATGCCTTCTTTCTCACCTCCGCCCAAGCAGGGAAGCTCTTCCATGAACGATCTCATCGTCGGCGCCGGCTTTGCCGGTTCCACCTGTGCGCGCGTGCTGGCCGAGGCCGGGCGCAAGGTGGTGGTGATCGACAAGCGGCCGCACATCGCCGGCAACGCCTTCGACAAGCTCGACGACCACGGCGTGCTGATCCACCAGTACGGCCCGCACATCTTCCACACCAACAGCGACAAGGTGGTGGCCTTCCTCTCGCGCTTCACCGAATGGCGCCCCTACGAGCACCGCGTGCTCGCCTCGGTCGACGGCCAGCTGCTGCCCATCCCCATCAACCGCACGACGATCAACAAGCTCTACGGCCTGTCGCTCGACGAGGCCGGTGCCGCCGAGTTCCTGGAGCGCGTGCGCACGCCGCGCCAACCGCTCAAGACCAGCGAAGACGTGGTGCTCAACTCGGTGGGCCCGGACCTGTGCGACAAGTTCTTCCGCGGCTACACGCGCAAGCAGTGGGGCCTGGAGCTGGGTGACCTGTCGGCTGGCGTGGCTGCGCGCATCCCCACCCGCACCAACGACGACGACCGCTACTTCACCGACAGTTTCCAGGCGATGCCGCTCGCGGGCTACACCCGCATGTTCGAGCGCATGCTCGACCACCCGAACATCGAGGTGCGCACCGGCGTCGACTTCCAGGCCGTGCGCCACAGCCTGAAGCGTGAGCGCACCATCTACACCGGCCCGATCGACGAGTACTTCGGCCACCGGCTCGGCAAGCTGCCGTACCGGTCGCTCCGCTTCGAGCACGAGCACCTGCCGAACACCGCGCAACTGCAGTCGGTGGGCACCGTGAACCACCCCAACGAGCACGCCTACACCCGCATCACCGAGTTCAAGCACCTGAGCGGGCAGCAGCACGCTGGCACCTCGGTCGTGCGCGAGTACCCCTGCGCCGAGGGCGACCCCTACTACCCGATCCCGGCCGCTGCC
>NZ_DASSRA010000396.1:0-12361 GCF_035702065.1 Rhizobacter sp.
GAAGTTGCGCCCGGGCGCGCCCACCCTCTTCCCCTACGACACGCCCGAGTCGGTGTGGAACGAGCACCGCGAGAGCACCCGCGGCCGCGACCTCGACATCACCGGCCTGAGCTACGCCCAGCTCGACGCGGCGCCCGCGCAGTGGCCCTTCCCGCAGGGCGCCAGCGCAGGTCGGGTGCGCCTGTACGAAGACGGCATCTTCCCCACCGCCAGCGGCCGCGCGCAGTTTGCCGACGTGGCTTACGAGGAGCTGGCGGAAGCGCGCGATGTGCGCTACCCCTTCTCGCTCACCACCGGCCGCCTGCGCGACCAGTGGCACGGCATGAGCCGCACCGGCACGGTGGGCCGCCTGTTCGGCCACGTGCCCGAGCCCGGCATCGAGATGAACCGGCAGGACCTCACGCGCCTGAGCCTCGCTGCCGGCGACCTGGTGCACGTGACCTCGCGCCGCGGCTCGATCGTGCTTCCCGTGCAACCCAGCGAGCAGGTGGCCCCCACGCAGGCCTTCATCGCCATGCACTGGGGCGAGGAGTTCGTCTCCGGCAGCACGGGCACCGGCGCACGCATGACCGGCGTCAACGCGCTCACCACCCCGGCGTACTGCCCCAAGTCCAAGCAGCCCGAACTCAAGCACGCTGCCATCAAGGTGATGAAGGCCGAGCTGCCCTGGCGCCTGCTCGCCCTGGCCTGGCTGCCCGAGGACAAGGCCTTGCTGGCGCGCGAGGAGCTCAAGTCGGTGATGGGCGCCTTCACCTTCGCGAGCTGCGTGCCCTTCGGCCGTGAGCGCAGCGGCGTGCTGTTCCGCGCGGCGGCTTACGAAGCGGCGCCCGACGAGTTGCTGGCACGCATCGAAGGCGTGCTGGGCCTGGGTGCGAGCGACGTGCTGCACTATGCCGACAAGCGCCGCGGCCAGCGCCGCACCATGCGCCTGGCACAGGTGGGTGACAAGGTGCAGCTCGAAGGCTTCGTGCTGGGCGGCGACATCAGCGCCGAGGTGTGGGTCAAGCCGCTGCTGCAGGACGAGCTGCCGGCCCAGGCCTACGGCCGCCTGCTGCTGGTGCCCGGCGCCCGCGCCCCGGTGGCGGTGCAGGCACGCGGGCGGCAGGTCTGCACCTGCTTCAACGTGGCGGAGCCTGACATCCTGACGAAGCTCGAAACCTGCACCGGGTCGCCTGACGACCAACTCGCGCAGCTGCAGGCGGGCCTGAAGTGCGGCACGAACTGCGGCTCGTGCATCCCCGAGTTGAAGCGCATGATCCGCAGTCAGGTGCGCGTGGCTTGATGCGTCATCCCTAGAATCGCGCGCCCTGGGGCCGACACGTGGCCCGGGTCTTGCGATCCAGACAGCAGGGAAAGACACAACATGAGCATCAGCCAGTACATCAAGGAGATCGGCCGCGGCAAGGAAGGCGCGCGGTCGCTCAACACCGAGCAGGCACACGACCTGATGAGCCAGGTGCTGGACGGCCAGGTCACCGATCTAGAGCTCGGCGCCTTCGCGATGGCCATGCGCATCAAGGGCGAGACGGTGGAAGAGACCACCGGCTTCCTGCAGGCCACCACCGAGCGCTGCATCCCCATCGCCACGCAACGGCCGGCCGTCGTGCTGCCCTCGTACAACGGCGCGCGCAAGCTGCCCAACCTCACGTCGCTGCTGGCCTTGCTGCTGGCACAGGAAGACATTCCGGTGCTCGTGCACGGCATGCCGGAAGACCCGGGCCGGGTGACCACCGCGGAGATCTTCCACGACCTCGGCCTGCCCATCGCGCGCGATGCCGAAGACGTGGCCGCAGCGTGGCAACGCCGCGAGCCGGTCTACATCCGCACCGACGTGCTGTGCCCGCCGCTCGCGCGGCTGCTCGATGCGCGCTGGACCATCGGCCTGCGCAACTCCGGCCACACGGTGGCCAAGCTGCTCGATCCCTGCCCTGCCGGCACCGCGCTGCGGGTGGTGAACTACACCCACCCCGAGTACGGCACGATGCTCACCGAGTTCCTGCAGCACACCATCGCCAATGCGATGCTGATGCGCGGCACCGAAGGCGAGCCGGTGGCCGACCCACGCCGCATGCCACGGCTCGAGGTGTTCATCGACGGTTTCCTGCGCGCCGACCTGAACGTCGCCGCGCACGACGGCGTGCTGCGCGAGCTGCCAGTGCTGCCACGCACCTGCGACGCCGCCACCACGGCCATGTACATCCAGTCCGTCATCAGCGGCGAGAAGCCCGCGCCCGCGCCTTTGGTGCAACAGGTGGACAGCCTGCGCGCGTCGCTCGCCGCACTGGCCCATGCCCACCCCCGAGAGAAGTCCGCATGACACAACCCGTCGTCCTCGTCGGCGCCGGCCCCGGCGACCCCGAACTGCTCACCCTCAAGGCCGTGCGCGCCATCCGCTCGGCCACCGTGTTGCTGGTCGACGACCTGGTGGGCGACGCCGTGCTGCGCTACGCACGGCGCACCACGCGCATCGTGCACGTGGGCAAGCGCGGCGGCTGCGCGTCCACGCCGCAGGCCTTCATCGAAAAGCTGATGGCGAGCGAGGCCCTCAAGGGCGAGCGCGTGGTTCGGCTCAAGGGCGGTGACCCATTCGTCTTCGGCCGCGGCGGCGAAGAGGTGGAACACCTGCGTGCTCTCGGCATCGAGGTCGAGGTGGTCAACGGCATCACCTCGGGCCTGGCGGCCGTCACCTCGCTCGGCGTGCCGCTCACCCACCGCGACCACGCCCACGGCGTGATCTTCGTGACCGGCCATGCCAAGGACAAAGACCATGCGCTCGATTGGCCCACCTTGGCGGCGGCCGCCGCGCAAGGCCTCACGCTGGTGATCTACATGGGCGTCTCGCAGGCCGGGCACCTGCAAGACGGCTTGCTGCAGGCCCTTTGCCGCAGCACGCCCGTGGCCGTGGTGCAGCACGCCACCTTGCCGCAGCAGCGCCATGCCGTGGGCCTGCTGGGCGACCTCACGGGCCTGATCGAACGCGAAGGCCTGGGCAGCCCCGCCATCATCGTGGTGGGCGACGTGCTCAAGGGCCTGGCGTCTGTTTCAGTGGTTTCAGCGACGGTGCAAGCGGCCTGATCGCCCGCGGTGCGGGCCGATAATCGGCCCGCAACAACAGGGAGGCATGCGCCGTGCTCGAACTCGACAAGCTCAACCAACTGACCGAATCGCACGGTGAACTGCGGCCTGGCCACGGCATGGTCACCGGGGTCATCGCGCTGTCGCTGGCCATCCTGTGCTTCCTGGGCGTGCTGGCCTTCCACTTCCCCGAGTACCTCACCACGCCCGAGCTGCGCAAGAGCTACAACGTCGACATCATCCGCAAGATCCTGCTGGCGGCGCTGGTGATCTCGGGGTCGCTCTCGCTCGTCAACATCATCCGCGGCCGCGCGCGCTGGCTGGCGGCCTCGTCCTTTCTCATCGTGGCGGCGACCGTGCTCTTCGGCGCGCACTCGGTGCCGGTGGACCCGAACTTCCCCGACCACACACCCTACATCGGGCTCGACTGGTTCATCCTCGACCTGCTCGGCTCCACGCTGATCTTCGTCTTCATCGAGAAGATGTGGGCGCTGCGCCGCGACCAGCCGGTGTTCCGCGCCGAATGGCAGACCGACTTCCACCACTTCATCGTCAACCACATGGTGGTGGGCTTCATCCTGCTGGCCACCAACCTGCTGGTGCACAAGCTCTTCGGCTGGGCCGCGAACGATGGCATTCGCGGCTGGGTGGCGGGGCTCAACTTCTGGGTAGCGCTGTTCCTGATCATCCTGGTGGCCGACCTGGTGCAGTACTGGACGCACCGCGCCTACCACGAGGTGCCGTTGCTGTGGCGCCTGCACGCCGTGCACCACAGCGTGAAGAGCATGGACTGGCTCGCCGGCTCGCGCCAGCACATCCTGGAGCTGCTGATCACGCGTACGCTGGTGCTCGCGCCCATCTACGTGCTGGGCTTCAGCAAGGAGGTGATCGACGCCTACATCGTGGTGGTCGGTTTCCAGGCGGTGTTCAATCACGCCAACGTGAGCGTGCGCCTGGGGCCGCTGCGCTACCTGATCGTGACGCCCAACTTCCACCACTGGCACCACTCGCAGGACGACGAGGCGATCGACAAGAACTACGCCGCGCACTTCGCCTTCATCGACTACCTGTTCGGCACCGCGGTGAAGGCAGACCGTGAATGGCCGGCGCAGTACGGTGTGCTGGGCGACTACGTGCCCAACGGCTTCTGGAAGCAGGTGAAGTTCCCGTTCACCTGGAAGGGCTGAGCCGGGTCAACCAGCCTTGGCGAGCGCTTTCGGCGCCGCGAGCGCCAGGATCGTCGCGAACACCGCCACCGAGGCCATCCCGGCCGGCAGCGACCAGTGCTCGGCGATCACGCCGATGAGCGGCGGGCCGGCCATCATCCCGAAGTAGCCCACCGACGCCACCACGGCGATGCCGTGCGCCGGGTTGGCGTCCATCTTCGCGGCACTGCCGAAAAGCACCGGCACCACGTTCGCGAAACCCAGGCCGACGAGCGCGAAGCCCACCAGCGTCGCCACAGGGTGCGCAATCCACAGCACGGCAGCCATCGCCACGGCCGCGAGCGCAGCGCTCGCGCTCATCAGCACGGCGGGCTTCACGTGATCTCGGATCCAGTCGCCGGCGAAGCGCGCAGCAGCCATGGCCGCGCTGAAGCTCGCGTAGGCCAGTGCCGCCACGTCGGGCGCACTGTGCAGTTCCTGGGTCATGTAGAGCACGCTCCAGTCGTACATCGCGCCTTCGGCGATCAGGCCAACTGCGGCGAGCACACCCAGCAAGCCCAGCACACCGCGCGGCAGGGCGAAGCCATGACCTTCCTGCGACGAACCGGCCACGGTGCGCAGCATCACCGCCCCTGCCGCCATCAGGACCACGAGCGAGCCGAGCGCGGTGCTCACCAGGTGCGTGCCCGGTGCCATGCCGCGCGACAGCAGCGCGCTGCCCAGCGCCGCCCCCACCATGCCGCCCAGGCTGAACATGGCGTGGAAGCCGCTCATCAGGTTGCGCGAGCGCAGGCGCTCGAGCTCGCTGGCCGCCGCATTGATCGACACGTCGAGCAGGCTCATGCCGATGCCGAACACCACCATCAGCGCGAGCAGCACGACGTAGCTGCTGCTGGCCAGCACAGCCGCGAGGCTGGCTGCGCACAGAAAGCCCGAGAGCAAGGCCATGCGGCGTGCGCCCTGGCGGCCGACGATCCGCCCAGCCTGGGTCAACGTCAGCACGGCGCCAATGCCCGAGGCCAGCATCGCCATCGCAAGTGCCTGCTCGCCCAGGCCGTAGTGCTGCTTGACCGTGGGCACGTGGATGCCCCAGGTGGCGAAGAGCGCGCCGGCGATGAAGAACTGGATGCGCACCGCGATCGTGGCGTGCAGCAATCGACGTTCGGGGATGGCAGGTTCGGGCGCGGCGAGCGTGGCAGAGGTCATGGGCCGGCGATTCTAGGAAGTGCCTTGTGATAATGGGTCGATGGGGAGATTCGATGCAGTGGTGATCGGGGCCGGCGCGGCAGGCCTCTTCTGCGCCGGGGTGGCCGGGCAACTCGGCGCCAAGGTGCTGTTGCTCGATCACAGCGAGAAGGTCGCGGAGAAGATCCGCATCTCCGGCGGCGGCCGCTGCAACTTCACCAACCGCGAGGCCGGGCCCGCCAACTTCCTCTCGGCCAACCCGCACTTCTGTCGATCTGCGCTGGCGCGCTACACGCCGCAGGACTTCATCTCGCTCGTGCAGCGCCACCGCATTCCCTGGCACGAGAAGCACAAAGGGCAGCTCTTCTGCGACGAATCGGCCGAAGACATCATCGGCATGCTGCTGCGTGAATGCGAGCACGGCAACGTGGCCCGCTGGCAGCCCTGCGGCGTGCTGGCCGTCCGCCAGTCGGAGTACGGCTTCGAACTCGACACCGACCGCGGCCCGGTGCGCGCCACCCGCGTGGTGATCGCCACCGGTGGGCTCTCGATTCCGAAGATCGGCGCCACCGACTTCGGCTACCGCATCGCCAAGCAATTCGGCCACCACCTCATCGAGACCCGCCCGGCGCTGGTGCCCCTGACCTTCGATGCCGACAGCTGGGCACCCTTCTCCGCGCTGGCCGGCCTGTCGCTGCCAGTCGGCATCCGCACCGGTCCGGCCAAGGGCGGCGGCAGCTTCCTCGAAGACCTGCTGTTCACCCACCGCGGCCTGAGCGGCCCGGCCGTGCTGCAGATCTCCAGTTTCTGGAAGCCGCACACGCCCCTGCAGATCGACCTGGCGCCCGGACTCGACCTGGCCGAGCAGCTGCTCCACGGCAAGCAGGGCTCCCGGCGCAAGCTGGGCAACGAACTGAGCACCCTGCTCCCCGCCCGCCTGGCGGAAAGCTGGCTCGGCGACCAAGCCGACAAGCTGCTGGCCGACACCCGCGACCGCGATCTGCGCCAGCTCGCCCAGAGCCTGAAAACCTGGGAGCTGACGCCTTCCGGCACCGAGGGCTACCGCAAGGCCGAGGTCACCGCCGGTGGCGTCGACACCCGCGAACTCAGCTCCCAGAGCCTGGAAAGCCAGCGCGTGCCCGGCCTGCACTTCATTGGCGAGGTGGTCGACGTGACGGGCTGGCTCGGCGGTTACAACTTTCAGTGGGCCTGGGCCAGCGCCCATGCCTGCGCGCAGGCCTTGGCCACGTCCATCGGCCCGAAGAGCGCCCACTAACGCTTTTTCTTGCACCGCCCTGCGGGCCTGCTTATAATCGCGGTCTTTGCTGGCAAAACCCGCGCTGCGATTCGTCCACGCCTCTGGCTGGATTCCGGAACCTCCAACCAGAGACCCGGGGCGAACACCGAGCGCATCAACATCTGGATCTATGACTTCTATTCGCGTCAAAGAGAATGAGCCGTTCGACGTGGCTCTGCGCCGTTTCAAGCGCACGATTGAAAAGCTGGGCCTGCTGACCGACCTGCGCGCCCGCGAGTTCTACGAGAAGCCCACGGCCGAGCGCAAGCGCAAGAAGGCTGCCGCGGTGAAGCGCCACTTCAAGCGCATCCGCAGCATGCAACTGCCCAAGCGTTTGTACTGATCGCCCCGGCGTTCAGCCAAAGCCCGCCGAGCCCGCTGGAAAGCGGGCTTTGTCATTTCTGCGGGCTTGGTCGTTTCTACCCTCAAGCGGAAGCACACGATGAGCCTCAAAGACCAGATCACCGAAGACATGAAGACCGCCATGCGCGCCAAGGACTCGGAGCGCCTGCTGACGATTCGCGGCCTGCTGGCCGCGTTGAAGCAGAAGGAAGTTGATGAGCGCGTGGTGCTCACCGACGCCGACGTGATCGCCATCGTCGACAAGCTCATCAAGCAACGCAAGGATTCGATCACCCAGTTCAGTACCGCCGGCCGCACCGACCTGGTCGACAAGGAGACCGCCGAACTGAAGGTGCTCGAAGGCTACCTGCCGCAGCGCCTGAGTGCCGAGGAGATCGCCGCCGAAGTCGCCAAGATCGTGGCCAGCGTAGGTGCCACCGGCCCTGGCGACATGGGCAAGGTGATGGGCGCCGTGAAGGCACAGCTCGCCGGCAAGGCCGACATGGGCCTGGTCTCGGCCGCCGTGAAGCAGGCACTCAGCCGCTGAGGGGGACGACATGAGCGCCCCGCAGGTTCAACCGGTCGCAGCCGACGTCTGCGTCGCCCCCCAGCTCGACCCGGCCGCCATGGCCTGGGCCGCACAGAACGGCTTCAAGAGCGTCATCAACAACCGCCCTGACTTCGAAGGCGGCCCCGACCAGCCCACCAGCGCGGTGATGGAAGCCGCAGCCCGCGCCGCCGGGCTGGAGTACGCCTTCCTTCCGGTGAACGGTGCCTACCAGTCGCCGGAGGAGATCGCGCGCTTCGCCGAGCTGCTGCGCACCCTGCCGCGCCCGCTGCTCGCCTTCTGCCGCTCGGGCGCTCGCTCGGGCAAGCTCTACCGCGCTGCCACCGGCGGCTGACTCCCATCGGGTGGGGCGGGCCATGCGCCTCAAGCTCAAGGTCTTCCTGTTGGCGGTGATCCCGCTGCTGGCTTCGGTGGCGCTGATCGCCTGGGCGGTGCGCCAGCAGGAGCGCAACCTGTCCGAGCGCGAACGGGCGCTGGTCGAGTCGGCCTACATGACGAGCAAGCAGGCCGAACTGCGCCACTACGTGGACCTCGCGCAAAGCGTGATCGCACCGCTCTACGCCTCGGGCCGCAACGACGAGGCCACCCAGGCCGAAGCCATGCGCCTGCTGGCCACGCTCGACTACGGTGCCGACGGCTACTTCTTCCTCTACGACATGAGCGGGCGCAACCTCATGCACCCGCGCCAGCCGGAGCTGGTGGGCCGCAACCTCTGGGAGATGCGTGACGCGCAAGGCCAGCCCATCATCCAGCGGCTCATCGAGCGCGCCCGCGAAGGCGGCGGCTACGTGCAGTACGTCTGGCAGAAGCCTTCCACCCAGCAGATCACGCCGAAGCTCGGCTACGTGATCGCGCTGCCCCGTTGGAACTGGATGCTTGGCACCGGCCTGTACCTCGACGACGTGCAGGCCACGCTGGCCCAGCTCGACCAGCAGGTCAGCGACAACGTCAGCGCCACCATGTGGTGGATCTCTGGCATCGCACTGGCCGGCATCGCGGTGCTGGGTGCCTGCGGCCTGGCGCTCAACCTGAGCGAATCGCGCGAGGCCGACAGCAAGCTGCGCCTGCTGGCGCGCCAGGTGGTCAAGTCGCAGGAAGACGAGCGCGCCCACCTCTCGCGCGAGCTGCACGACGGCACCAGCCAGACGCTGGTGTCGATCAAGCTGCTGCTCGAATCGGCCCAGGCCCAATCCGAGCGCACGCCGGGTGGGCCGCTCGGCAAAGCCCTCGCACGGCTGAACGACGCCCTGCACGAGGTGCGCAACATCTCGCACAGGCTGCGCCCCGCCGAACTCGACGTGCTGGGCCTGCCCGCTGCGCTGGAGCAGATGGGCCGCGAGTTCAGCGAGCACAGCGACATGGCCTTCGACATGCGCGTGGGCGGCACGGCCACGCCCCTGCCCGACGCGGTAAGCACCGTGCTCTTCCGCGTGACGCAGGAAGCCCTGACCAACATCGAGAAGCACGCCGGCGCCAGCCAGGTGCAGCTGCGCCTGGTCTTCGGCCGCCAGGGCGTGCGCCTGCGCATCACCGACGACGGCCAGGGCTTCAATGAGCAGGCCGTCAGCCTGCACCCCCGCCGGGGCATCGGCCTGCGCAACATGCGAGAACGGGTCGAGTCCATCGGCGGGCAGTTCAGAGTGCGTTCATTGCCGGGCCGCACCGACGTGCTGGCCGACGTGCCCCTCGCCGCCGTGCGCCGTTTCGAACTCGCCGGACAGAAGGCCGCATGAGCACCCCCCACCCCACCCGCATCGCAGTCGTCGACGACCACCCGCTGGTACGCGATGGCCTCAAGCTGCGCCTGTCCAGCCAGCCCGGCCTGCAGTGGGTGGGCGAGGCCGACAACGCCGTCGAGGCGATGGCGCTGGTCGAGCAACAGACGCCGGATCTGGTACTCATGGACGTGGGCATGAAGGGCACCAACGGCATCGACCTCACGGCCCAGCTGCTGCAGCGCCACCCCGGCCTGCGGGTGCTCATGCTGAGCATGTACGACAACCCCGAGTACGTGAACCGCGCCATCCAGGCCGGCGCCCGCGGCTATGTGTTGAAGGACGCTCCCTCGGAAGAAATCCTCGATGCCATCGACGCCATCGCTGCGGGCCGCAGCTACCTGAGTGCCGCGATTTCCGGCCGGATGTCGCGGTCGCAGGCACCCCGGCCCGTGCTGTCGCTGCGCGAGAGCGAGATCCTGGCCGGCCTCGCGCGTGGCCACGCCAGCCGCCAGATCGCCCAGGACCTCGGCCTGAGCGTGCGCACGGTCGAAACCCACCGCCAGAACATCAAGCGCAAGCTCGGGCTGGAGGGCCAGGCCGAGCTGATCAAATACGCGGTCGAGCACTGTCGCGACCTGCCCCCGGCAGGCAAGTAAAACCACTTAGCGGAAAGACCCGTAGCGCGGCAGGGCCGGATCGGTTCTGATCCAGCTGCCGCCGGTTCGTCCACGTGGCAGGCCGTGCGTTCCAATCTTTCAAAACACTCCGGAGACTCCCCGTGTCCCCCCTACTCACCCTGTCCAGGTGGATCGACCGCTTCAGCGAGTTCGTCGGCCGCTGGGTCGCCTGGCTCGTGCTGGCGGCAGTCCTCATCAGCGCAGCCAATGCGATCGTGCGCAAGGCGTTCAACACCAGCTCCAACGCCTTCCTCGAGATCCAGTGGTATCTGTTTGCCGGCGTCTTCCTGTTAGCGGCCGGTTACACGCTCTTGCGCCAGGAGCACGTGAAGATCGACGTGATCGTCGGCCGCTTCTCCAAGCGGGTGCAGATCTGGGTCGACATCGTGGGCCTCGCCTGCTTCCTGCTGCCGTTCGTGGTGGTGGTGTTCAGCATGGTCATGCCGCTGGTGATGCGCGCGTACACGAGCGGCGAGATGTCGTCCAACGCCGGCGGCCTGATCCGCTGGCCGGTCTATGCACTCTTGCCGCTGGGCTTGCTCTTCCTGGGCATCCAGGCCGTCTCCGAACTCATCAAGCGCTTCGCGTTCCTCAAGGGGCTGATCCCCGACCCCACGCAGAAGCTCGGCGCCAAGACCGCCGAAGAAGAACTCGCCGAGTTCCTGCTGCAAAAGGAAGTGGCCGCCCGTGAGCAGGCCGCCGCCAAGGGAGGCGACAAATGATCGAGTTCATCACCGCCAACATGGCGCCGATCATGTTTGCCAGCCTGATCGTCTTCCTGCTGATGGGCTATTCGGTGGCGTTTTCGCTGGCTGCCTGCGGCCTTTTCTTCGGCTTCGTCGCCATCGAGCTGGGCGTGCCCGGCATGGCCTCGCTGATGCAGGCGCTGCCCTTGCGCATCTTCGGGATCATGCAGAACGACACCCTGCTGGCGATCCCGTTCTTCACCTTCATGGGCCTGGTGCTCGAACGGTCGGGCATGGCCGAAGACCTGCTCGACACCGTCGGCCAGCTCTTCGGCCCGATCCGCGGTGGCCTGGCCATCGCGGTGATCCTCGTGGGGGCCATGCTCGCCGCCACGACGGGCGTCGTCGCCGCATCGGTGATCTCGATGGGCCTGATCTCGCTGCCCATCATGCTGCGTTACGGCTACGACCGGCGCTTGGCCAGCGGCGTGATCGCCGCCTCGGGCACGCTGGCGCAGATCATCCCGCCGTCGCTGGTTCTCATCGTGATGGCCGACCAGCTCGGCAAGAGCGTGGGTGACCTCTACAAGGGCGCCTTCATCCCCGGCTTCGTGCTGACCGGGCTGTACCTGCTCTACGTCATCGGCATCGCCATCAGCCGCCCCAAATGGGTACCTGCCCTGCCGCCGGAGGCACGCACCATCCGCGAGGCCGATGGTTCTCCCGGCCTGCGCTCGCTGCTCGTGCTCTCGCTGCTTTCCCTGGGCTGTGCGATCGCCTTCGCCAAGTCGCGCCCGGCCACGACACCCACCGACGAGATGATCGTCACCTCGATGTGTGTGGGCGTGGGTGTGGCCTTCGTGCTGGCAGTCATCAACAAGGTGGCACGCCTGCACCTGCTGTCCAACATGGCCGAGCGCGTGACCTTCGTGCTGATCCCGCCGCTCGGGCTGATCTTCCTCGTGCTCGGCACCATCTTCCTCGGGATCGCCACGCCGACCGAAGGTGGCGCGATGGGCGCCACCGGTGCGCTCGTGATGGCACTGGCGCGCAAGCGCATCGACATGAAGCTCCTGCGCCAGGCCATGGACTCGACCATGAAGCTCTCGTGCTTCGTGCTCTTCATCCTGGTGGGCTCCACGGTGTTCAGCCTGTCGTTCCAGGGCGTGGACGGCCCCAAGTGGGTCGAGCACCTGCTGACCAGCCTGCCTGGCGGGCAGCTCGGCTTCCTGATCGTGGTCAACATCCTGATCTTCGTGCTGGCCTTCTTCCTCGACTTCTTCGAGCTGTCGTTCATCGTCGTGCCACTGCTCGCGCCAGTGGCCGACAAGCTGGGCATCGACCTGGTGTGGTTCGGGGTTCTGCTGGCCGTGAACATGCAGACCTCGTTCATGCACCCGCCGTTCGGCTTCGCGCTCTTCTACCTGCGCAGCGTGGCCCCGCACAACGACTACACCGACAAGATCACCAAGAAGCCTATCGCCAGGGTCACGACCGGGCAGATCTACTGGGGCGCGGTGCCGTTCGTGCTCATCCAGATCATCATGGTCGCCCTCGTCATCGCCTTCCCGGGCCTCGTCTCCGGCGGCCTGGGCAAGAAGGCCGACGTCGACCTGAACAAGGTCGAGATCGAGGCCCAGCCCGAGG
>NZ_DASSRA010000397.1:0-6366 GCF_035702065.1 Rhizobacter sp.
GGCAGCACATCGCCCTGCCCGACAACTGGAAGCAGACACGCGCGCAAGGCCCGGGTGCCGTCTGGTACCGCGTGCCCTTCAACGCGAGCGGCATGGCGTCCCCCGCGGTGCTGATCCCGCGCCTGGCCACCGGCGGCCAGGTCTGGCTCAACGGCTCGTTGCTTTGGGACGGGCGGCCCAGCACGCCCGACGCGACCTTCACCTGGAACGCCCCGCTGCTGCTGATGCTGCCCGGCAGCCTGCTGCACGCACAAGGCGACGTGCTCGAGATCCAGGTGCAAGGCCTGCCGCGCTACCGCGCCGGCCTGTCGCACCTGCAGCTCGCGCCGCATGCGCAGCTCACGCGCATCCATGCCCACCGCAACCTGTGGCAGAAGGACGGGGCCCTCGTCTCCACCGTGGTCTCGCTGGTGGCCGGCGTGCTGATGCTGCTGACCTGGCTGCGCTCCAACCGCGACCCGATGTACCTGTGCTTCAGCCTGGCCACCGTGGCCTGGGCGGCGCGCAACAGCAACCTCTACCTCAACGAGCTGCCGATCGGCGTCGACACCTGGGCCATGCTCGTGCAAGCGGGCCACGCGTGGTTCGCCTGCCTGTTCGGCCTCTTCGTGCTGCGTTTCACCGACACGCGCTGGCGCTGGCTGCGCGTGCTGCTGTGGGGCTTCGCCCTCGTCAACAGCGGCTTCCTGTTGGGCGGCCAGTTCGTCGAGCCCATGCTGCGCCTGCTCGCGCTGCCCGGCTTCGCGCTGTACTTCGTGCTGCTGTGGCTGCTGCTGCGCAAAGGCTGGCGCGAGCGCAGCACCGAGTCGGCGTTGATGGCGGCCACCACGCTCACCTTCCTCGCGCTGTCGGCACGCGATGGGCTGCTGCTCAACAGCCAGCTGCCCTACGAGGCCTACTACCTGTCGCACTACACCGGCGTGCTGATGCTGGCCGCCACCGCCTGGGGCCTGGTGGCGCGCCTGGTGGCCGCGCGGCAGGGCGTGGAGCGGCTCAACGTGGAGCTGGAGCAGCGTGTGCAGCAGCGCACCGAGGCGCTGCAGGTGGCCGTCGCGTCCAGGACGCGCTTCCTCGCCGCCGCCAGCCACGACCTGCGCCAGCCGGTGGTGACCATCGGCCTCTTGATTGGCCTGGTGCGCGAGCGTGTCTCGGCGCCCGACGTGCGCCACATGATCGACCGCGCCCACGAGGCGGTGAACGCCATGGAGCGGCTGCTGCAGGGCCTGCTCGACCTCTCGCGATTCGACTCGGGCGCGGTCCGGCCCCGCATCGAGGCCGTGCCGCTGCAGGCCGTGTTCGATGCCATCGCCGCGCACGAGGGCGAGGCGGCCGGGGCCAAGTCGCTGCGCCTGCGCTTCCGTCCCACGGCGCTCACGGTGCGCGCCGACCCGCTGCTGCTCGACCAGCTGCTGCGCAACCTGGTCGGCAACGCCGTGCGCTACACCGAGCGCGGCGGCGTGCTGGTGGTGGCGCGCCGCCACGGCCGCGAGCAGGTGCGCCTGCAGGTGTGGGACAGCGGCCGCGGCATCCCGCCCGATCGCCAGGCGGAGGTGTTCGAGGAGTTCGTGCAGCTCGACAACCCGGCGCGCGACCGCAGCCGTGGCCTGGGCCTCGGCTTGGCCATCGTGTCGCGTTGCGCGGCACTGCTGAGCACGCGCGTCGCCCTGCGTTCGGTGCCCGGCCGCGGCTCGTGCTTCAGCCTCGTGCTGCCGCGCGGTGAGGCGCCCGCCGCGCCGCGCCGCAGGCCAGCGCCGGGCGCCTCACCGCTGCTCACGCATCGCCTGCTGGTGGTCGATGACGACGAGGCCGTGCGCGTGGCCCTGTGCGCCCGCCTGGAGGCCTGGGGCGCGCAGGTGGTGAGCCTCGATGGCCTGCCCGCGGTGGCGCAGTGGCTGAGCGAAGGCCACCCTGCGCCGCACGTGCTGCTCACCGACCACCGCCTGCCGGTGGGCAACGGCCTGATGGTGATCGACGCGGTGCGCGAGCGCTACGGTGCGGTGCCGGCGGTGATGATCACCGGCAACACCGCGCCCGAAGACATCGCTGCCTTCAGCGTGAGCGGCATCCCGGTGCTGCACAAGCCCTTTCAGACCGAGGCCTTGCTGGCCGCGATCGAGCGCGCCGCGCCGGTGGTCTGAAGTTCAGTTGGGGTGCAAGCGCAGGCCCAGGCGGGCGGCGGCCACCACCGCCTGCGTGCGCGAGTTCGCATTGAGGCGGCGGAAGATGGCGGCCAGGTGCGTCTTGACCGTTGACTCCGACAGGTCGAGCTCGCGGCAGATCAGCTTGTTGGGCTTGCCTTCGATCAGCAGCTTGAGCACGTCGAGCTGGCGCGGCGACAGGCCGAGCGAGCCGCCCGCGCCCTCGGGTGCTGCAGCCGGCACGGGGCTGCGCGTCAGCACTGCTTCGGGCAGGTAGACGCCGCCGTCGAGCACCACACGCAGGGCCTCCTGCATCACGCCCAGGCGGGCCGTCTTGGGGATGAAGCCGGCGGCACCGGCCTCGATCGCGGCCATCACCGTCTCGGGGGTTTCGTCGGCCGACAACACCACCACCGTGACCTCGGGGGCGTGCTCGCGCAGGCGGCGCAGGCCGCTCATGCCGGAGCTGTCGGGCAGGGCCAGGTCGAGCAGCACGAGATCGACGTCGCCCTGTTCGCTGATCTGCGTCAGCGATTCGGCAATGCTGCCGGCCTGCATCAATTGCGCCTGGGCGAACCCTTGGGTGATCAGCATCGCGAGGCCTTCGCGAAACAGGATGTGGTCGTCTACCAGAAGCGTCTTCATGCGCGCGGAACTGCAAATACTCGAAGGATTATGAAGGTGGGGATCGGGCGCGCACGGCCCTTCCAGATATCGGCCATCTGGCCGATGGCTGTGCGCCCGCCGCACCACGTGCGGGGCCCGGATGTGACTTCGTGCCGGGTCTGGCGCATGCGCTTCGACCGTTTGGCTGAAGACGCGCTGCACCCAGGGCCGCAATCATGGCGCCGGCTGACAGGAGGGGCCCCCTCTTGCCAGGTAGGTTTGCCCATGGCCCGCACCGGCGCGTGCGGTTTCTCACATTTCCACGGCCTCCCACCCCGATGAACACATTGCGTTTCGACCGCCTGGCGCGCCTGGCTGCCCTTGGCCTGCTGCCGCTGGCCCTGGCTGCCCAGGCCCAGACATCCACTCCCGCGCCCGCCGCCGGCGATGACCGCGGCTTCTCCTTCTTCATGGGCATGGGCGCGCAGCGCCTCACCTACCGCGAGACGCCGAGCATCCTGCCGGTGGAGAGCGAAGCCCGCGTCACCAACCCCCTGCTGATCACCGGTGCGGTGTATGCGGTGACGCCGGATGTGCTGTTCGCGCTCGACGCCGAATCGACCTTTGCGCCGCGCACCGTCACCGAAGAGTGGACGGCCACCGCCTCCAGCATCGGCGGCGTCCCCGTCAACAACCCGCTGCTGCAGACCAACCGCTTCAGCCTGCAGGAGACCAAGACCAAGCTGCTGGGCCACTACCGCCTGAGCGGCGCGTGGTTCGCGCTCGGCGGCGCCTCGTTCCAGACGCAGTCGTTCAAGCGCTACGGCTTTGCCGCCGGGCCCGACAACATCGTCGCGCTGCCGGCCGACCGCACGGTCGAAGAGTCCGCCAGCGAGGTGCTGCTGCTTGGCGGCGTGGCGCTCGAGAGCGAGCGCGTGCGCAACACCGGCAGCCACTACAGCGTGCGCGCCACCGTCGGCGTGCCGGTGTGGCGGCGCCTGGAGAACACCGCCTTCCCCAACTACAGCTTCGACGGCACCAAGGGCTACGACCTCGCGCTCGCCGGCCGCTACAGCTGGGCCGTGGTGCCCAACGTGCACGTCGGCCTGTGGGGCCAGTGGAGCTACGCGGAACGCGACTCGCAGGTGCAGGGCAGTGTCGAGCTGCCCAAGGCCACGCTGAGCGGCCTGGCCGCCGGCATCGAGTTCCTCTGGAAGCTGTGAGGCTGCCGGTCCGACGGCACGCACCAGACATGCACGGCGTGACTTCCTGCATGAACGAAGCGGCGGGGTCAGCCGTTTGGTCGAAGACGAAAAGAACGCCCCGTCGCAATCTCTGCACCGGCTGAAGCGAGCCTTCTCGCGCCGACAGATTCTCTACACAACACGGAGCATTCCATGCGACTTCATACCCTTTCCCTGGCGATGGCGAGCGTCGGCCTGATGGCTGCCTGCGGCGGTGGCGGCGGCGATTCCGCCCCGGCGCCCGCACCGAGCGGCCCGACCCAGATCACGCTGACCGGCGTGGTCGCCAAGGGCGCTGCCCTCGCAGGCGCCGCCGTCACGGCCAAGTGCGCCACCGGCACCGGCACCGCCACCGCCAGCGGCACCGGCAGCTACACCATCACCATCACCAGCGGCGCGCTGCCCTGCGTGCTGGAAGCCGTGGGAACCGGCGCTGACGCCGGCCTGGAGCTGCACTCGGTCGCCACCGGCACCGGCTCCACCGCCACCGCCAACATCACGCCCGTGACCGAACTGCTGGTCGCCCAGCTCACCGGCCAGAACCCGTCCGACTTCATGGACGCAGCCAGTGCCAGCACGCTGAGCACCACCGTCACCACGACCAACATGGCCAGCGCCAAGACCGAGGTGATCGCCACCCTGTCGGCCGCCGGCCTCGACACCACCGCCCTGACCAGCGCCGACATGGTGAGCGGCACGCTGCAAGCTGGCAGCGGCACGGGCTACGACGGCGTGCTGGACGCGCTCGGCACGGCGCTGAGCACCAGCAACACGACGCTGGCCACGCTGACCCAGGTGGTGGCCACCACCGCCGCCGCCACGCAGGCCGGCAACAGCGCCCAGCCCCCGGCTGAAACCGGCCAGCCGCTGCCGGCCGGCCTGATGCTGCTGCCCAAGGCCGCCAACTGCGACTCGCTGCGCAGCACCAACTACCGCCTGATCAAGATTGCCAAGTCGGTCTCGACCGCCGATGGCGCACCCATCACCACGATCGAGAACATGGCCATCGACGCGGCGGCGCTCACCGCCACCTTCGGCCCGGGCGACGTGATGCAGATGACCGCCAATGGCACCTGCCGCTACACCCTGCCGAACAGCGGCGAAGCCATGGTCGCCCCGTCGGGCGTGATCGTGGTGCGCGCCCTCGTCGGCGCCGACGACGACACCGTCGCCGTCGAGCACCGCAACACCTACCGCATGATGATCGCCCTGCCGGCGCAGGACATCCCGCTGGCCGACCTCGCGGCCACCTGGAACTTCATCGGCATGAACGCGGCCGACACCGGCCCGACCTACGTGCCGTTCGATGGCACGCTGGCCCTCAACGCCACCGGCGGCGTGAGCGGCATGCGCTGCTTCGACGATCCGCTCGGCACCGCCGACGCGAGCTGCACCGCGGTCGCCGACGCCCCCCCGGCGCTTTCCGTGAACAGCGCCGGCGGCTTCAACCTGAGCTCGACCGACCCGGCCGACCCGTGGGTGGATCGCCTGTGGGCCTTCAAGGGCGGCAACGGCCAGATGATGCTGCTGACCATCAACACCCTCGGTGAGTTCGCCATCGGTACGCGCCAGCATGCCGTGCCGCTGCCGGCGGCCAACGATGCGACCAACAGCCTGACCATGATCGCCGGCCAGACGCTGCAATCCACGGCCAGCGGCGGGCAGATCACGTCGGCCGCGCACACCATCACCTCGGTGGACACGGCCACCAAGACGGTGGTGCGCAACTCGTCCACCGACGGCGCCGCCGCGGTCCAGCAGACCCTGGTCTACGACAGCGCCCGCACGGGCTACATGGTCCGCAACGCCTCCACCGGTGTGCGCGCCTTCAAGGGCCTGCCGATCCAGGGCCTGGGCCTGACGGCGTTCTACCTGCCCAACACCGCCACCGCGCCGGCCAACAACTCGGGCTTCGCGCTCTCGGCGCGCTACGCAGTGGCACCCTGAACGTGGCATGCGGCGACAATCGCCGCATGCTGCAGTTTGAATTGCTCAAGACCGAGGGTCAGGCCCGGCGTGGCCGCCTGACCCTCAAC
Source organism: Rhizobacter sp. (assembly GCF_035702065.1). GTDB lineage: Bacteria > Pseudomonadota > Gammaproteobacteria > Burkholderiales > Burkholderiaceae_C > Rhizobacter. The sequence continues at coordinate 6,025 of NZ_DASSRA010000397.1, forward strand.
CACGGCGTCGTCGAGACGCCGGTTTTCATGCCGGTGGGCACCTACGGCACGGTGAAGGGCGTGATGCCCTCGTCGCTCGCCGACATGGGCGCCCAGATCATCCTGGGCAACACCTTCCACCTGTGGCTGCGCCCGGGCCTGGACATCCTTTCCCAGTTCGGCGGGCTGCACCGCTTCGAGGGCTGGAACAAGCCCATCCTTACCGACAGTGGCGGCTTCCAGGTCTGGAGCCTGGGCGAGATGCGCAAGATCAGCGAAGAGGGCGTCAAGTTCGCCTCGCCCGTCAACGGCGACAAGCTCTTCCTCACCCCGGAGGTGAGCATGCAGGTGCAGAAGGTCTTG
>NZ_DASSRA010000398.1:0-3722 GCF_035702065.1 Rhizobacter sp.
CGGGTGCGCCGGGAGTCCGCCCCGGCGGGCGGGTCACTTTCATTTGTCGCGCCAAATGAAAGTAACCAAAGCAAAGGCGCTCTTCATTTGGCCGAACTGCGTGGCTTCGAGTCTCCTCGGCCTGTCCTCGCCATGCCACAGGATGGGCCGCACATCTGCTGCGACAGCACTACGCCTCGTCTCGCCTCGCTTCGCTTCGGCTTGATCGCGGCAAAGCGAAGCGAGCCGGGACACGAAGCCGAAGGCGAGCCTTCTCTTGGGGCCCTTGAGAGCCGTCGAGCAGCGCAGGGCTTTGTGGGCGCGCGCGTCGGCGCGCTCCGTCCTCTGACTTCGGGCAGCTGTCTGAGCGCAGCGGCCGCAGGCCGCGTAGCGAGTTCTGCCCGACCCACAAAGACCGAGCAGCGCAGAGCAGTCGGCCCTAGGCCGACCGGCGAACGGGGTGCCCTTTCTTTTGCCTTCTTTTCTTTGGGCAAGCAAAGAAAAGAAGGTGCGCCGCCGGGCGCATATCCCGGCAGCGGCCTCACGCAGTGAACAAGACTAGCGAGAAGCAGCACGGGGCTTCGATACCTCAGCCTGAGCGGGCTGCGGTGTGCGAGCAGGTGGTGACGCGCGAAGAGGGCTCAGCCCGAACGGAAGGTGGCGTGCAACCTGCGAACTACCTCACATCCCCAAGCCCACCAGGCATCCCCCTGGAACTGACCACCCAAACCCTTCCATTTCCCGGCATCAACCCCTCCCCCACTTCCTACCATCGCCCCACCGCCCCCACGCGTGCGCGGCCCACCCGCGCCCAGAGAAAGATCATGTCCGACCTCTCCGACTTCGTGAACATGGACTTCGCCACCGACGCCCCGGCCACGTTGCCGCGTGTCGACCCGGTGGAGAAGAAGACCCGTCACGCCGCCTTCCGCTGGCCCACGCCGCCCTTCGCGTCCTACCCCGATGCCGAGGAGCAGAGCCAGGCGCAGGGCTGTGAATTCGTCGGCATCAACGGCAAGGCCGTCGCCGGCCGGCTGATCTTTTTCGTGCCCGACGACCTGGTGGCCCACGTGCAGGTGCCGCCGGCACGCACCACCATGCCGCTGCGCTTCAGCCAGTTCCGTTCACTGCGCGTGATGGAGCCGCTCAAGCCCGTGAGCACCACCCTCATCACGCACGAGAAGCACGCACTGATGCTGGAGCAGCGCCCGCGCAGCAGCTACCGCGTGGTGCTGCCCGACGGCTCGCAGATGGACGGCACCACCATCGGCCACGTGGAGAACGCCCACGGCCTGTTCCTCTTCCCGCCCGTGGACGACAAAGGCAGCGTGCAGCGCCTGTTCGTGCCGCGCAGCAGCTACAAGACCTACGAGATCGGCCCGCGCATCGGCGAACTGCTGATCGAGCAGAAGGCGGCGACGCCGCAGCAGGTGGAGAAAGCCGCCGACGTGCAAAAGCAGATGCGCGACCAGAAGCTCGGCGACATCCTCGTCGAGCGCCAGGTGGTCACGCCCGAACAACTGCTCGCCGCCATCGAGAAGCAGGCCAAGATGCCCATGGTGCGCATCGGCGAAGCGCTCACATCGCTCGGCATGGTGAGCCAGGAGCAGCTGCAGGAAGCGCTCGCGCAGCAGCAGCAGGACCGCACCGTGCCGCTGGGCGAGCTGCTGGTGAAGATGGGCATCGTTTCGCGCGAAGACCTGCAGACCGCGCTGGCCCGCAAGATGGGCTACCCGCTGGTGAACCTGGAGGCCTTCCCGGTCGAAGACGAGGCCATCAAGAAGCTGCCCTACGCGGTGGCGGTGCGCGTGCAGGTGATGCCGCTGATGATCCGCGAGGGCCGCCTGGTCATCGCGCTCGACGACCCGGTGCGCCGGCGTTCCGTGGTCGACGAAGTCGAGTTCATCACGCAGATGAAGTGCGTGCCGGTGCTGGCCCAGTGCAGCAGCCTGGAAGACGTGCTGTTCAAGGCCTACGAGAAGATCGGCGCAGCCAGCCTGCAGCGCTTCGTGGCGGTGAATGCGGCCGAGCCCATTCCGTTCGAGCTGCACGACACCGACAAGCTGGTCGAGACGCTGGAGAAGGAAGACGCCAGCGCCAGCTCCTCATTCGAAGACGAGCGCCAGATCGAGCAGTCGGACAACTCGCTCGTCAAGCTGATCAACAACCTGATCATCGACGCGCACAAGGAAGGCGTGTCCGACATCCACATCGAGAGCTACCCGGGGCGCGACAAGATCAAGGTGCGCTTCCGCAAGGATGGCCTGCTGCGCACCCACCTGGAGCTGCCGCCCAACTACCGCAACGCGGTGATCGCGCGCATCAAGATCATGTGCGACCTCGACATCTCCGAGCGCCGCAAGCCGCAAGACGGCAAGATCAACTTCGCCAAGTACTCGCCGCAGCACAAGATCGAGCTGCGCGTGGCCACCATCCCGACCAACAACGGCCTGGAAGACGTGGTGCTGCGCATCCTGGCCTCGGCCAAGCCCATCCCGGTCGACAACCTGGGCTTGTCTCCGTACAACCTCAAGTACCTGAAGGAGGCGATGGAGCGCCCCTACGGCCTGGTGCTGTGCGTGGGCCCCACCGGCTCGGGCAAGACGACCACGCTGCACTCGGCGCTGAGCCACATCAACGTGCCCGAGCGCAAGATCTGGACCGCCGAAGACCCGGTGGAAATCACCCAGCCCGGCCTGCGCCAGGTGCAGGTCAACCCCAAGATCGACTGGACCTTCGCCAAGGCGCTGCGCGCCTTCCTGCGCGCCGACCCGGACGTGATCATGGTCGGCGAAATGCGCGACGAAGAGACCGCGCAGATGGGCGTGGAGGCTTCTCTCACCGGCCACCTGGTGCTCAGCACGCTGCACACCAACAGCGCGCCCGAGACCGTCACCCGCCTGATCGACATGGGCCTGGACCCGTTCAACTTCGCCGACTCACTCTTGTGCGTGCTGGCGCAGCGCCTGGTGCGCCGCCTGTGCAACCACTGCCGCCAGGCGCGCCTGGCAACCGACGACGAGGTGAACGAGCTGCTCGACGACTACCTGCACGTGTGCCCGAGCGATCACCCCGACTTCAACCGCGACAGCGTGCGCGGCGGCTGGCTGGAGCGCCACGGCGTGGAGGGCAAGCTGCGCATGCACCACAGCCCCGGCTGCGAGCACTGCGGCCAGACCGGCCACCGCGGCCGCGCCGGGCTGCATGAGCTGATGGTGGTCTCGCGCGAACTGCGCCGCCTGATCCAGACCGGCGCACGCGCCGAGGAGCTGCAGCGCACCGCCATGCTGGAAGGCATGCGCACGCTGCGGCAAGACGGCATCGAGAAGGTGCTGCAGGGCGTGACCAGCCTCGCGGAAGTGCGGGCCACCAGCAACGTGTAGCCGGCCCTCGCCGGCCTGCACAAGGCGCACCGGAGCTCGGCGGGTTGGCTGGGTTCAGGCGGGCGACTCGGCCGGTTCGCTGGCTCATCCCATCCCGAGGGGCTGGTCCACGTTGGCCAGCCGGAGTGATCGAGCGGCCAATACGGGCGAGCGCCTTGACTGGTTGCAGACCTTCAATGATCGCTGGCGGCCGTCGGAGATCGACCCATCAGCAACATCCGCCGCGCTGAACTCGTCGCCCCGAAGCTGTCGATCGTGCTAGCGCAGAAGCCCCAAGGGGGAACTGCGAATGCAACAACGCAGGTTGCGCAGTGGGCTGCCGCGCTATCGACATTCCGTGGAAGCAACACCGACGAATAG
>NZ_DASSRA010000399.1:0-12921 GCF_035702065.1 Rhizobacter sp.
TGGGCCTACAGCGGAACGCGAGCATACGAGAGCGCACCGGCCTTCGCATCCACGGCCAACGTGATCGATCACCTGACGGTCGACTTCCCGCCGGCTTTCGTGTCAGCAGGCAACGCCGATCCGCTGCTGGCGCACTCGAAGGCGCTCGCCGCACGGCTGCAAGCGCTGGGCACGCCACTGAAGACGCTGTTCTTCGCCGCGGACCACCGGCCGCCCCTGCCGCACGAGTACCAGTTCGACCTCGACAGCGCGGATGCCCGGCGTGCATTGGGCGAAGCGGTGGACTTCGTTCGAGCCCACGCGCGCTGAAGGCAAGGACCACCCTGCAGGCGCGGTGGCCCGGCTGGATGGACCACCCAGCGCCTCAGGCCAGATGCCGCACGGCGCCTCCCGGCGCCTCTGGCTGATCGGCTTGCGGGGGTGGATCAGGCCTTCTTCTTTGCCGCGGCGGGCGCAGGCTGGCCCTGCTTGGCCTGGCGCTTCAGATCCTTGGCGCGCTTTTGCTTCTGTCTGCGAACGGCACGGTCTTTGTCTGCACTCATGGCTACCTCTTGGGGTGGTTGTGAAAGGAGCAGCGGTTGTACCACCTCGCCGGCGGCTGAAAAGAAACGAAACAAAGCGATCCCTGCGCGAAAGGACAGGCCCGGCCCGCACCACGACCATGGGCACCTGTTCAACCGACGAGAAGGACCGCTCCATGAGACCCTGGATCAAACGCACGCTGATCGGCGTGTTCGGCGCTTCGGTGCTGTTCGGCGGCGCAGCCGCGTACTCGCATTGCCACCGCGGCCCCTGGGGCGCGAACATGACCGAAGCCGAGCAGGCCAAGTGGCGCGAGCGCCTGGTCGAGCGCGCCAGCCGCAAACTCGACCTCGACGCCGCGCAGAAGGCCAAGCTCGCGCTGCTGGCCGAAGCCTGGTCGGCGCAGCGCAAGGCGGTGGCCGCACAAGGCGGTGAAGCGCGCAGCGAGCTGAAGGCCGTGCTGGCCGGCGCGCAGTTCGACCGCAACCGCGCGCAGGCGCTGATCGACGCCAAGGCCACCGCCGTGCGCTCGGCCTCGCCGGCGGTGATCACCGCGGCCGCCGACTTCTACGACAGCCTCAAGCCCGAGCAGCAGGACAAGGTGCGCGCGGTGCTGGAGCGCGGAGGCCATCGCCATGGCTGGCGCGGTTGAGCGCCGGCCCGTCGCCGGGCTGGCCCTCGGCCTGGCCGCAGCGGCGCTGGCCGGCCACTACACCCTGTGGGGCAGCAGCGCGCCCTGGGGCCGCGCCGAGGGCGCGGGTGCCGTGCTCGCACTGGCCGGCCTCGTGTGGCTGATGTGGGCGGTGCTGCTGTTCCGCCTCGCCGGCACGCCGGTGCGGCCGGGCGCGACACCCGTGCAGCTGATCGAGGAAGGCCCGTACCGCATCAGCCGCAACCCGATGTACCTGGGGCTGACCGCGCTGCTGCTGGGTGCCGCGCTGGCCCTGGGATCGCCGCTGCTGGTGCTCGGCGCCTTCGCCTTCGCGGCGCTGGTGAACGCGGTGCACATCCCGCACGAAGAGGCGCAGATGGCGCGCCGCTTCGGCGGCTGGTACCGCGACTACGCGGGCACGACGCGGCGCTGGCTTTGATGTGTCAGCATCGCGCTCCATGCATCGCATCCTGCTGATCGACGACGACGAAGACCTGGCCCCGCCCCTGGCCACGTACCTGAAGCGCTTCGACCTTGAACTCGACCACGCCGCGCGGCCCAGCCTGGGCCTGGCGCGGCTGGCCGCACAGCCCTACGACGCGGTGATCCTCGACGTGATGCTGCCCGAGATGGACGGCTTCGAGCTGTGCCGCCGCATCCGCCATGGCAGCGACATCCCGGTGCTGATGCTCACCGCGCGCGGCGACGTGACCGACCGCGTGGTCGGCCTGGAGCTGGGTGCCGACGACTACCTGCCCAAGCCCTTCGAGCCGCGCGAGCTGGCGGCGCGGCTGCAGACCATCCTGCGCCGCTCGCGCAACGGCGGCGCGGCGAACGGGGACAGCCATCGCACGCAGAAGCTGAGCTTCGACGGCCTCACGATCGACCTGCAGCGCCGCGAGGTGCTCTGCCAGGGCCGCGCCATCGAGCTCACCGGCACCGAGTTCGAGCTGCTGGCGATGTTGGCGCGCGAGCCCGGGCGCGTGTTCAGCCGCGACGAGATCCTCAACCGCCTGCGCGGCCGCGAGGCCGAGCTCTTCACGCGCGCGGTCGACATCCTGATCAGCCGGCTGCGCCGCAAGCTGGAGCCGCTGCCGGTGATCAAGACACTGCGCAACGCGGGCTACACCTTTGCCGGAGTGCCGTCGGCGTGAGGTCGCGCAAGCATTCCCACGCGCACTGGCACCAGCGCTGGCACCGCCGCTTCAGGCATTCGCTGCGCTGGCGCCTGGTGGCGCTGTTCATGCTGCTGGCGCTGGGCACGGTGATCGTGTTCATCGGCGGCACGCGCGCAGCGCTGAGCGGCGGCTTCGAGATGCTGGTCAAGCCACTGCTGTCGGACTACGTGGACCGCCTCACCGCCGAGCTCGGCTCGCCGCCCGAGGTGGCACGCGCGCAGGCCCTGGTGGCGCGCCTGCCGATCTCGGTGCGCATCGACAACCCCGAGCTGCACTGGAGCTCGCACCCCGCGAAGGACGAGCGCTGGCAAAGCCGCCGCAGCGATGGCGACAACATGAGCCGCCTGTTCACCCGCACCACGCCTGACGGCAGCCGCGTGCAGTTCGGCCTGGGCGACATGGTGTGGCACGAGCCGCAGGCCTGGCGCGGCCTGGTGCCCCTGGTCGGCCTGCTGCTGCTCACGCTCGCGGCCTACGCCACGGTGCGCCGCATCTTCCGCCCGCTGGACGACATCCGCGCGGGCGCGCTGCGCTATGGCGAAGGCAACTTCAGCCAGGCCATTCCGGTGCGGCGGCGCGACGAGCTGGGCGACCTCGCGCACCAGGTCAACGCCATGGCCACCGGCCTGCAAGGCATGCTGCAGGGCCAGCGCGCGCTGCTGCTGGCCATCAGCCACGAGCTGCGCTCGCCGCTCACGCGGGCCCGCCTGAACGCCGAGCTGTCGGCCGACAGCGCGGAGCGGCAGGCCCTGCTGCGCGACCTCTCGCTGATGAGCGAGCTCATCACCGACCTGCTCGAAAGCGAGCGGCTCGCTGCCGGCCCGGCCGCGCTCAAGCGCGAGCCCACCGACCTCAACACCCTGGTGCGCGAGGTGGTGGCCACCGGCTTCGCGGGCCAGCCCATCACGCTGGCGCTGGCCGACGAGTTGCCGCCGCTGCAGCTCGACCGCCCGCGCGCCACGATGCTGGTGCGCAACCTGGTCGACAACGCCTGCCGCCACGGGGCCGGTGAGGCGGTGTTCATCAGCACCGTGGCCGAGGGCGATGCGGTGCAGCTGACTGTGCGCGACCACGGCCCCGGCGTGCCCGACGACCAGCTGGCGCGCCTGGCCGAACCTTTCTACCGCCCCGACGTGGCCCGCACCCGCGCGGCCGGCGGCGTGGGCCTGGGCCTGTACCTGTGCAAGCTGGTGGCCCAGTCGCATGGCGGCACGCTCAGGCTGCGCAATGCGTCGCCGGGCCTGGCGGCCGAGGTGCGCTGGCCGGCGATGTGACGCCGCCCTTGAGATCGATCAAGAAACCCTGCGAAAGCCGGGCTTCTCGGTCGACCACGCCGGAGCACACTGTCTACAATCCCGCTCATCCAAGGCGCAAACCGACCGCACGACTGGGCGGACAACCGGGAACCCGTACCCCAGCGCCGAAGTGAGACCGTCAGGGCCGCGTACACAAACGAGTGACTCGCCGCCTTGCCCGGAAGCCGAGCCCGCCACCAGCAATGGTCGCGGGCTTTTCTTATGGCCGCCGCGCTACCGGAACGGCAGGTTCAGCATGACGCTGCGCGGGGTGACCCACACGCGCGCCGCCGTGTCGGAACCGGCCGTGCCGGCCTGGCGCCGGTAGAAGTAGTCGCCCATCGCATAGCCCAGCATCGCGCCGGCCACGGTGTCGGAGACCCAGTGCTCGCGCTCCATCACGCGCGCGGCGTTGGTGAGCGCCGCCACGCCGTAGAGCCAGGGGCTGTCGTAGGCCTTGGCATAGGGCGTGAGCACCGCCCAGGCCAGGGTGGAGTGGATCGACGGGAACGAGCTGTGGCCGCGCGGCACGTCACCGAAGCTGCCCGAGCCCAGGTTGTCCGAGGGGCGCGCGCGTCCCACGGCAAGCTTGGTGGCCTGGGACACAGCCAGCGCGCTCACGCCGGCGGCCGTGGCAGCGAAGCCCAGCTCGCCCTGCGGCGTGCCGCGCTGGCCCAGCCACGACAGGCCGGCGTAGCCGAAAGCCACGAAGGGCAGCGCGTTGCCCACGTCGGACAAGGTCTCGCCCGAGGCGCTCTCGCCGTGGCGCTGGGCGAAGCGGTCGGCCGGGCCGTCGAGCAGCAGCGCGCCGCCGAACAGCACCGTGCCCAGAATGAAGCGGCTCGGCCAGTCGGGCTCGGGGCCGCTCCAGCGCGCGTCCAGGCTGCGGTTGAGGCGGTCGGTGGCGCCATCGAGGCCCATGCGCAGGTTGAGGCCCACGCGCGTGTCGATCGAGGGGCCGGCCGGCGCCTGGACGCGCGACCAGTCGAACTCGGGCGTCAGCGTGGCCTCGCCCCAGGCGAAGCTGCGCCGCAGCGATACGCCGTACAGGCGGCCCGAGCTGCGCGGGTCGCCGTCGAGCGGGCTGTAGCTGCCGATGCGCGAGCCGATGCGGCCCAGGTGCAGACGCAGCGAGCCGCCGTGCAACGCATCGACCCAGCCCAGGGTGACCAGGCGCGAGTCGGGCCCGGCGCTGGTGCCCAGCCAGCGGCCCGCGTTCACGTAGCCCTGCGGGTAGGCGTAGTTGCGGTAGGCACAGTTCTCGATCGGTGGGCGACCAATGGGCATGCGGCAGCCGCTCTCGACCAGTTCGGCGAAGAAGCGGTCTTGGCCGTCGGACGTCCAGGTTTCGAAGCCGTAGAGGCCGAGCAGGCGCGAGGGCAGCACGCCGCCCTGGTCTTCGCCGGCAAGTTGCAGATAGGCGGCGCAGCCCAGCCCGCCGGGGCAGCGCAGGCGCAGGTCGATGCCGGCGATCTGGTTGCCGGGGTCGGCGGGCTGGTCGCTCACCGCATCGGCATTGGTGCCCTTGCCCAGCAGCAGGCGCGCCAGGGCCTTGGCCGAGGTGTCGTGGCCCTCGCCGCCCCACTGCGCGGTGCGCGTGAGCCCGATCTCCAGGTTGGCGAAGGGCCGCAGCGTGAGCCGCGTGCCGACGAAGAGCGGGTCGAGCGGCTGCGACATGCCTTCGGTGCGGGCAACGAAGAACTCGAAGTTCCACGGCCCCAGCCACGACAACCAGCGCGAATCGGAGCTGGAGGCCGACGCGCGCTGCAGGCCCATGCCCGCAAGCGCCGGCGAGTTGCTGCCGAGTTCGAGCGCGTTCTGCCAGCCCGGCCCCCACCAGCTGCGGTGCGCCCAGGCCTGCAGCTGCCAGCCCACCGCCTCGACGGCCACGGCACTCTCGTCCAGCCGGGCGACCGCCCCCGAGCGGTCGACGTTCGCGCGCGCCTCGACACGGCCGCCCGCCTGTGCCGCGAGGTAGGGGCCTTCGAGCGCCGGGCTGCGCAGCATGAGTGAGCTGCCGGGCGTGGGGTCGTCGCCGAAGCCGGGCAGCGCATCGGCGCGGTTGCGCAGCGTGAGCGACAGCGCGCTGCCCGCACCCGCCGCGAGCTCGCGCCGCAGGCGGTCACGCGCCAGGTCGAGCGCCGGCGGCAGCGACGTGGGCAGGGCATCGAGCGCGCGCTGCACTGCCGCACGCGGCAGCGGCCACTGCGTGGCGACGAGGTCGAGACCGGCTTCGTCGATGAGCAGCTGCACCGCGTGGCGCCCGGCGGCGCTGGGCACGAAGGGCACGCTGGGTGCGGCCTGCGCCAGGCTGCATCCGCACAGCACGCCGATGACGGCCCGGTGCAGGCAGCGTCCCATCGTGTGCATGGGAGCGCAGCCGCCGCCGGCGGATCAGGCGATGCGCGCCAGCGCGTCGGCCACCTGCGCCTGCGCCTGTGGCCGCACCACGCGCGCGACCTCGCGGCCGTCGCGCAGGAAGACCAGCGTGGGCCACAGCTTGACGCCGAAGGAGCGGCCGAGCGGGCGGCCCGAGCCGTCTTCGACCTTGAGGTGCTGCACCGCGGGCTGCTGCGCGAGCGCCGCCTCGACCAGCGGCTGGGCGGCGCGGCAGTAGCCGCACCAGCCGGTGCCGAACTCCAGCACGGCGGCGCCGGCGAGGGCATCGATGTCGCTGCGCGACGGGGCGGTGGTGGCGTACTCGCGGGGGCTGGTCATGGAGGCAAGCGAGGTGGGCGAAAAGAGGAGCGGCCAGTCTAGGTGAGGCTGCGCCAGTGCGTGCGTTTGTTCACGGATTTCACCCCTTTCAACGCGGAGTTTTCCATAGCATCGTGGATCTGAAAATGCCCCGGCGCAGTCGTGCCCGGCAAGAGCGGGACCGAAGTTGATGCGTGTTGGCGGGAAAGCCCTGCGGGGGCTGATGGTGGCGGCTTGTGTGCTCCTGTCGCCGGTGTGGGCGAGCGCTTTCGACCAGCCTACCGACAAGCTGAGCGCCGACGTCCACGACCTGCACCGCTGGGCCCTGGACACCGGCGACACCCACCAGCAACCCTTCGCCATCGTCGACAAGAAGGCCGCGCGCATCTTCGTCTTCGACGGCCAAGGGCGACTCGTGGGCGCATCCAATGCGCTGCTCGGCCAGGCACCGGGCGACCACCAGCCGCTCACCAGCGTGAGCGACAGCCAGGTGGCGCAGTTGCCGCTGGCCGACCGCACCACGCCCGCCGGGCGCTTTGCCTCGCAGCCGGGCCGCAACCTGAGCGGCGAGGCCGTCGTGTGGTTCGACTACGCGGCCGCCCTCGCCATCCACCGCGTGCGCCCCGGCGCCTCGCAGGCCCGGCGCCTGCGCGACCTGGCCTCGGACACACCCGACGACAACCGCGCCTCGCTCGGCTGCGTGGTCGTCACCCCCGCCTTCTTCGAGGCGGTGCTGCAGCCCACGCTGGGCCGGCAGCGCGGCGTGGTCTACGTGCTGCCCGAAGACCGGCCGGTGCAGGCGATGTTCGGCCGGCCGCTGCCGCTCGCTCAGGCACGCTGAGCCACCGGCCGGTCCGGCGCCGGCACCTCCGGCAGGCTGCCCTGCCCGCGCAGCGCCGCCGCCACCGCTTCGTCGAGCGGCGTGTGCGGCTCGAAGCCCAGTTCGGCGACCAGGCGCGCGTTGTCCATGCGCAGCGCGCGGCTGAGCCACAGGTCGCGCATCTCGCGCATCTCGCGCGCGAAGCGCAGCACCGGCGTGAGCAGCGTCAGCACGAACCAGGGGAAGCCCATGGCGCGCGGCGTGCGCCCGGTGGCCGCGCGCACCACGCGCTGCACCGACGCGGCCAGTTCGCGGCCGTTCGCATCCCAGTGCCCGGCCATGTGGAAGCGCGCGAAGGCCGGCAGCGTGGCGTCGCGCTCCAGCAGCAGCACCATGGTGCGCGCCACGTCGGGCAGGTAGGCCCAGGTGTGGCCCACGCCTTCGCGGCTGGGGCAGAGGATGGTGCCCACCGGCTTGCCGGCCTTCACCATGCCCTGCGAGAACCAGCTGTTGCCGGGCTGCGGGCCGAAGAAGTCGCCGGCCCGCACGACGAGGCTGCGCACGCCTTGCGCGGCGGCGCCTTGCAGGCGGCGCTCCAGCTCCACGCGGATCTGGCCCTTGCTCGTGTGCGGGTGCTGGGGCGCGTCTTCGGCCAGCACCTCGCCGGCATCGGGCCCGAAGTTGTAGACCGTGCCCGGCAGCACGATGCGCGCGCCCACCGCACGCGCCGCGGCAATCGTGTTGTCGATCATGGGCAGCACCAGCTCGCCCCAGCGCTGGTAGCCCGGCGGGTTGACGGCGTGCACGATGGCCGAGGCGCCTTGCGCGGCACGCAGCACGTCGGCCGCGTTCATCGCATCGCCTTCGATCCAGGCGATGCCATCGCGCCGGGCGGCCACGCGGCTGCGGTCGCGCACCAGCGCCTTCACCTGCCAGCCGGCGCGCTGCAGCTGGCGCGCCACTTCGCCGCCGATGCCACCGGTGGCGCCGAGCACCAGGGCCGTCTTGTTTGCCGTCGTCATCGTGATCTCCTGTCGTTTGGGGTTGCGATGAACGGCAGTGTGGGCAAAGCCGGCATATAAGGGAATTGCCGAACATCGCGCACCAGCCATACATTTATGCATGACCGCCGATGCCCCCTCTCCCCCTGGCTGGGAACTCTTCCGCACCTTCCTCGGCGTGCTGCAAGCCGGCTCGCTCTCGGCCGCGGCGCGTGACCTGGGCCTCACGCAACCCACCGTGGGCCGCCACGTCGCGGCGCTTGAGAAGTCGCTGCAGCTCACGCTCTTCACGCGCTCGCAGACCGGCCTCTTGCCCACCGACGCCGCGCGCGCCTTGCAGCCCTATGCCGCGAGCATGGCCGCCACCGCAGCCGCCCTGCAGCGCGAGGCCGGCAGCCAGGCCGACCACCGCGACCGCGTGCAAGGCACGGTGCGCATCACCGCCAGCGAGATCATGGGCGTGGAGGTGCTGCCACCCATCCTCGCCGCGCTGCGTGCGCGCGAGCCCGGCCTGGTGATCGAGCTGGTGGTGAGCAACCGACTGCAGGACCTGCTGCACCGCGAGGCCGACATCGCCGTGCGCATGACCCCGCCCCAGCAGGAGGCCTTGATCGCGCGCCGCATCGGCGCCGTGGAGCTGGGCATGCACGCGCACCGCGACTACCTGGCGCGCCGCGGCACACCACGCAGCGAAGCCGACCTGATGGGACACGACCTGATCGGCTTCGACACCGAGCCGACCTACATCCGCCGCATGAGCAAGGAGCTGGGCGGCTTGCGGCGCGCGATCTTCGCGCTGCGCACTGACAACGACCTGGCCCAGCTGGCCGCCATCCGCGCCGGCCACGGCATCGGCTTTTGCCAGGTCGCGCTGGCCCGGCGCGACGAACGCCTGGTGCGGCTGATGCCCAAGCGCTTCAGCGTGGGGCTGGAGACCTGGGTCGCGATGCACGAGGACCTGCGCGCCAGCCCGCGCTGCCAGGCGACCTTCCAGGCGCTGGTGGACGGGCTCGGTGCCTACCTGCGCCGCTGACGCCCAGCCTCAGACTTGCGTGAGCTCCTGCTTGACAGCGTAGAGCGCCAGCTCCACGTCGTTGCGCACGCCGGTCTTCTCGAGGATGCGTGCGCGGTAGGTGCTCACGGTGTTGGGCGAGAGTGAGAGCTGCCCGGCGATCTCGCCCACGCTGCGGCCCAGGCTGAGCAGGCGGAACACCTGGTACTCGCGGTGCGACAGCCGCTCGTGCAGCGGCTTGTCCTCCGCATGGCCGGCATGCAGCGCGCTCGCCAGGTGCTCGGCGACCGCCGGCGTGATGAACAGCCCGCCTGCGGCCACCTTGCGGATGGCGCCGATCATCTGCTCGGAGTCGGCGCTCTTGTTGAGGTAGCCCACCGCGCCCAGCTTCATGCTGCGCACGGCGTACTGCTTGTCGGGGTAGGTGCTGAGCATCAGCACGGGCAGCTTGGGGAACTCGCTCTTGAGCTGGCGCAGCACGTCGAGGCCGTCGCGGTGCGGCATGGCGATGTCCATCAGCACCACGTCGATGCCGCCTTCGCGCACGCGCATCAGCGCATCGGGCCCATTGGCGGCCTCGCCCGCGACCTCGATGTCGGGCGCGTCGGCCAGCACCTGGCGGATGCCCTGCCGCACGATGAGATGGTCGTCGCAGATCAAGACGCTGATCAATCTCATGACAACCCCTCGTCAAACGGGTACGTTTGCCGATCCCCCGCGGGGAACGTAGGCCGCGGCTCCATGCCCGCCTGCGCGGGCATGGACGGCCGGAGTGCGAGCCGCGTCTCGCGGCTCGCGGGGGCCGGCTTGGGAGCGGCCCGGCGCTCGTCCCGCTCCCCTTCGGCAGAATGGGTCGGCAAGGCCATGGTCAGCCGCACCAGGGTGCCGGCGCCGACCGTGCTGTCGATGAAGATCCTCCCTCCGAAATGGCCGGCGCGTTCGCGCATGCCCATCACGCCGTAGCTGCGCGGGTGGTCCAGCGCGCCGGCCTCGATGCCCACGCCATCGTCGCGCACCGACAGGTGCAGCACCGGCTCGTGCGGGCCGTCGACGTAGAGCTGGATGGCCACCGAGCGCGCCTTGGCGTGGCGTGCCACGTTGCTCAACATCTCCTGGAAGATGCGGAACACCGCGATCGCCCAGCGCTCGCCCTGCGGCCCGGCGGGCGGCTGCACACCGGCCGTCACGTGCACGCGCAGTTCGTGCTGCAACTCGGTGGTCTCGATGAACTCCTGCGCCTGCCATTCGAGCGCCGCCCACAGGCCCTGGTGGTCGAGGATGCTGGGCCGCAGGTCGGTGATGATGCGCCCGAGGTTGTCGACCGCGCGGTCGATGAGTCCGCCCATGCCCTGGCACTTGGCGGCGAGTTCGTCCTTCGCGGCGATGCGCTTGCCCAGCCAGTTGACGTCCATCTTCAGCGCCACCAGCAGCGAGCCCAGTTCGTCGTGGATCTCGCGCGCGATGCGCGTGCGCTCTTCCTCGCGCACCGTCTCGAGGTAGGCCGAGAGCTCGCGCATCTGGCCGAGCGCCTGCGTCAGCTCGTGGGTGCGCTCCTCGACGCGGCGCTCCAGCTGCTCGCGCGCCTGGGCGAGCTGCGCCTCGGCGCGCTTGCGCTCGGTGATGTCGACGATGGTGACCACCGCGCCCTGCACCACGCCGCCGTCGAGGATGGGGTGCGAGGAGTACTCGGCGCTGAAGGAACTGCCATCGGCACGCCACAGCACCTCGCTGTCGATGCGACAAGGCAGGCCGCGGCGGAAGGCGTTGAAGATGGGGCAGTCGCACTCGGGGTAGTGGCGCCCGTCACCGTGCGTGTGGTGGATCAGTGCATGCATGTTCTGTCCATGCACTTGCTCGGTGCGGTAGCCCAGCATCTCGGCCGCTGCCCGGTTCACGAACGTGCAGTGGCCCGCCAGGTCGATGCCGAAGATGCCCTCGCCGGTGGACTCGAGCAGCAGCTGCAGCCGCTCGCTCCAGGCCGGGCTCACCTGCGACGCGCGGGAAGGCGCGGCAGCAAGCGGCAAGACGGGATTCAACTCGGACAACATGCACCACCTGGGACGACGACAGCTCCCCAGTGCAGTGCAAAGGCCGTGCCACGCACGGCCTGTGGCCGGTAAGCGCCGGTTACGCCGTCAGCCGGAAGCGCCCCACCACCTCGGCCAGCCTGCCGGCCTGGTCGCGCAGCGACTCGGCGGCAGCGGCCGACTCTTCCACCAGCGCGGCGTTCTGCTGCGTCATCTGGTCGAGCTGGCTGACGGCCGTGCTCACCTGGCCGATGCCGTCCGACTGCTCGGAAGCGGCCGACGAGATCTCGCCGATCATGTCGGTCACGCGCTTCACCGAGGCCACGATCTCGGTCATGGTGCTGCCGGCGTCGGCCACCAGGCGCGAGCCCGACTCGACCTTCTCCACGCTGCTGCCGATCAGGGCCTTGATCTCGCGCGCGGCCTCGGCCGAGCGCTGCGCCAGGCTGCGCACTTCGCTCGCCACCACGGCAAAGCCGCGGCCCTGCTCGCCGGCACGCGCCGCTTCCACCGCGGCGTTCAGCGCCAGGATGTTGGTCTGGAACGCGATGCCGTCGATCACGCCGATGATGTCGCTGATCTTCTTCGAGCTGGCGTTGATCTCGTCCATGGTGCTCACCACCTGCGAGACCACCGCACCACCGCGCGAGGCCACCTCGGCGGCCGAGGCCGCGAGCTGGTTGGCCTGCTGCGCCGAGTCGGCCGACTGCTTCACCGTGCCCGAGAGCTGCTCCATCGAGGACGCGGTCTCTTGCAGGTTGGAGGCCGTCTGCTCGGTGCGCGAGCTCAGATCCTGGTTGCCGGTGGCGATCTGCACGCTGGCCGTGCTGATGCCGTCGGCGCCGCTGCGCACCTGGCCCACCATCTCGCGCAGGCCGTGCTGCATGGCGCGCAGCGAGTCGAGCAGCTCGGCCGCTTCGTCCCGGCCGCTGACATGGATCTCGTGCGTCAGGTCGCCGCTGGCGATCTGCTGGGCGATGCCCTTGGCCTTGTGGATCGGCGTCACCACCGAGCGGGTGATGCGCCACGCAAACACGGCCGCCAGCAGCAGCGCGAGGCTGCCGCCGAGCGCGAGCGCGATGCTGCCGTGCAGGGCCGCCGTCTCGGCGCGCTCCTTGGTCTCGGCCATGCTCTCGCGCTGGCGCACGATGAGTTTTTCCACCACCGCCTGGTAGGCCGCGGCGGCGGGGAACAGCTTGTCGAACACTTCGGCGCTGACCTCTTCGCCCGCATCCTTGCGCTTGAGCAGACCGTTGCGCAGCGCCTGGTAGGCGTCGCGCTGGGTCGAGATCTCGGCCAGGATCTTCTTGTCTTCGTCGGAGGTGGCGATCTCCTGCATGCGCTTGAGGCGCGCGGTCTGCGCCGTCACGACCTCCTGCATCTCGGCCTTCACGCGCTTCTTCACCTCGGCGTCGGAGGAGAAGAACATCACCCACGAGCGGGCCGCGTTGGTTTCGATGGCGCGGCCCCAGCGCTCCGAGGCCGAGAGCTTCTCGGCGTCGATCGTGCCCAGCTGCTCGGAGAGCGTGCGCATGGTGGCGATGCGGTCGATGCCGAAACCCACGGCGGCTGCGCTCAGCAGCACGATGGAACCGAAACCCAGAGCCAGGCGCGGGCCCAGGCGCATTGCAGACAAGGACATCATCACTCGACCCCTGAAGACGCAGGTGTGGTCGGCGGCAGGCGGGTTGCCGGGCCAGAAGCCGTATCCACTGCG
>NZ_DASSRA010000400.1:0-2519 GCF_035702065.1 Rhizobacter sp.
ACGGCCACCTTCGACAACGCGCTGGAGTTGCTGACGATGAGCGGCTATTCGCTCGCTCACGCCGCGATGATGATGATTCCCGAGGCGTGGGAACAGCACACCACGATGGACGAGCGCCGCCGCGCGTTCTACGAGTACCACGCCGCCATGCTGGAGCCGTGGGACGGCCCGGCCTCGATGGTCTTCACCGATGGCCGCCAGATCGGTGCCACGCTCGATCGCAACGGCCTGCGCCCCTCGCGCTATATCGTCACCGACGACGATCTGGTGGTCATGGCCTCGGAGTCCGGCGTGCTGCCGATGATCCCCGAGAACAAGATCGTCAAGAAGTGGCGCCTGCAGCCGGGCAAGATGTTCCTGATCGACTTCGACCAGGGCCGCATCATCGACGACGAAGAACTGAAGAACCAGTTCGCGCTCGCCAAGCCCTACCGTCAGTGGATCGAGAACGTGCGCGTGCGCCTCGACTCGATCGAAGCCACCGGCAGCGCCAGCGAGTTCACCGAGTCGCTGCTCGACCGCCAGCAGGCCTTTGGCTACACGCAGGAAGACATCAAGTTCCTGCTGAGCCCGATGGCGCAAGCCGGCGAAGAGGGCACGGGATCGATGGGCAACGACTCACCCCTGGCCGTGCTCTCCGACAAGAACAAGCCGCTGTACAACTACTTCAAGCAGCTGTTCGCTCAGGTCACCAACCCGCCGATCGACCCGATCCGCGAGGCGGTGGTGATGTCGCTCGTCTCCTTCATCGGCCCCAAGCCCAACCTGCTCGACATCAACGCGGTCAACCCGCCGATGCGCCTGGAGGTGTCGCAGCCCGTGCTCGACTTCGCCGACATGGGCCGTCTGCGCGAGATCGAGAAGCACACCTACGGCAAGTTCAAGAGCCACGAGCTCAACATCAGCTACCCGCTGGCCTGGGGTGATGAGGGTGTGGAAGCCAAGCTTGCCTCGCTCTGCGCCGAGAGCGTCGACGCGATCAAGAGCGGCCACAACATCCTGATCATCAGTGACCGTCAGATGGATCGCGACCACGTCGCGATCCCGGCGTTGCTGGCACTGTCGGCCATCCACCAGCACCTGGTCCGCGAGGGTTTGCGCACGACCGCGGGCCTGGTGGTCGAAACCGGCTCCGCACGCGAAGTGCACCACTTCGCCGTGCTTGCAGGCTATGGTGCCGAAGCCGTGCATCCGTACCTGGCAATGGAGACCTTGGCCTCCATGCACAAGGAGCTGCCGGGCGAGTTGTCGGCCGAGAAGGCGATCTACAACTACGTCAAGGCCATCGGCAAGGGCCTGTCGAAGATCATGTCCAAGATGGGCGTGTCGACCTACATGTCGTACTGCGGTGCGCAGCTCTTCGAGGCCATCGGCCTGGAGAAGCCGCTGATCGACAAGTACTTCCGCGGCACGGCCAGCCAGGTCGGCGGCATCGACGTGTTTGATGTGGCCGAGGAAGCCATCCGCATGCACAAGGCCGCCTTCGGCGACGACCCGGTGCTGGCCGGCATGCTCGACGCCGGCGGCGAGTACGCCTGGCGCGTGCGTGGCGAAGAACACATGTGGACGCCCGATGCCATCGCCAAGCTGCAGCACAGCACGCGTGCCAACCGCTTCGACACCTACAAGGAATACGCCCAGCTCATCAACGACCAGTCACGCCGCCACATGACGCTGCGCGGCCTGTTCGAGTTCAAGTTCGATCCGAGCAAGGCGATTCCCGTCGACGAGGTCGAGTCGGCCAAGGAGATCGTCAAGCGTTTCGCCACCGGCGCGATGTCGCTCGACTCCATCTCGACCGAAGCGCACGCCACGCTGGCCGTGGCCATGAACCGCATCGGCGGCAAGTCGAACACGGGCGAAGGTGGTGAGGATCCCACGCGCTACCGCAACGAGTTGAAAGGCATCCCCATCGTTCAGGGCGCGAAGATCAGCGACCTGATGCCGGGCGGTGACGTGCGCGCTGACTATGAGCTCAACGCAGGCGACTCGCTGCGCTCGAAGATCAAGCAGGTGGCTTCGGGCCGCTTCGGTGTCACCACCGAGTACCTCGCCTCGGCCGACCAGATCCAGATCAAGATGGCCCAGGGTGCCAAGCCGGGTGAGGGCGGCCAGCTGCCGGGTGGCAAGGTGTCCGAGTACATCGGCAAGCTGCGCTACTCGGTGCCGGGTGTGGGCCTCATCAGCCCGCCGCCGCACCACGACATCTACTCGATCGAAGACCTGAAGCAGCTCATCTTCGACCTGAAGCGCGCGAACCCCAAGGCCCGGGTGCACGTCAAGCTCGTGAGCCAGTCGGGCATCGGCGCGGTCGCGGCCGGCACCGCCAAGGCCCTCGCCGACGTGATCCTCGTCTCGGGGCACGACGGCGGCACGGGCGCGAGCCCGCTCAACTCGCTCAAGCACGCGGGCACCCCGTGGGAGCTCGGCCTCGCCGAGACGCAGCAGACGCTCATGCTCAACGGCATGCGCGACCGCGTGTCGGTGCAGGTCGACGGGCAGCTGAAGACCGGACGCGA
>NZ_DASSRA010000401.1:0-3495 GCF_035702065.1 Rhizobacter sp.
GAGATCTTCTCGTTGCCTCGCTGAAACGAACGACTGAAGGCATGTTGGTGAACAAGTCATTGCGTCGCTGGCTGTTGCTGGCTTTGGGCAGCCTCTTGCTGTTGCCGTGGTACCAGCAGGAGGCTGGCTTTTTTGGGGGCAACTGGCTGGCAGACGGATGGCCGGGCAGTGCCACCTCGGCATCCGCGTTGTGGCAGGTCTGCCGCTTCGGCCGAGGCGAGCTGTGGCCTTTGCTGCTGATGCCCGTCGTCGCACTCGCGCTGGGCCAGCTCAGGTTGTCGCGCCGCGCCCAGGGCATCAGCTCGGTGGCGCTCGGCCTGGGGAGTCTGCTGTGGCTCGCCTTCATCAGCAGAAGTCCGGGCAGCGTGAGCGGCGCCGAGACACTGGGCCTCGGCTGGGGCGCGATGCTGTTCAGTGCTTGCGCACTCATGCAGTTGAGCACTGGTGCCGCACTGCTCGGGGCATGCCGCGGTGATGTGTTCGTGTGTGGCGTGATCGCTGCGCTGGTGGCGTTGATCGGTCTGTTCGTGATGCTGCCCGTGGTGCGCGTGCTGGCCGGGGCCTTTCAAAGTGAGGCCGGCTTCAGTCTGCAAGCGGGCGTCGCGCGGGTGCTGGACGGTCGCATCTGGTCGCTCGGTTGCCTGGGCGCTGGCCAACGCTGCGGTGTGGCCTGGAACACGCTCTTTCTGGCCTTGGCCACC
The DNA here is from genome assembly GCF_035702065.1 of Rhizobacter sp. Classification (GTDB taxonomy): domain Bacteria; phylum Pseudomonadota; class Gammaproteobacteria; order Burkholderiales; family Burkholderiaceae_C; genus Rhizobacter. Next base: position 702 of record NZ_DASSRA010000401.1, read on the forward strand.
GCGGCCGGCACGACCCTGCTCGGCCTGGCCTTTGCCCTGGTGGTTACGCGAACCGGGTTCCGCTTCAAGCGCAGCCTGCGCGCGCTGACCGTGCTGCCGATCATCACGCCGCCTTTCGTGATCGGCATGGCGCTGATCCTTCTTCTCGGACGCAACGGCGTCGTCACGGGCTGGTTCAGTGAACTCACCGGCATGGCACCCGGACGGGGCCTCTACGGCTTCTACGGCGTGTGGTTCGCTCAGCTGCTTTCATTCACGCCCATTGCCTTCATGGTCCTGATCGGGGTGGTCGAAGGCGTCAGCCCGTCGGTGGAGGAAGCCTCGCAGACGCTGGGCGGTTCGCGCTGGCAGACCTTCCGTCGGGTGTCGCTCCCGTTGATGCGGCCGGGCCTCGCCAATGCCTTCCTGGTGGCGTTCATCGAGAGCCTGGCGGACTTCGGCAATCCCATGGTGCTGGGTGGCAGCTACAGCGTGCTGTCGACCGACATCTACTTCTCGATCGTGGGTGCGCAGAACGATGCGGGCCGCGCCGCCGGACTGGGCGTGGTGCTGCTGGCCTTCGCGGTGAGCGCCTTCGTGGCCCAGCGCTTCTGGATCGGCAAGAAGTCGTACACCACCGTCACCGGCAAGGCAGACAACGGCCAGCACGCCGGGCTCGACCCGCGCCTGAGCTGGCTGCTGAGCGGCGTGGTGGTGCTGTGGACCAGCTTCACCGTCGTGCTCTACGGGATGATCCTGGCCGGTGGCTTCGTCAACCAATGGGGCCGCGACAACAGCTTCACCTTGCGCCACTACGCCGATGCTTTCGGAATCGAAGCAGGCGAACGCGGGTTGCGCTGGGTCGGCACGGCCTGGGATTCGCTGTTCACGAGTCTCATGATCGCCGGCATCTCGGCGCCAATCACTGCAGCGCTCGGTCTGGTGGCGGCGTGGCTGCTGGTCCGCCAGCACTTCACAGGCCGCTCGGCGTTCGAGTTCGCCACCATGCTGAGCTTCGCCATTCCCGGCACCGTGATCGGCATCAGCTACGTGCTCGCATTCAACACGCCGCCGATCGAGTTGACCGGTACCGCCGCAATCCTCGTGTTGTGCTTTGTCTTCCGCAACATGCCGGTGGGCCTGCGCGGCGGCATCGCGGCGATGAGCCAGCTCGATCGCAGCCTGGACGAAGCCTCGACCATGCTCGGTGCGAACAGTTTCACCACCGCGCGTCGCGTGATCCTGCCGCTGATGCGTCCAGCGCTCAGTGCAGCGTTGGTGTACGCCTTCGTTCGCAGCATCACCTCGATCAGCGCCGTCGTCTTCCTTGTGAGCGCCAAGTACAACATGGCCACGGCCTACATCGTTGGGCTGGTGGAGAACGGCCAGTACGGCATCGCCATCGCCTACGCCAGCGTGCTGATCGTCGTCATGCTGTTGTGCGTGCTGATGGCGCAGCGCCTAGTCGGTCAGCGCAAGCTGCGGCGCCACAACCGTGTCGAGGGCTCCGTTCCTGCCAATGCGCCCCTTCCCCCTCTCGTCTTGAAGAAAGCTCAGTCATGAACTCCGCGATGCAGGATTCGAGTGCACTGGTGTTCCACCATGTCACCAAGCAGTACGGCCCGGTGGTCGCCGTGGACGATGTCTCATTCAGCATTCCGAAGGGCACGCTGGTCACCTTGCTCGGCCCGAGCGGCTGCGGCAAGACCAGTACGCTGCGGCTGATCGCCGGGCTCGAGAGCGTCAGTCGCGGACAGATCTTGATCGGGGGGCGCGATGTGACGCAAGAGTCGGCCATCGAGCGCAACGTGAGCATGGTGTTTCAGTCGTACGCGCTCTTCCCTCACATGAGCGTGATCGAGAACGTGGCCTATGGCCTCGAGGTCAGCGGCATGCGTAAGGCTGAGGCTCGGGCTCAGGCGGCCGAAGGGCTTCGGCTGGTGGGGCTCGTCGACTTCGGCTCGCGACTGCCGAGCGAGCTCTCCGGCGGGCAGCAACAACGCGTGGCCGTGGCACGGGCGCTGGTGCTCAAGCCGCAGGTGTTGTTGCTGGACGAGCCGCTGTCCAACCTGGACACCAAGCTGCGGCGCCGGGTGCGCGACGAGATCCGCGAGATCCAGCAGCGCCTGCAGCTGACCGCGGTGTACGTGACGCACGATCAGGAAGAAGCGCTGGCCGTGTCCGACCAGATCATCGTGATGAACCATCAGCGCATCGCGCAGCACGGCAGCCCGCGCGACCTGTTCGAGACGCCGGCCGACGAGTTTGTCGCTGACTTCATCTGCGATGCCAACCTGGTGAGCGGCGAGGTGCGTGGGACGCCGGTCGACGGACTGGTGGATTGTCATATCGGTGGCTCCGTGGTGCGCCTGGCGAATCGGCGCGGCTATCGCGGCGGCGTCAAGGTCGCAGTGCGCCCCGATGCCATGCTGCTGAGCCCTGCTGCGGCCAACGACGCGCTGGTGGGCCAGGTTTTGACGGCGGCATTCCTGGGGACCGAGATGCAGTATTCGCTGGCCTCTCCCCTAGGCGAGCTGTTCGTGCGGCAGGCTGAGGTGCGCAAGCCGCTGCCGGTTGGTGGGTCCGTGGCGATCCGCTTTGCGAGCCACGGTGTCTCCATCGTCGGGGGCCAGGCATGACGTCCTTGTCGATGAGCGCGCGGCATGAGTTGGTGCAGGCAGTGGCCCGGCGGGTCGGGCGCAGGGCGCTGGAGATGTTCCAGCAGCGAGAGCGGTTGGTGATCGAGTCGAAGGGCCTGCAAGACATGGTGAGCGCGGCCGACCGCGAGATCGAGCAGCTGATCAGGGCCCAAGTC
>NZ_DASSRA010000402.1:0-14777 GCF_035702065.1 Rhizobacter sp.
CTGCAGTGGGACGCGTGGGACAGCCTGGAGCTCCCGGTGCTGTGCCTGCGCGGCGAGAGCTCCGACCTGCTGCTGGCCGAGACGGCCGAAGCGATGCGGCATCGCGGCCCGCGTGCCGTGGTGGCCACCATCTCAGGGTGCGTGCACGCGACCGCGCTGAATACACCAGAACAGTTCGCCCTCGTTGAGCGCTTCTTCTCCGCCTGAGCCAGAGCGAGCGCAGCGAAGCGAACCATCGGACACCCCCGCGGAGCCGGCTCCGCCGGTCCGCTTGGGGGGCGCCCCTTGGGGGCCGGAGCGCAGCGACTGGGGGGCTCTCTCAGCGCCTGACCTTGCCGTCGGGGCCGATGATGGAGAGGTCGGCGAACACCAGGCCCGTGTGGTCGGCCGAGCTGAAGTTGACCTCCATGCCGCCGATGTCGAGCTTCTGCAGCGTGTTCAGCGCACCGAGGAGCTTCTCGCGCGTGGGGTTGGGGCCGGCCTTGCGCAAGGCCGCCACCAGCACCTTGGCGGAAGCGAAGCCTTCCATCATGGCGGGCGACACACCCTCCTGGCCCTTGGCCACCGCCAGGTCGACCGCCTCCTTCACGATGGGCGCGGCGAGCGAGCGCTCATAGGGAAACACCTGCGTCACGATCACGCCGTGGGCATTGCTGCCCATCTGCTTGACGAAGCCGCCCGAGGCGTTGTTCGACAGCGTGACGATCTGCGCCCGCGAGCCCGCGGCACGAATCGCCTTCGTGCCTTCGACCAGTGCGGCGGCCGTGCCGATGAACACGACGGCCTGCGCGTCGGCCTGGGCCAGCTTGGGGGCGATGGCGCTGAAGTCGGGCTTGTTGCGGTCGAACTTCTCCAGCAGCAGGGGCTCCTTCTTCACCTCGGCAAAGCCGATGGCGGCGCCGGCCGCGGCATCGGCGCCGAAGGCATCGTCCACGTGCCAGACGGCGATGCGCTCCATGCCGATCAGGCTCAGGTGCTTCACGGCCCGCTCGGTCTCGCGCTGGTAGGTGGCGCGCACGTTGAAGACGTACGGCTGCACCGGCTTGTGCAGCGCCATCGCGCCGGTGGAGGGGCCGACCAGCGGCACCTTGAACTCGCTCAGTGCCGGCAGCATGGCCTGGGTGTGCGGCGTGCCGCGGCTGAGGAAGAGGGCGATCGCCTTGTGCTCGACGATCAGCTTGCGGGCGTTCTCACCCGAGAGCTTGGGGTCGAACTTGTCGTCCAGCGAGACCAGTTCGATCGTCTTGCCGTTCACGCCGCCGCTGGCGTTGACGGCATCGAAGTAGAGCTTGGCGCCGGCCGTGGTTTCCTGGACGCCGGCAGCCACCGGGCCGGTGAATGCGGCCGTCTGGCCGATCACGATCTGGGCCGTGGCGGGCAGGGCCAGCGCGAGAGCGAACAGGCCGGCCGCCGCGCGGTGGGCGGCGGCAGAGTGGAGTTTCAACATGGGACTGCCTGGGGTGCGCCGCGCGGCGGCGCGGGTTGGGTGAATCAGCGGCGGAACTTGCCGTCCGGGCCGACGATGGAGAGATCGGCGTAGTCGAGGCCGCTGTGGTCGGTGGAGGAGTAGCTCACCTCCAGCCCGCCCAGATCGACGCGGTTGAAGGTTTCCAGCGCGCGGCGCAGCTTGTCGCGCGTGGGCGCCGGGCCGGCGCGGCGCAGGCCTTCGACCACCACCTTCGCGGCGACGAAGCCCTCCAGCATGATGGGCGTGAGGTCCATGTTCTTGGCCTTGGCCAGTTCCATCGCCTCCTTCACCGCCGGCGAGGCGATCGAGCGCTCGTAGGGGAACACCTGGCTCACCACCACGCCGTGGGCGAGGGGGCCGAGGTCCTTGACGAAACCGGCTGAAGCGTTGTTCGACAGCGTGACCATCTGCGCGCGCGAACCGGTGGCGCGCAGCGCCTTCATGCCGTCGATCACGGCGGTGCCCGAGCCGATGAACATCACCGCCTGCGGGTCCTTGGCGACCACGTTCGGCATGATGGGTGCGAAGTCGGGCTTGGCGCGGTCGTACTTCTCGTGCGCCACCGGCTCCTTGTTGACGGCCTTCAGGCCCTTGAGCGCGCCCAGCACCGCGTCAGCACCAAAGGTGTCGTCGACCTGCACGATGGCGATGCGGTCGATGCCGATCAGGCTCAGGTGCGAGATGGCGCGCTCGGCTTCGCGCTGGTAGGTGGCTCGCACGTTGAAGAGCCAGGGCTGCACCGGCTGGTGCAGCACCATCGCGCCGGTGGACGGGCCGATCAGCGGCACCTTGTTGTCGTTGAGCAGCGGGATGATTGCCTGAGTGTGCGGCGTGCCCCGGTTGAGAAAGAGGCAGATCACACCGCCGTCGATCAGCTGCTTGGCGTTGGCGGCTGCGAGCTTGGGGTCGAACTTGTCATCCAGCGAGACGAGCTGGATCTGCGAGCCGCCCACGCCGCCGTGCGCGTTGACGGCATCGAAGTACAGCTTGGCTCCGTCGGTGGCTTCTTTCACCGAGGCCGCGACGGCACCGGAGAAGCCGGCGGTCTGGCCGATCTTGATCTGGGCCCAGGCGGGGGTAACGCACAGGAGCCACGCAGCACACAGCAGCAGTTTCTTCATTGCATCCTCGTGAGACAGCATGCAATGGTAGGGGCGCGCCTCAGTAGAAACGTGTGGGTCTTACGGATGGTTGCCGGAGTCTCCAAGAAAGAACGGCGGCGGTCAGAGACCGCCGCCGCCGCTTGTCAGTTTGGGACGCTTATCGGCGGAAAGTGCCGTCGGCTGCCACCATGGCCAGGTCGGCGTAGTCGAGACCGGTGTGGTCGGTGGGGGTGAAGCTCACCTCCAGCCCGCCGATGTCGACCCGGTTGAAGCCTTCCAGCGCCTTCTTGATGCTGCTGCGCGTGATCTCCTTGCCGCTGCGGCGCAGGGCGGCGACCAGCACCTTGGCGCCCGCAAAGCCTTCCAGCATCTGCGGCGTGAGTTCGGGCAGGTTCTTGGCCTGGGCCAGGCGCGAGGCCTCGGCGGCCATCGCCACCTTGAGCGAGCGCGCCGACGGGAACACCTGGCTGATGATCAGGCCCTGCGCGTTCTCGCCCATGCTCTTGATGAAGCCGGCCGAGGCGTTGGGCGACAACGTGGCGATGGTGGCGCGCGAGCCCGCGGCGCGCAGCGCCTTCACGCCGTCGACCACGGCCGTGCCGGTGCCGATGAACAGGATGGACAGCGGCTGGGCCGCCACGACCTTGGGCACGAGCGTGCTGAAGTCGGGCTTGGCGCGGTCGAAGATCTGGTGCGTGGCGGGCTGCTTGCCCATTTCCTTGAACACCTTGAGCGCCCCGGCGGCGGCGTCGGTGCCGAAAGAGTCGTTCACCTGGATCAGGGCCACGCGCTCGGCGCCGGCCATGGCCAGGTGGCGCGTCACGTGTTCGGCTTCGCGCTGGTAGGTTGCGCGCACGTTGAACACCCAGGGGTGGACGGGTTGGTGGAGCACCATCGCGCCGGTCGAGGGGGCGATGAGGGTGATCTTGTGCTCGGTCAGCAGCGGCATGATGGCCTGCGAGTGGGGCGTGCCGCGGTTCAGGAAAAGGGCGACGATCTTCGGGTCGGCGATCAGTTTCTTGGCGTTCTCGGCGGCCAGTGCCGGGTCGAACTTGTCGTCCAGCGACACCAGTTCTATTTGCTGGCCGTTGATACCCCCTTCGGCATTCACCGAATCGAGATATAGCTTGGCGCCGTCGGTAATCTCTTTGACACCGGCTGCCGCTGCGCCGGTGAAACCAGCGGTCTGGCCGATCCTTATTTGCGCCATACAGATAGCCGGCAACATGAAGCCGGCGATGGCCAGGGCCACCATACGTCTAGCGTTCATCGAGAAGCTTCTCCGAGTGGGTTTACTGAAGACTGAAACGATGCTCGCGCAGTTGCGTAAGCTTCGCGTAAGACATGTCGCTCAGGTGATTGTCACGGGCGGCACCCCCGTTTTGGGGAACCCGCGTCCTAAAAACCACGGTAACCAAGCGAAACACGGCGTGATTCTGTGAGATTCCGCGGCACTTTAAGCACGCTTGTCCAAATAGTCTCTTCAATTGAGAACTAATACCTCGTGGGTTTTCCCGGCTGCCCCTCATTGAATCTGTGCAACTCAGCACGCTTGCCTCGATATGCAGTTGATTCATCGCCCAGTTTGGCGAATGACGCGGCCGGGCACTGAAACAATCCCTGCTGCATTCAAACGACAGGAGACACGATGAAGTGGTTGCGATTCCGCCAGGGTGGCCGTGAAGGGTTTGGCAGCCTGCACGGCCAAGAGGTATCGGTCCATCAGGGTGATCTGTTCGGTGCACACCAGTCCACCGACGAGCGCATTTCGCTGGACGGGCTGGAATGGCTCACCCCCTGTGTGCCCGGCAAGATCATCGGGCTGTGGAACAACTTCAATGCCGCGGCCGAGAAGAACGGCTGGGCCCGGCCTGCCGAGCCGCTGTACTTCCTGAAGGCGAGCAGCAGCGCCGCGGCGCATGGCCAGGCCATTCGTGCCCCGGCCCACTATGAAGGCCGCGTGGCCTATGAGGGCGAGTTGGCGGTGGTGATCGGCAAGACGGCGAGCGCCGTCAGCGTGGACGCGGCGCCGGCGCACATCTTGGGCTACACCTGCGCCAACGACGTGACGGCCATGGAACTGATCGGCCGCGACCCGAGCTTTGCGCAGTGGGCGCGTGCCAAGAGCTTCGACACCTTCGGCGTGTTCGGCCCGGTCATCGAGACCGACTTCGACTTCGCGCAGGCCACGCTGCGCACCCGCGTGGGCGGGCGCGAACGGCAGAACTACCCCTTGTCGGACATGACCTTCTCGCCGGCCGAGCTGGTGTCGCGCATCTCGCACGACATGACGCTGTACCCGGGTGACGTGATCCTGTGCGGCACCTCGCTGGGCGTGCTGCCGATGAAGGCGGGGAGCGAGGTGGAGGTGGAGATCGACGGGATCGGGGTGCTGAAGAACGTGTACGGCTGAGGGTGGCCCGCTCAGGCCTTCACACCGGTTGCATCGGCAACTTGCCCTTGCTGTCCACCAGCGTCTTGCCCAGCAAACTCGCCAGCGCATAGACCGCGTCGATGGTCGGTGTCGGCGTCCCGGTGATCCGCCCCAGCTCCACCACGCTGCCCACCAGCGCTTCGAGTTCCAGCGCGCGGCCGGCCTCCACGTCCTGCAGCATCGATGTCTTGTGCGCGCCCACGGCCTCGGCGCCGGCGATGCGCTTGTCGAGCGAGATCTTGAACTCCACACCCAGCTTTTCGGCCAGCGTCTGCGCCTCGCGCATCATGCCGGCGGCCAGCGCACGCGAGGCCGGGAAGCGGCAGATGTCTTCCAGCGTGGCATGCGTCAGCGCGCTGATGGGGTTGAAGCTCAGGTTGCCCCACAGCTTGACCCAGATCTCGCCGCGGATGTCCTTGCTCACCGGCGACTTGAAGCCGGCCTTCATCATGGCCTGCGACAACGCCTCGATGCGTGGGCTGCGGCTGCCATCGGGCTCGCCCAGTGTGAAGCGGTTGCCTTCGATCACCCTTACCACGCCCGGCGCCACCAGCTCGGCGGCGGGGTAGACCACGCTGCCGATCACGCGCTCGGGCTCGATGTGGGCGGCGATCACGCCGCCCGGATCCACGCTCTCCAGTTGCCGGCCTTCGTACGGCCCGGCCAGCTTGTGGAAGTACCACCAGGGCAGGCCGTTGATCATGGTGACGACCATGGTCTCGGGCCCGAAGAGGGCGCGCAGCTCGGGCAGTACGTCCTTCACCTGGTGCGCCTTGAGCGTGAGCAGCACTGCATCCTGCGGGCCGGCGTCGGCCATGGCCTGCACGGCGCGCACGCCCGAAGCGTGCTGCTCGCTGCCGTCTTCGAGAATCAGCTTGAAGCCGTTGGCGTTGATGGCCGCCAGGTTCTTGTTGCGCGCGATGAAGGTGACGTCTTCACCGGCCAGCGAGAGCTTGGCGCCCAGGTAGCCGCCGATGGCCCCGGCGCCGACGACGGCGATCTTCATGCTGCGCTCTCCCGCACCTTGAGCCGGCTGCGCGTGGCGCCCAGCAGCGGCCACAGCAGCATCAGGAGCGCCAGGCCGACGATGCTGCTCACCAGCGGGTTGGCCCAGAAGATCGACAGGCTGCCTTGCGACAGCAGCATTGACTGGCGGAAGCTCGCCTCCGCCATGTCGCCCAGCACCAGCGCCAGCACCATCGGCGCCAGCGGGTACTTGAGCTTCTTGAAGAGGTAGCCCAGCACGCCGAAGACCATCATCATCACCACGTCGAACATCGCGCTGTGCACCGTGTACGCGCCGATGGCGCAGATGACGACGATCACCGGCGCGATGATCGAAAACGGGATGCGCAGGATGGCGGCCCAGAAGGGCACGGTGGTCAGCACCACCAGCAGGCCGACCAGGTTGCCGAGGTACATCGAGGCCATCAGGCCCCAGACGAAGTCCTTTTGCTCCACGAACAGCATCGGCCCGGGCTGCAGGCCCCAGATCAGCAGGCCACCCAGCAGCACAGCGGCGGTGGGCGAGCCGGGGATACCCAGCGTGAGCATGGGCAGCAGGGCCGAGGTGCCGGCGGCGTGCGCCGCCGTCTCGGGCGCAAGCACGCCTTCGATCTGGCCTTTGCCGAAGCTCTCGGGCTCCTTGGACATGCGGCGCGCGATGCCATAGCTCATGAACGAGGCCGGCGTGGCGCCGCCGGGCGTGATGCCCATCCAGCAGCCGATGGCCGTCGACCGCAGAAAGGTCAGCCAGTAGCGCGGCAGGCCGCGCCAGGTCTCGAACACCACCTTCATGTTGATGCGCGCGCTCTTGCCCTTGAAGGCCAGGCCTTCTTCCATGGTGAGCAGGATCTCGCCGATGCCGAAGAGGCCGATCACCGCGATCAGGAAGTCGAAGCCCTTGAGCAGTTCGGGCACGCCGTAGGTCATGCGCAGCTGGCCGGTCACGGTGTCCATGCCCACGGCGGCGAGCGCGAAGCCCAGCATCATCGACGCGATCACCTTGGCCGGCGGCTCCTTGCTCATGCCCACGAAGCTGCAGAAGGTGAGCAGCTGCACGGCAAAGAACTCGGCCGGCCCGAACTTGAGCGCGAACTTGGCCAGGATGGGCGCGAGGAAGGAGATCAGCAACACCGCAAACAGCGCGCCGACGAAAGACGAGGTGAAGGCTGCCGTGAGCGCCTGCGCCGCCTTGCCCTGCTGCGCCATCGGGTAGCCGTCGAAGGTGGTGGCCACCGACCAGGGTTCGCCGGGGATGTTGAACAGGATCGAGGTGATCGCCCCGCCGAACAGTGCACCCCAGTAGATGCACGACAGCATGATGATGGCCGACGTGGGGTTCATGCTGAAGGTGAGCGGCAGCAGGATGGCGATGCCGTTGGCGCCGCCCAGGCCCGGCAGCACGCCGATCAGCACCCCGAGCGTGATGCCGATCAGCATGTAGCCGAGATTGGGCAGGGTCAGCGCGACGCTGAAGCCGTGCAGGAGGTTGTTGAGTTCTTCCATCAGAAGCCCATCAGTCGTTCGATGGGGCCCTTGGGCAGCGGCACCAGGAACCAGCGTTCGAACACCAGGAAGAAGGCCACCGGCACCGCGATCGACGTGCCCACCGTGGCGGGCCAGCCGAACTGGCCGTATCGGCGCATGAAGTAGCCGATCAGCACGGCCGAGGCGACGTAGATGCCCAGGAAGGCGATGCCGCCCACGTACACCACCATCGGGATCAGCATCGCGAACACCGTGGCGAGCTGTTCGCGCTCGGCGAACACCGTGTTGATCGCGCGCCAGTTGATCAGCGTGCTGATGAAGATGGTGGCGCTTGCGGCCAGCAGGAAGAGGCCGATGTAGAACGGAAAGTAGCCCGAGCGCGGCCCGTCGTCGGCCCAGCCGATGCCCACGCGCAGGCTGTCGGCGATGACGAGCACGGCCACCAGCAGCAGGAAGCCCGCCACGCCGAGTTCGGGCCCGCGCGTGTTGGGGCCGGGCTTGTCGTTCCCTGTGGGTTCGGACGGCGTGTTGCTCATGCCTTCAGGGCGCCATGAAGCCGGCGACCTTCATCAGCTCGCGGTGAATCTGCTCGTTCTTGCCCAGCCAGTCGTTGAACTCGGCGCCCTTCATGCTCGTCTGGTTGAAGGCACCCTTCTCCATGAACTCCTTCCAGTCGGGCGTGGCGCGGATCTTGTCGAACAGGCCGTTGTAGTAGGCCACGTGCTCGGGCGTGACGCCCGGCGGCATGAACACACCGCGCAGCATCAGGTAGTTGACGCGCAGGCCCACCGCACCGCACGGCGGCACGTCGCTCCACGACATGGCGTCGGCCAGCTTGGTGGTGTAGGGCAGCTTGTCCTTGTCCATCACGCACAGCGGACGCAGCTTGCCGGCGCGCCAGTGCGATTCGGCCTCGATCGGGTTGTTGACGGTGGAGTCGATGTGCTTGCCAACGAGCTGCACCGCCACGTCGCCGCCACCCTTGAAGGGCACGTAGATCATCTTCTTGCCGAGGGTGTTTTCCAGCAGCACGGTGATGATCTGGTCTTCCTGCTTGGAGCCGGTGCCGCCCATCTTGAAGGTCTGGTCGGGAGCGGCCTTGATGGCGGCGATGTAGTCCTTGGTGGTCTTGTAAGGCGAATCGGCGTTCACCCACAGGATGAACTGGTCGAGCGCCAGCATCGAGACCGGCGTGAGGTCGCGCCAGTTGAAGGGCACGCCCGTGGCGAGGGGTGTGGTGAAGAGGTTGGACAGCGTGATGACGATCTTGTGCGGGTTGCCCTTGTCGCCTTTCACGTCGAGAAAGCCTTCGGCGCCCGCGCCACCCGCCTTGTTGACGACGATGATGGGCTGCGCGCTCAGCTTGTGCTTGGCGGCCACGCCCTGGATGAAGCGGGCCATCTGGTCGGCGCCGCCGCCGGTGCCGGCCGGCACCACGAACTCGATCGGCTTGGTGGGCTCCCAGGCCAGCGCCGGGGCGGCAGCGCCCAGCAGGGTGGCCAAGCCCATGGCAGTGGCCAGGGCGCGCAAGTTGAATCGGACAGTCATCACGCTGATACCTCTCTGATTGGAAGAACTAGGAGAAACGGCGGTGGTTCAAAGCCCCAGCTTCTGCGCCAGGCCGATGCGTTGCAGCTTGCCGGTGGCGCCCTTGGGGATCTCGTCCATGAACAGGATCTTCTTGGGCACCTTGAACTCGGCGGCGCGCTTGGCCACGAAGTCCTGCAGCTCGCGTTCGGTGGCGGCGGCGCCCTCCTTCAGCACCACGACGGCGGCGACCTCTTCGCCCAGCTTGGGGTGCGGCATGCCGAAGCACACGACCTGGTTGACGGCCGGGTGGTCCATCAGGATCTCGTCGACCTCGCGCGGGCTCACCTTCTCGCCGCCGCGGTTGATGATCTCCTTCAGCCGGCCGGTGAGGCTGATGTAGCCGTCGCTGTCCTTGGTGCCCTGGTCGCCGGTGCGGAACCAGCCGTTCAGGAAGCCCTCGGCATTGGCCTTGGGGTTGTTCTCGTAGCCGGCCGTCACGTTGGGGCCCTTGATGACGATCTCGCCGATCTGGTTGGGGCCCAGCAGCGAGCCGTCCTCGCCCATGATCTGCACCTCGGGGCCGGCGGGCAGGCCCACGCTGCCGGGCTTGCGCGCCAGCGGCGGCAGCGGGTTGGAGGCCATCTGGTGCGTGGCCTCGGTCATGCCGTAGGCCTCGATCAGCGGGGCCTTGAAGATCTCTTCCAGCTCCTTGATGACCTGCGGCGGCATCGACGACGAACTCGAGCGCAGGAAGCGCAGCGGGTTGCGCGCGATCACGTCGGCGTTGCCCTTGGCGCGGCCGATGATGGCCTGGTGCATGGTGGGCACGGCGGTGTACCAGGTGGGCTTGGCCTCGTCCATCCAGGTGAAGAACTTCAGCGCGTTGAAGCCCGGCGTGCAGAAGACCTGCGAGCCCGCCGACAGCGGCGCCAGCACGCCGGCGATCAGGCCGTGGATGTGGAACAGCGGCATGATGTTCAGGCCGATGTCCTTGGCGGTGAGTTGCAGCGTGGTGCGGATGTTGTGCGCCGAGGCGCACAGGTTGCCCACGGACAGGGGCACGATCTTGGGCCGCGAGGTGGTGCCCGAGGTGTGCAGCACCATGCCCACGTCGGCAGCCTGGGAGAAGCCGCCGTTCGTGGTGGGCGTGGCCGCGGCGCCGTCGCGTGCCTGCAGCGTGAAGTGGCCCGCCGGGGCGCCGGTCGGCACCACCAGGTCGACCACGCGCACGCCGAGCTTGCGCGCCACTTCGATCGCGGGCGAGGTGCTGCCCTGTTCGACGATCAGGACCTTGGCGTTGAGGTCGGAGAGATAGAACTCGAACTCGTCAGCGCGGTAGGCCGGGTTGAGCGGCGCGCTGGTCGTGCCCGAGGCGCAGGCCATGTAGCAGGTGGCCATCTCCGGGCCGTTGTTGAGCACGATGCCCACGCGGTCGTTGCGGCCCACGCCCAAGGCGTTGAGGCTGGCCAGCGTGCTGGCGATCAGCGCGCGCAGGTCGCGGTAGGTGAGGGCGGGGCGGCCGGGGGCCGAGATGGCGGTGGCGGCATCAGCGCCTCCGGCCAGCAGTTGCTGGAGCGTGGTGTGCATGGGCTTCCCTAGGGCAGTCACGCACGAAGCGCCGCCTCAGTCAGTTCGTCGGATGAAAGTCATTATGTGTGGTGTGCACGAACGTGCAGCAGGTGGATCAAGGAAGTGAAATCCCTGATAGCCAGCGCCTCGCCGTGTCACACAACCATCACAGACCGAGCCAGTTGCCGATGCTCAGCATGTCGGCCTCGCTGTAGGCCGCGAAGCCGGTGAACTTGGTGGCTTCGAGCTTCTTCTTGCCTTCTTCCGTGGTGTCCAGCGACAGCAGGTACTCGCGTACCTTCTCCACCTGCTCGGGCAGCAGCACCGGGCTCGCGATGATGTGCTTGATGGGCACCGGGCGCGACTTGCCGAGGATCTTGCCGCCCTTGGTCTGCCAGGCCTTGATCACGCCGCCGGCGGCCGTGGCGCCCGCCTTGGTGAGGTTGTTGTCGACGAAGAAGGGCACTGCGTCCTGGTAGCGGGTGTAGACGAACTTCACCTGGTCGGTGGTGCCCAGGGTGTCGCGCAGGGTAGCGCGCACCATCCACGAGGTGATCGAGTCTTCATCGGGCAGGCCCAGCGAGCTGTTGCGCAGGTCGGCCAGGGTCTGCATGGGCGAATCGGTCTTCACCAGGAAGTTGGCGGTGTACTGCTGGAAGCCCTTGGTCACCACCAACAATTTGTAGCCACTTTTCTTGATGGCCTCGATCGACAGGTGGGCGGGGTGGATCATCGCCAGGTCGTACTGCTTGGCGGCCAGGCCGCGGCGCAGGCTGGGGTAGTCGGCCACCGGCTCGATGCTCACCGGCTGCTTGAGCAGCTTGGACAGGTCGGCCGCGATGGCGGTGTACTTGGCCCGGATCTCGTCGTTGCCCACCCGGTAGGTGACACCTTCGTTGATGGCAAAGACCAGTGCCTGGCTGCAGGTGCTGGCCACCGCCAGCACGGCGCCTGCGAAGGCGCGCAAGAGGGTCGAACGCATGATGGATGAAACAGGAAGTGAAGGCTGTAGCGTAAGGCGAATGGAGGGGTGCGCTGTGTCGGGGTGCAACGGTTGGCGAAAGCGGTGCTATTTCTCGAATCCCCTTGGCGGGTGCGTGGCAGGAGCGCACTCCTAGAATTCCCGCCCCTCCTCGTCTGCGCGCCTCCCCATGACCTCTGGACTCATCCGCATCCGCGGCGCCCGTCAGCACAACCTCAAGAACCTCGACCTCGACATCCGCACCGGCGAGATGACGGTCGTCACCGGCCCCAGCGGGTCGGGCAAGTCCAGCCTGGTGTTCGACACGCTGTACGCCGAGGGGCAGCGCCGCTACGTGGAGACCTTCAGCGCCTACGCGCGCCAGTTCCTCGACCGCATGGACCGGCCGGCGGTGGACCGCGTGGACGGCGTGCCACCCGCCATCGCCATCGACCAGACCAACCCGGTGCGCACCTCGCGTTCGACGGTGGGCACGATGACGGAGCTCAACGACCACCTGAAGCTCTTGTTCGCGCGCGCTTCGGAGTTGTTCGACAAGAAGACGGCGCAGCTGGTGCGGCACGACTCGCCGGAGACGATCTACGCGGAGTTGATGGCGCGCACGAAGGAGAGCGATCCACGGCTGGTGGTGACCTTCCCGGTGGAGCTGCCCGCCAACACCAGCGCGGCCGAGATCGAGCAGTGGCTGGCGGCGAGCGGCTTCACCCGGGTGCAGGCCGAGCGCGAGGTCGCCTCGCCCACCGGGCCGCGCAAGGTGCTCGATGTGGTGGCGGATCGGTTCCGCCTGCAGGGCACGGAGAAGGTACGCGCGATCGAGGCGATCGAGATGGCGCTCAAGCGCGGCAGCGGGCGCGTCAATGTGTATGTGCAGGGGGATACGTCGAGCGGGCCTTCGATACCTCAGGCTGAGCGGGCGGAGGCGGGCGCAGAGTCTCCGGCGGCGGTGTTGTGGCGCTATTCGACTGGGCTTCACTGCCCCGACAGCGACATCCGCTACGCCGACCCGCAGCCCGCGCTCTTCTCCTTCAACTCGGCCATGGGCGCCTGCGACGCGTGCCGCGGCTTCGGCCGCGTGATCGGCGTCGACTGGGGCCTCGTGATCCCCGACCACCGCAAGACCCTGCGTGCCGGTGCGATCAAGACCATCCAGACGCCGGCGTGGAAGGAGTCGCAGGACGACATGCTCAAGTACGCGGGCGATGCCGGCATCCCGCGCGACACGCCGTGGTCGGCGCTGAACCAGGCCCAGCGCGACTGGGTCATCAACGGCTCGCCCAACTGGAAGGGCCAGTGGAACAAGCAGTGGTACGGCATCAAGCGCTTCTTCGAGTACCTGGAATCGAAGGCCTACAAGATGCACATCCGCGTGCTCTTGTCCAAGTACCGCAGCTACACCACCTGCCCGACGTGCAACGGTGCGCGGCTCAAGACCGAGGCGCTCCTGTGGCGCATGGGCACCAAGCCCGACGCCGACGGGGTGCTCGCACCCGAGAAGCGCTTCCTGCCCAGCGGTGTCGACTGGTCGCGCGAGCAGCTCGAAGCCTTGCCCGGCCTCACGGTGCACGACCTGATGCTGATGCCCATCGACCGCATCCGCCGCTTCTTCGACGGCATCACCTTGCCCAGCAGCATGCTGGATGAAGCGCTCAAACTGCTGCTCGACGAGATCCGCACGCGCCTCAAGTACCTCTGCGACGTGGGCCTGGGTTACCTCACGCTCGACCGCCAGAGCCGCACGCTGTCCGGCGGTGAGGTGCAGCGCATCAACCTCACCACCGCGCTCGGCACCTCGCTCGTCAACACCATGTTCGTGCTCGACGAGCCCAGCATCGGCCTGCACCCGCGCGACATGGACCGCATCGTCGAGGCGATGCACCGCCTGCGCGACGCCGGCAACACGCTCGTCGTCGTCGAGCACGACCCGGCGGTGATGCTCGCCGCCGACCGCCTGATCGACATGGGCCCGGGTCCCGGCGAGCGCGGCGGCACCATCGTCTTCGACGGCACGCCGGAGGCAGTGAAGGGCGCCGACACGCTGACCGGCGCCTACCTCGGCGCGCGCAAGCAGGTCGGCATGGGCCTCAAGCGGCTCGTCACCGACAGCACGCCGCGGCTCATCCTCGAAGGCGCACGCGACCACAACCTGAAGAACGTGACGGTCGAGTTCCCGCTGCAGCGCCTGGTGTGCGTGACCGGCGTCTCCGGCTCCGGCAAGAGCACGCTGATGCAGGACGTGCTCTACCCCGCGCTGGCCCGCCACTTCGGCAAGGCGACCGAAACGCCCGGCGAGCACGACCGCCTGCTCGGCGGCGATTGGCTCTCCGACGCGGTGTTCGTCGACCAGTCGCCCATCGGCAAGACCGCGCGCTCCAACCCCGCCAGCTACGTCGGCGCCTTCGACGAGATCCGCAAGCTCTTCGCGCAATCGCCGCTCGCGCAGCAGCGCGGCTACAGCGCGGCGATGTTCAGCTTCAACGCTGGCGACGGGCGCTGCCCGACCTGCGGCGGCTCGGGCTTCGAGCACGTGGAGATGCAGTTCCTCTCCGACATCTACCTGCGCTGCCCCGATTGCGACGGCACCCGCTACCGTGCCGAGACGCTGGAGGTGAAGATCGACCGCCGCCTGCCCGGCGAGGCCATCCGCGAGCTGAGCGTGGCCGACGTGCTGGAGCTCACCGTGAGTGAGGCCGTGCAGCTCTTCGCGAACGACCGCGAGGTGCTGCGCGTGCTGCAGCCCATTCTCGACGTGGGCCTGGAGTACGTGAAGCTTGGCCAGCCGGTGCCCACGCTGAGCGGCGGCGAGGCGCAGCGTCTCAAGCTCGCCGGCTTCCTGGCCGAGGCCGCACAAAGCTCCACAGCCAGTCGCCAGTCGGTGGCGAAGAAGGGCACGCTCTTCATGTTCGACGAGCCCACCACCGGCCTGCACTTCGACGACATCGCCAAGCTGATGCGCGCCCTGCGCAAGCTGCTCGCCGCCGGCCATTCGCTGATCGTCATCGAGCACAACCTCGACGTCATCCAGAGTGCCGACTGGATCGTCGACCTCGGGCCGGAAGGCGGCGAGGGCGGCGGGGCGGTGGTGTGCGTCGGCACGCCGGAAGAGGTGCGCAGGCACCGTACGTCCCACACCGCGAAGGCGCTCTCCGAATACGACCTCACGATGACAGCGGCCGTGGTGAAGGCGCAGGAACGGCCCCCTCT
>NZ_DASSRA010000403.1:0-8439 GCF_035702065.1 Rhizobacter sp.
TCATGGACGGTGCGGCTGCACGGGCCTCGAGGCTCGTCAATGCGACCAGCGCGCCAAGGATCAGTGTGTTCATGTCTCCACTCCTTCATGCAAGGTCTAACGACTTGCGTGAAGGGTATCGGGCTTGCCGCATCGGCGATACAGGCGGTTACATCCGGCGCACTCAAGCCGCGGAATTTGTCTCGCGCGGGCGCAGTTCCCTCACTGCTTCACGGGGGGTGGCGCGTCTTTCTCCGCCGTGACTGGCATCTCGCACAACGAAGCTTCGGCCGGGCCGAAGCGCTGGGCGAAGGCTTCGGCGCTCACGCGCTGGTACTGGCTGGGCAGCTTCAGCGCCGCCCATTCCTCGCAGGTGTAGCTGCGCCCGCCGGTCTCAAACAAGCCGTCGCCGCAGCGCAGGAGGCCGCGGCGGTTGGTTGCGAGGATGCTCGGGCAGGGGCTGCGCGTCTCGACCCCGCAGCCCCACACCTGCGTCAACAGGCTGTCGCGCACCACGCCGCGGATGTGCCCGTGCTTGCGTGGCCCCTCGCCCGACACCGGCACGCTGCTCAGCGAGCCGCAGACGCGTGAGCCCTCTTGCGTGAGCCGGTAGCCGTAGCACAGGCCGGGGACGCTTCCGCAGTCTTCCCACAGGCCGGTGAAGTCGGCCGGTGGCGCGGCCGTCGCGGAGGTGGCGGCCAGCAGGCCGATGACGAGCAGGAGGCGAAGACGAAAGGGCTGCATGTGCGTGGCTTCTTCAGTTCAAATCCGGGCCAGTACCAGCCGCCAGTTTGACCCATCCCTATGGACACCACCGCACTCTTCACCCTCGGCGAGCGCATCGGCGACCTGCTCGTCGCCCGCAGCGAGACCATCGTCGTCTCCGAATCGTCGGCCGGTGGCCTGATCTCGGCCGCCTTGCTCTCGCGCGCCGGTGCCTCCGGGTACTACCTCGGCGGCGCGCTGGTCTACACGCGCCGCGCCTTCCGCCGCCTCACCACGCTCACGGCCGACGACATGGCGGGCCTGCGCTCGTCCACCGTGCCCTACGCGCAGCGGCTGGCGCACCACCAGCGCACGCGCTTTCGCGCCAGCTGGTGCATCGCCGAGACCGGCGCGGCCGGGCCCGACGGCAACCCCTATGGCGACCCGGCCGGCCACTGCTGCCTGGCGGTCGACGGGCCCGTGACGCGCGAGCGCCTGCTGCGCACCGGCATCACCGACCGGGCGGCCAACATGTTCGCCTTCGCCCACGCTGCGCTGGAGCTGCTGGAAGAAGCGATCCGTGCCGCCCCGCGGGACCCACCCCTCGGCTGACACACAGCAAGCATCTCGAAGCCTCTCGCCGACCGAAGGCCATTCATTTGCGCCTATCGGCTTCATTGCCTCCGCCAAATTGACGCTTCGGTGCCTGCGGGCCGACCATCGGCTCCCAGTTGCAGCAAGCCGTTCAATCCCGTCACGCCCAGGAGGCCAACATGTCCAGCGAAGCCAAGTGCCCGTTCTCGGGTCGCCCACTCCAACACACCGCCGCCGGCGTAAAGGGCAACCGCGATTGGTGGCCCGAACAGCTCAACCTCGCGATCCTGCACCTGCACTCGGCCAGGTCCAACCCGATGGGCGAGCAGTTCAAGTACGCCGAAGCGTTCAAGACCCTCGACCTCGACGCCGTCGTCAAGGACCTCACCGCCCTGATGACCGATTCGCAAGACTGGTGGCCCGCCGACTACGGCCACTACGGTCCCTTCTTCATCCGCATGGCCTGGCACTCGGCCGGCACCTACCGCGTGCAAGACGGCCGCGGCGGCGCGGGCACCGGCTCGCAGCGCTTCGCGCCGCTCAACAGCTGGCCCGACAACGGCAACCTCGACAAGGCCCGCCGCCTGCTCTGGCCCATCAAGCAGAAGTACGGCAACAAGCTCTCGTGGGCCGATTTGATGATCCTCGCCGGCAACGTCGCGCTGGAGTCCATGGGCTTCAAGACCTTCGGCTTCGCAGGTGGCCGCGCCGACGTGTGGGAGCCCGAGACCGACATCTACTGGGGCCCCGAGACCACCTGGCTCGGCGACGAACGCTACGCCGGTGACCGCGACCTCGCCAACCCACTGGCCGCGGTGCAGATGGGCCTCATCTACGTCAACCCCGAAGGCCCCAACGGCAACCCCGACCCCGTGGCCTCGGGCCGCGACATCCGCGAGACCTTCAAGCGCATGGCCATGAACGACGAAGAGACCGTGGCCCTCGTCGCCGGCGGCCACACCTTCGGCAAGGCCCACGGCGCGGGCGATGCCAAGCAGGTGGGCCGCGAACCCGAGGGCGCGTCCATCGAAGAGATGGGCCTGGGCTGGAAGAACACCTTCGGCAACGGCGTGGGCGCGTACACCATCACCAGCGGCATCGAAGGCGCATGGACGCCCACGCCCACCCAGTGGGACAACAGCTACTTCGAGACCCTCTTCGGCTACGAGTGGGAGCTGACCAAGAGCCCCGCCGGCGCGCACCAGTGGGTGCCCAAGGGCGGCGCCGGGGCCACCACCGTGCCCGACGCGCACGACCCCAGCAAGCGCCACGCCCCCATGATGACCACGGCCGACATGGCGCTGCGCTTCGACCCGGCCTACGAGAAGATCTCGCGCCGCTTCAAGGAGCACCCCGAGCAGCTGGCCGATGCCTTTGCCCGCGCCTGGTACAAGCTGACCCACCGCGACATGGGCCCGCGCGCCCGCTACCTCGGCAAGCTGGTGCCCAATGAAGTGCTGCTGTGGCAGGACCCGGTGCCCGAGGTCGACCACCCGCTCGTCGACGAGAAAGACGTGGCCGCGCTCAAGGCCAAGGTGCTGGCCTCGGGCCTCAGCGTCTCGCAGCTCGTGAGCACCGCGTGGGCCTCGGCCTCCACCTTCCGCGGCGGCGACAAGCGCGGCGGCGCCAACGGCGCGCGCATCCGCCTCGCGCCGCAGAAGGAGTGGGAGGTCAACCAGCCCACCGAGCTGGGCCGTGTGCTCGCCAGGCTCGAAGCCGTGCGCAAGGAGTTCAATGAGGCGCAGACCGGCGGCAAGAAGGTGTCCATCGCCGACCTGATCGTGCTCGCAGGCGGCGCCGCCGTCGAAGCTGCCGCCAAGAAGGCCGGCGTCGACATCACCGTGCCCTTCACCCCGGGCCGCACCGATGCCACGCAAGACCAGACCGATGTCGAATCGATGGCTTACCTGGAGCCCATCGCCGATGGCTTCCGCAACTACGTCAAGAAGGGCCGCGGCCTGGAGAACTCGGCGGCCGAGCTGCTGATCGACAAGGCCCAGCTGCTCACGCTCAGCGCCCCTGAGATGACGGCGCTCGTCGGCGGCCTGCGCGTGCTTGGCGCCAACCACGGGCACAGCAGGCTGGGCGTCTTCACCACCCAGGAAGACACGCTGAGCAACGACTTCTTCGTCAACCTGCTGGACATGCGCACCCAGTGGGCCCGGGCCGACGGCGGCGTGCTCGAAGGCCGCGACCGCAAGACCGGCCAGCTCAAGTGGACGGCCACCACCGTCGACCTGGTGTTCGGCTCCAACTCGCAGCTGCGCGCCTTGTCGGAGGTGTATGCCTGCGCCGACGGGCAGCAGGTCTTTGTGAAGGACTTCGTGAAGGCCTGGGCCAAGGTGATGAACCTCGACCGCTACGACCTGCTCTGAGCGCGCGCGCGAGCGCGCCATGCCGTGCAGAAACAAAGGGCATTCGCCCCTGCAGGTACACTGCGCGCTCGCCGTGGCGACCCGGTGGCTCCCCCCAAGAGCTTCCACGCCGCGCTGAGATCCGAGTGATCTCCCTCCTTGGCCAGACCTCTTTGCGCGGTACTCCCGCAATCCCGGCTCCCTGGCAGCTCCTGGTTCGCAGCATCTCCCCCTGCCAGCCACCCGCGGGATCGAGTTCATCCGCCGCTGGCGCGCACCGCGCGTCCCCACAGATCCGGCCACGCTTCGATGCGAGGCCATCACCTCTGCCACGCGGCCGTCCTGCGCGTGGCGCGTCTTCCATCGACCCCCTTTGCAGAAGGCAACATGGCCAAAGAAGAACTGATCGAAATGCACGGCACGGTGAACGAAATCCTGCCGGACTCGCGCTTCCGCGTGACGCTCGAAAACGGGCACAAGCTCATCGCCTACACCGGCGGCAAGATGCGCAAGCATCACATCCGCATCCTCGCGGGCGACAGTGTGTCGCTCGAACTCTCGCCCTATGACCTCAGCAAGGGGCGCATCACCTTCCGTCACCTCGACCGCCGCGGCCCGCCGCCCGGTGCGGGTGCCGGCCCGGCGCGCTTCCCGCGCCGCTGACACGACCTCATGACCTCTCAAGAATTCAGCGACCACTCCCGGGCGCTGCTGGCCCGCACCAGCGAAGGCTGGCGCATCTCTTTTCATACCTCAAGGAAACACGACATGACCACCGAAACCGGCACCGTCAAATGGTTCAACGAAAGCAAGGGCTTCGGCTTCATCGCCCCTGACAACGGCGGCAAGGATCTCTTCGCCCACTTCAAGGAAATCCAGGGCGCGGGCTTCAAGACGCTGCTCGAGAACCAGCGCGTGGAGTTCGAAGTCACCCAAGGCCAGAAGGGCCCCCAGGCCTCGCGCATCCGCTCTCTCTGAGCGCCCGCACCGGCTGGCAACGGCAGCGCATCGCCCCATGAAGGATCTTCAGGAGGCGACCGAGCGCATCTGCGAGCTCAAGGGCTCGCTGATCGCGCTCGACGTGCTGGTGACGGCCGTGCTGCGCGCCCTGCCGCACGACGAGCGGCAACGCGTGCTCGCAAGCTTTGCGCAGCACGCAGAAGTGGCGCGAACCATCTTGCTCAACGAGCCGATCTCCGAGCTGACGATCGGCGCGTTCGAGCACGACGTGCGCCGCTTGTGCTCACTCGACGACGCGACCGTGCCGTCTGGCGAGTGAGCTGACGGCATCGTCAGGTCAGATACCGCCGCACGCTCGCGGCAAAACTCCCCACATCAATCGGCTTCGCGATGTACCCATCGCAGCCCGCGGCCAGCATCCTCGCCTCGTCGCCCTTCATCGCGTAGGCCGTGAAGGCCACCACCACCAGCCCGGCGTGGGCCGGGTCGGCGCGCAGGCGGCGCGTCAGTTCGAGCCCGTCGATGCGGGGCATCTGGATGTCCATCAGCACCAGGCGCGGGCGGTGGGTGGCCAGTTGCACCAGTGCGGCGTCGGCGTCTTGCGCGGTCGCCACCTTCAGGCCATCGGCGCCGAGCAGGAAGGCGGCCATCTCCAGGTTGAGTTCGTTGTCGTCGACGATGAGCACGTCGGCGCGCTCGTGCGTGGCGGTCATGCGGCGTGCCATTCGCGGATGTGGGCCAGCAGCGCGTCGATGCCGCCCTGCGTCTTGCTGGTGATGGCCAGGGCCGAGCGCGACAGCTCGGCCAGGTCGGCCGGGCCCAGCTCCATGCTGGTCCACACGAACACCGGCAGCTGCGAGAAGGCGGGGCGCTCGCGCAGGGCGCTGAGCACGTCGAAGCCGTTCATGCCGGGCATCAACAGGTCGACGACCATGGCGTCGGGCCGCAGGTCGTCCAGGCTGTCGAGGGCGGCGTGGCCGTCGGGCATGCACAGCACGGTCATGCCGATGGACTGCAGCGTGGCAGCCATCAGGTCGCGCGAGGCGGCTTCGTCGTCGACCACCATGATGCGCGGCGCGGCGCTGCTGCGCAGGCCGAGCCGGCGCAGGCTGGCCTGCACTTCCTCGGCACGCAGCGGCTTGTGCAGCACGTCGCTCACCTGGAAGCCGGCGAGCGCCGAGGTCTCGGTGACCATGGTGACCACGATCACCGGCACCGTGGCATGCAACGCGCTGGCGCGCAGGGTGGCCAGCACCTCGAGGCCGCTGCGGTCAGGCAGCAGCAGGTCGAGCGTGATGGCGTCGTAGTGCCGCTCGGCGGCGTGCTGTAGGGCCTGCTCGGCGGTGGCGCCCACGTCGACCTGGTAGCCGGCGGCCGACAGGGCCCGCACGAGCTTGGCCTGGTCGGCCACGTCGTCTTCGACCACCAACACACGGGGCGCACCGGGGCGGGCCGCCGTGCCCTGCACCACGGCGGCGGCAGCAGGTGTGGTCGGCGTGCGGCTGGCGCCCGGTCGGCGCGGCAGCACCACATGGAACACGCTGCCTTGCCCCGCCGTGCTGCGCAGGCCCACGGTGCCGCCTTGCAGCTCGGCGAGCTGGCGCGTGAGCGCAAGGCCCAGGCCGGTGCCGCCATGCTGCTTGGTGAGGCCGGCGTTGATCTGCTGGAAGGGCATGAAGAGCTTGTGCTGGTCGGCCGGCGCGATGCCGATGCCGGTGTCTTCGACCTCGATGCGCAGGTGCTCCGGCCCGTCGGCGCGGCTGCGCAGCGTCACACGGCCGCCGGCCGACGTGAACTTGATGGCGTTGGACAGGAAGTTGTAGAGCACCTGCTTGAGCCGCGCCGGGTCGAGCTCCAGCCCGTGCAGCGCGGGGTCGTGGTCGACCACCAGCTCGATGCGCTTGCGCGCGGCCTCGGCCTGCAGCACGCCCAGCACCTCGTGGCTGAGGCGCGGCAGGTCCACCGGCTCGGGGTGGAATTCGAGCTTGCCCGACTCGACCTTGGCGAGGTCGAGCACGTCGTTGATGAGCTGCAGCAGGTGGCGCCCGCCGGCGGCGATGTGGCCGAGGTATTCGCCCCGCTTGGGCGAGTCGGCCGGGATCATGCCGGTGCGCAGGATCTCGGCGAAGCCGATCACCGCATTGAGCGGCGTGCGCAACTCGTGCGACATGTTGGCCAGGAACTCGCTCTTCAGCCGGTTGGCCTCTTGTGCCTGGCGGTATTCCGATTCGAGGCGCACCTGCTGCAGGCGCATCTCTTCGGCCTGCTTGGCCGGCGTGGCGTCGCTCACGATGCCGATGATGCGGCGCGGCTTGCCGTTCTCGCTGATCACGGCGGCCTGCGAGGCGATCCAGTGCACGCTGCCGTCGGGCCAGATTACGCGGCATTCGGTGCGCCAGCTCTGCTGCTCGCCGTCGATGGCAGGGGGCCGGATCTCCTGGTCGATCAGGTGGCGGTCTTCGGGGTGCACGTGGAAGATGAAGTCTTCGAGCGTCCAGTGCGGCACGGGCTCGGTGTAGCCGAAGCATTCGTCGTGGCGTTGCGAACGCGTGATGACGTTTGTCTCGAGGTCGAGCTCCCAGGTGCCGATGCGGCTGATGTCGAGCGCCATGCGCAGGCGCGACTGGCTGTCGCGCAGGGCGCCTTCGGCCGCGAGGCGCGACGCCTCGCGCTCGCGCAGCAGCTGCTGCGCCTGGGCGAGCGCGCTGGCCACTTCGGCGGTTTCGCGCAGGGCGGGGGGTGGCAGGGTGGCGGCCTCGCCGCGGCCGATGGCCAGCGCGGGCGCCACCAGCGCCTGCACCGGCTCGGCGATCTGCCGGCCCAGCCGGCGGGCCAGGGCGATGCCGCTCAGCAGCAGCGCGATGCCGGTCAGCGCGATCACGCCGAGGCGGCGGGCCAGCACGGCGTGCATCTCGGCCACCGGCACGCCGATGGCGGCTGCCCAGCCGAAGGTCTCGGACTGGCTGAAGCAGCCGACGGCGTCGATGCCTTCGGTGGAGCGCCCTTCGAAGTGGCCTTCGCGGCGCGCGCGCAGCTCCTCCAGCAGCGGGGGCGCTGCCAGCCGGCCGACGAACAGCTCGGCATCGCGGTTGCGCGCGACGATGTGGCCCGCGCTGTCGACGATGCCGACCGGCCAGGTGTGCGAGAAGCTCTGCTGCTCGATGATGCGGGCGAAGCGCTCGGGGCTGAACACCATCTCCAGCCGGCCGATCACCGTGCCGTTGCGCATCACCGGCACGGCGGCGGCAACCTGCAGCTGCTTCGACACCTCGCCCACGAACATCTCCGACACGGCAGGCCGCGCGGTGGGAATGACGCTCGGGAAGCGGTCGTGCCGCAGCTTGAACAAGGGGCTGCCGTAGGGCTGGGCGGCACTGACCAGGCCCTGCAGCGTGGTGTCGAACAGCACGATGTTGTTGGCGCTGCTCTGGCGCAGCACCTGGCTCGCCTGCTCGTGAAAGCGCCGGTAGTTGCCATCGTCGATGTGCGACGAGGTGGCCAGTGTCTCCAGCACGCCGACGCTCAAGGCCAGCTCACGCTCGACCTGGTGCACCAGGCCGCGCGCTTGCAGCACGCTGGAGGTGATGCGGTCGTCGCGCTCGCGCTGGTAGGCGAAGAAGGCAATCACCGAGGCGGCCAGCCAGGCGGGCACGATGCAGGCGATCACCAGGAGCTGGACGCGTTTGCCGATCGAATCCAGGCGGGTGTTCGCCTCTTCCGGCATCCCGACTCCTTGGGTTGGCCCTGGTGCCTGCGACTCTAGCCCCCAATGCGGCGGGGGTGCAATGGGAACTGTCTGAGGGACGGATGCCCCGTCTGAGCGGGGTCAAGCCGGCGAGGCCACGCG
>NZ_DASSRA010000404.1:0-11408 GCF_035702065.1 Rhizobacter sp.
CACTCAGAAGGTCAACAAGAAGATGTACCGCGCCGGCATGGCCGCCATCTTCTCGCAACTGGCTCGTGAAGGCCGTCTGGCCGTGGTCGATTCGATCACCGTCGACGCCCCCAAAACCAAGTTGCTGGCTGCCAAGTTCAAGGCCATGGGTCTGAGCTCGGTGCTGGTGATTGCTGACGAGGTGGATGACAACCTGTTCCTGGCCTCGCGCAACCTGCCCAATGTGCTGGTGGTCGAGCCGCGTCACGCTGACCCGCTTTCGCTGGTGCACTACAAGAAGGTGTTGGTGACCAAGGCGGCGATCGAGCAACTCAAGGAGATGTTCGCATGAGCGCCACCCAAGTTACCAAGCCCAAGCACGCCGACAACCGTCTGGCCCAAGTGCTGGTTGCTCCGATCGTGAGCGAAAAGGCCACCGCCGTCGCCGAGAAGAACAACCAGGTGATGTTCAAGGTGCTGCGCGACGCGACCAAGCCCGAGATCAAGGCTGCCGTTGAGCTGCTGTTCAAGGTCGAAGTCGAGTCGGTTCAGACTGTGGTCCAAAAGGGCAAGGTCAAGAAATTCGGTCGTTCGATTGGTCGCCGTGACCACGTCAAGAAGGCGTACGTGTCACTGAAGGCGGGCCAAGAGCTCAACTTCTCTGGGGAGGCCGCGTAATGGCCGTCATCAAAGTCAAGCCGACCTCGCCTGGCCGCCGTGCCGTGGTGAAGGTGGTGCATGCGCACCTGCACAAGGGCAAGCCCGAAGCGTCGCTGGTCGAGCCGCAGTTCCAGCACTCGGGCCGCAACAACAACGGGCACATCACGATTCGCCACAAGGGCGGTGGTCACAAGCACCACTACCGCGTGGTCGACTTCGTGCGCAACAAGGATGGCATCCCGGCGAAGGTCGAGCGCATCGAGTACGACCCGAACCGCACGGCCCACATCGCGCTGGTGTGTTACGCCGACGGTGAGCGTCGCTACATCATCGCCCCGCGTGGTCTGGAAGTGGGTTCCACCGTGCTGAGCGGCGCTGAAGCGCCGATCAAGGCCGGCAACACGCTGCCGATCCGCAACATCCCGGTGGGTTCGATCATTCACTGCATCGAACTGCTGCCCGGCAAGGGTGCGCAGATTGCCCGCTCGGCCGGTACGTCGACGACGTTGCTGGCGCGCGAAGGCACTTACGCTCAGGTTCGCCTGCGTTCCGGTGAAGTGCGCCGCATTCACATCGATTGCCGCGCCACGATCGGCGAAGTTTCGAACGAAGAGCACAGCCTGCGCCAGTACGGCAAGGCCGGCGCGATCCGCTGGAAGGGCATCCGCCCGACCGTTCGTGGCGTTGCCATGAACCCGGTGGACCACCCGCACGGTGGTGGCGAAGGCCGCACGGGCGAAGGCCAGGTGCCGGTGTCTCCTTGGAACACCATGACCAAGGGCTACCGCACTCGCAACAACAAGCGCACGCAGACGTTCATCGTCTCGCGTCGCAAGAAGTAAGAAGGGGCTGACACATGACCCGTTCGCTCAAAAAAGGTCCGTTCGTCGATCACCACCTTCAGGCCAAGGTCGAGAAGGCTGTCGCCACCAAGGACAAGAAGCCCATCAAGACTTGGTCGCGCCGCTCGACGATCCTCCCTGACTTCATCGGTGTGACGATCGCCGTGCACAACGGCAAGCAGCACGTCCCTGTGTATGTCACCGACCAGATGGTTGGCCACAAGCTCGGCGAATTTGCGCTCACCCGCACGTTCAAGGGCCACCCGGCTGACAAGAAGGCCAACAAGAAGTAAGGATGACGACGATGGAAACCAAATCGATCGTTCGCGGCGTCCGCCTCTCTGCCGACAAGGGTCGGCTGGTGGCCGACATGGTCCGCGGCAAGAAGGTGGACCAGGCGCTCAACATCCTGGCATTCACCCCCAAGAAGGCTGCCGGCATCATCAAGAAGTGTCTCGAGTCCGCTATTGCGAACGCCGAGCACAACGATGGCGCCGACATTGACGAGCTGACCGTGAAGACGATCTTCGTCGAGCAAGGTGCCACGCTGAAGCGCTTCTCCGCACGTGCCAAGGGCCGCGGCAACCGCATCAGCAAGCCGACCGCCCACATCTACATCACTGTCGGCAACTAAAGGCAACACCATGGGACAAAAAATCCACCCAACCGGGTTCCGCCTGCCGGTCACGCGCAACTGGGCTTCGCGTTGGTACGCGAACAACCAGAACTTCGCGACCATGCTGGCCGAAGACCTGCAGGTTCGTGATTACCTGAAGGCGCGCCTGAAGAGCGCCGCGGTGTCGCGCATCCTGATCGAGCGCCCCGCCAAGAACGCACGCATCACGATCTTCTCGGCGCGTCCGGGTGTCGTGATCGGCAAGAAGGGCGAAGACATCGAAAACCTGAAGGCCGAACTGACCCGCCGCCTTGGCGTGCCGGTGGCTGTGAACATCGAAGAAGTGCGCAAGCCTGAAATCGATGCCCAGCTGATTGCCGACAGCATCACCCAGCAGCTCGAAAAGCGCATCATGTTCCGCCGCGCGATGAAGCGCGCCATGCAGAACGCCATGCGCCTGGGCGCCCAAGGCATCAAGCTGATGTCGTCGGGCCGCCTGAACGGCATCGAAATCGCTCGCTGCGAGTGGTACCGCGAAGGCCGCGTGCCCCTTCACACCCTGAAGGCCGACATTGACTACGGTTTCTCCGAAGCCAAGACGACCTACGGCATCATCGGCGTGAAGTGCTGGGTTTACCGTGGTGACCGTCTGGCCAATGGCGAGCTGGCACCCCAGGCCAAGCCTGAAGTGCAAGAAGATGATCGCCGTCCGCGTCGCAACACCCGTCCGGGCGCCCCTGGTGCTCCCGCGGGCCGTGGCGGCCGTTCGGGTGGTGCTGGTTTCGACCGCGGCGCTCCGCGCCAAGACGCTGGTCGCCCTGCTGAAGCAGCCGCGCCGGCTGGCGACGCGCCTAAGGCACCCGCTGTCAAGCGCGTGCGCAAGGCGCCGACGCCTGGGGCCACTGAGCCCAAAGGAGAATAAAGAATGCTGCAACCTGCACGCAGAAAATTCCGCAAGGAACAAAAGGGCCGCAACACCGGCGTGGCCACGCGCGGCGCTGCCGTGTCGTTCGGCGACTTCGGCCTCAAGGCCACTGAGCGCGGCCGCCTGACGGCGCGCCAGATCGAAGCGGCTCGCCGCGCGATCTCGCGCCACATCAAGCGCGGTGGTCGGATCTTCATCCGCATCTTCCCGGACAAGCCGATCTCGCAAAAGCCTGCTGAAGTCCGCATGGGCAACGGCAAGGGCAACCCCGAGTACTACGTGGCTGAGATCCAGCCGGGCAAGGTGCTCTATGAAATCAACGGTGTGCCGGAAGAACTGGCCCGCGAAGCGTTCAAGCTGGCTTCGGCCAAGCTGCCGCTGAGCACCACCTTCGTGGCCCGCGCGATCGGCGCCTAAGGAGAGCATGATGAAAGCATCTGAACTTCGCGCCAAGGACGTCGCCGGCCTCGAGAAGGAAGTGGCCGACTTGCTCAAGGCCCACTTCGGCCTGCGCATGCAAAAGGCGACTCAGCAGTTGACCAACCACACCACGCTGGGCAATACCCGCCGTGACATCGCTCGCGCCAAGACCATCCTGGCCGAGAAGAAGAAAGGGGCCGCCAAGTGACTGAAGCCCAAATCAAGCCAAAGAACACGCGGACCCTCGTGGGCCGCGTGGTGAGCGACAAGCGCGCCAAGACCATCACGGTCTTGATCGAGCGCCGTACCAAGCACGAGCTGTACGGCAAGATCGTGGCCAAGTCCAGCAAGTACCACGCTCACGACGAAAAGGGCGAGTACAAGATGGGCGATGTGGTCGAGATCGCCGAAAGCCGGCCGATTTCGAAGACCAAGTCGTGGGTGGTGACTCGCCTGGTCGAGAAGGCGCGCACGGTCTGAGTTGACGTACCCTGCAGGGCCTCAAGCCCCGCTGCAACGGTCGGTGTGCTGAAGTCTGGCGCCCCGGCCGTTTTGCTTTTCTGAACTGACTCTCTGGAGACGAACATGCTCAAGGTTGGCGACAAGCTCCCCGCAGGTGCCCTGCAGGAATTCATCGAAGTCGAAGGCAATGGCTGTTCGCTCGGCCCCAACAGCTTCGACATTGCGACAGCAACGGCTGGCAAGAAGATTGCCGTGTTTGCGCTCCCGGGTGCATTCACGCCCACCTGCTCGGCGCAGCATGTGCCTGGCTACGTGACGCAGGCGGACGAACTCAAGGCCGCGGGCGTCGATGAGATCTGGTGTGTGTCGGTGAATGACGCCTTCGTGATGGGTGCCTGGGGGCGCGATCAGCACACCGCCGGCAAGGTTCGCATGATGGCCGACGGCAGTGCTGCCTTCACCAAGGCCGCCGGACTGGAGTTGGATCTGGTGTCGCGCGGCATGGGTGTGCGCTCACAGCGCTATTCAATGCTGGTGGTGGACGGCGTGGTCAAGTCGCTCAATGTCGAGGGGCCCGGCAAGTTCGAGGTCAGCGACGCGGCGACCCTCCTCAAGCAGGCCAAGGAACTCATCAAGGCCTGATTCCCGAGCGGAGCAAGGGGCTGTTGACACAAGCTACTTGCCTCCCTCATAATCCGCAGCTTCGCCGAAATTCCGGCTACATCGGTATGCCACCTGGCATGCCAACCAAGGTGTAGCAGGCGTCGGCTCCGCCCAAACGGTGAATCGCGCATCCAGCGTGGTGATCTGACGGGCCCAAGACTGCTCGCTCAGGCGAGACAAGTTGGGGACAGAACATGATTCAAATGCAATCGCGACTCGACGTCGCGGACAACACTGGCGCGAAGTCCGTCCAGTGCATCAAGGTGCTCGGCGGCTCCAAGCGCCGCTACGCTGGTATCGGCGACGTGATCAAGGTTTCCATCAAGGAAGCTGCGCCGCGCGGCCGTGTGAAAAAGGGCGAGGTCTACAGCGCCGTCGTCGTTCGCACCGCCAAGGGTGTCCGTCGCCAAGACGGCTCGCTGGTGAAGTTCGACGGCAACGCCGCCGTGCTGCTCAACGCCAAGCTCGAGCCCATCGGCACCCGCATCTTCGGCCCGGTGACGCGTGAACTGCGTACCGAGCGCTTCATGAAGATCGTGTCGCTGGCGCCTGAAGTGCTCTAAGCCGCGGTTGGAGAAAAGCTCATGAACAAGATTCGCAAAGGCGACCAGGTCATCGTGTTGACCGGCCGCGACAAAGGCAAGCGTGGCACGGTGTTGTCGCGCGAGACGGACGAGCGCATCGTCGTCGAAGGCGTGAATGTGGTGAAGAAGCACGTCAAGCCGAACCCGATGAAGGGTACGACCGGTGGCGTGGTCGACAAGACTTTGTCGATCCACCAGTCCAACGTGGCCATCTTCAACCCCGCCACCGGCAAGGCCGATCGCGTGGGTGTCAAGCTGGTTGCCGACGCCAAGACCAACAAGACGAGCAAGGTTCGCGTCTTCCGGTCCAGTGGCGAAGAGATCAAGGCATAAGACATGGCCAAGCAACAAGCCCAACAATCTGCAGCGCCGGCTGTCGCGCGTCTGCAAAAGGTCTATCGCGAGACCATCACGCCCGAGCTCATCAAGAAGTTCGGCTACACCTCGACGATGCAGGTTCCCCGCATCACCAAAATCACGCTCAACATGGGTGTGAGCGAGGCGGTGTCCGACAAGAAGGTCATGGACCACGCTGTCGGCGACCTGACCAAGATCGCCGGCCAGAAGCCAGTGGTCACCAAGTCGAAGAAGGCCATCGCCGGTTTCAAGATCCGTGACGGTGTGCCCATCGGCTGCATGGTCACCCTGCGCGGCGTGCAGATGTATGAATTCCTCGACCGCTTCGTGACGATCGCGCTGCCGCGCGTGCGTGACTTCCGCGGCATCTCGGGTCGCTCGTTCGATGGCCGTGGCAACTACAACATCGGCGTCAAAGAGCAGATCATTTTCCCCGAGATCGAGTACGACAAGGTGGATGCATTGCGTGGTCTGAACATCAGCATCACCACTTCCGCGAAGAACGACGAGGAGTGCAAGGCACTGCTCGCTGCGTTCAAGTTCCCGTTCAAGAACTGAGGTGATCAGTGGCTAAAACTTCCCTCATCCAGCGCGAACTGAAGCGCACCGAGTTGGTCGCCAAGTACAAGAAGAAGTACGACGAACTCAAGGCAACCGCAAACGACGCCAAGAAGTCCGATGAAGAGCGCTATGCCGCTCGCCTCGAACTTCAGAAGCTGCCGCGCAACGCGTACCCCACGCGCCAGCGCAACCGCTGCGAGCTGACCGGCCGCCCCCGTGGCACCTTCCGCAAGTTCGGCCTGGGCCGCAACAAGATTCGCGAGTTGGCGTTCAAGGGCGACATCCCCGGTGTCATCAAGGCCAGCTGGTAATCGGCACGACGATCAGGAGATATCCGAATGAGCATGAGTGATCCTATCGCCGATATGCTGACCCGCATCCGCAACGCGCAGATGGTCGAGAAGACCGCTGTCGTGATGCCGGCGTCCAAGCTGAAAGTGGCGATTGCCAAAGTCCTGAAGGACGAGGGCTACATCGAAAACTTCGCCGTGGTCGGCGAAAAGGCCAAGCCGCAGCTCGAGGTCACCCTCAAGTACTACGCTGGCCGCCCCGTCATCGAGCACATCGAGCGCGTGAGCCGTCCCGGCCTGCGCATCTACAAGGGCCGCCACGACATTCCGAGCGTGAAGAACGGTCTCGGTGTGGCCATCGTCACCACGCCCAAGGGTGTGATGACCGACCGCAAGGCGCGCCAAGCCGGCATCGGCGGCGAAGTGCTTTGCTACGTCGCCTAAGGAAGGGAAGAAGCAAATGTCCCGCGTAGGAAAAATGCCGATCGCCATCCCCAAGGGTGTGGATGTGTCGATCACTGCTGAGCAGATCAGCGTCAAAGGTTCGCTGGGCACGCTGGTGCGTCCCGTGAATGCACTCGTGACCGTGAAGAATGCCGACGGCAAGCTCAGTTTCGAACCTGCCAACGAGACGGTCGAGGCCGATGCGATGTCGGGCACCATGCGCGCTCTGTTGAACAACATGGTCAACGGCGTGAGCAAGGGCTTCGAGAAGAAGCTGACGCTGGTGGGCGTGGGCTTCCGTGCCCAGGCCGCCGGTTCCAAGCTGAACCTGCAGATCGGTTTCTCGCACCCGGTGGCGAAGGACATGCCGGCCGGTGTCAAGGTCGAGTGCCCGAGCCAGACCGAAATCGTGATCAAGGGCTCTGACCGCCAGGTGGTGGGTCAGATCGCTGCGGAAGTTCGCGCGATTCGCCCTCCCGAGCCCTACAAGGGCAAAGGCATCCGTTACGCGGATGAAAAGGTCGTGATCAAAGAGACCAAGAAGAAGTAAGGAGCGCCGAACATGTCACTGAACAAGAAAGATCAGCGCATTCGCCGCTCCCGCCAGACCCGCGCGCGCATTGCCAAGCAGTCCGTGGCCCGCCTGACGGTGTTCCGTACCAACCTGCACATCTACGCCAGCGTCATCTCCGACGACGGCGCCAAGGTGCTGGCCAGCGCGTCCACCGCCGAAGCCGATGTCCGCAAGGAACTCGGTGCTGCTGGCAAGGGTGGCAATGTCAACGCCGCCACCTTGATCGGCAAGCGCATCGCCGAGAAGGCCAAGGCCGCCGGTGTCGAGAAGGTCGCATTCGACCGCGCTGGTTTTGCATACCACGGCCGCGTGAAGGCCCTGGCCGAAGCCGCGCGTGAAGCCGGCCTGCAGTTCTAAGGAATACTGAAATGGCAAAGTTCACTCCCCGCGCGCAAGCCGAAGGCAACGACGACGGCCTGAAGGAAAAGATGATTGCGGTGAACCGTGTCACCAAGGTGGTGAAGGGTGGCCGCACGCTGAGCTTCGCGGCACTCACCGTTGTGGGTGATGGCGATGGCCGCATCGGCATGGGCAAGGGCAAGGCCAAGGAAGTTCCTGTGGCCGTGCAGAAGGCCATGGAATCGGCTCGCCGCAACCTGTTCAAGGTTCAGCTCAAGAACGGCACGATCCACCACAAGGTGGTCGGTGAGCATGGCGCTTCGCGCGTGCTGATGGCTCCGGCCAAGCCCGGTGACGGCATCATTGCCGGCGGCCCGATGCGCGCCGTGTTCGAAGTGATGGGCGTGACCGATATCGTGTGCAAGAGCCTCGGCTCTTCGAACCCCTACAACATGGTTCGTGCCACGCTCGACGCGTTGAAGAACATCAGCACGCCGGCCGAAATCGCCGCCAAGCGTGGTCTGACGGTCGAAGAAATCACCGGCTGATCGGCCCCAAGGAAGACATCATGGCTGACAAGAAAACTCTCAAGGTCAAGCTGGTTCGCAGCATTGCCGGCACGCGCGAGTCGCACCGTGCCACCGTGCGCGGCCTGGGCCTGCGCAAGCTCAACAGCGAAAGCACGCTCGAAGACACGCCCGCAGTGCGCGGCATGATCACCAAGGTCCAGTACCTGGTCAAAGTGCTCTGAGCCTAAGGAACGAAGATGGAACTCAACAGCATCAAACCCGCCACGGGTGCCAAGCACGCCAAGCGCCGTGTTGGCCGTGGCATCGGCTCGGGCCTGGGCAAGACTGCCGGCCGTGGCCACAAGGGCCAGAAGTCGCGTTCGGGTGGCTATCACAAGGTCGGCTTTGAAGGCGGCCAGATGCCTCTGCAGCGCCGCCTGCCCAAGCGCGGCTTCAAGTCGGCTTCGCTCAAGTACAACGCCGAGATCACCTTGGCCGACCTGCAGATTCTGGGCGCCGATGAGATCGACCTGCTGACCCTGAAGCAAGCCGGCCTCGTGAGCCAGCTGGCCAAGGTCGTCAAGGTCATCAAGACCGGCGAACTGAGCAAGAAGGTCACGCTCAAGGGTGTGGGTGCTACCGCGGGTGCCAAGGCTGCCATCGAAGCCGCTGGCGGCTCGGTCGCCTGAGCAGACTCGCCTTAACTACCTACGGAACACGCTTCAGTGGCAACCAACGCGAATCAGCTGGCCAAGAGCGGCAAGTTCGGTGACCTCCGTCGCCGGCTTGTCTTCTTGTTGCTCGCCCTCGTGGTCTATCGCATCGGCGCGCACATTCCTGTGCCCGGCATCGACCCGGCGCAGCTGCAGGCGATGTTCAAGGGCCAGCAGGGCGGGATCCTGAGCCTGTTGAATGTGTTCTCGGGCGGTGCCCTGTCGCGCTTCACCGTGTTTGCGCTGGGCATCATGCCGTACATCTCGGCGTCGATCATCATGCAGTTGATGACCTACGTCGTGCCGACGCTCGAAGCGCTGAAGAAGGAAGGCGAGTCGGGCCGTCGCAAGATCACGCAGTACACCCGCTATGGCACGTTGGGCCTGGCTCTGTTCCAGGCGCTGGGCATTGCGCTTGCACTCGAAGGTTCGCCCGGCCTGGTGATTTCTCCGGGCTTCGGATTCCGCATGACCGCCGTGTTCAGCCTGGTGGCCGGCACGATGTTCCTGATGTGGTTGGGTGAGCAGATCACCGAGCGCGGGTTGGGCAATGGCATTTCGATCCTGATCTTTGGCGGCATTGCAGCTGGCCTGCCGGGCGCCATTGGCGGCCTGCTGGAGCTGGTGCGCACCGGTGCCATGAGCGTGCTGGTGGCCTTGTTCATCGTTGTGATCGTTGCGGCTGTGACCTTCGTCGTGGTGTTCGTCGAACGCGGTCAGCGCAAGATCTTGGTGAACTACGCCAAGCGGCAAGTGGGCAACAAGGTCTATGGCGGCCAGTCGTCGCACCTGCCGCTCAAGCTGAACATGTCGGGCGTGATTCCGCCGATCTTTGCTTCGTCGATCATCCTGTTGCCGGCGACCGCCGTGGGCTGGTTCGCCACGGGCGACAGCCTGCGTTGGCTCAAGGACATCGCCGGGGCGCTGTCGCCGGGTCAGCCGATCTATGTGATGCTGTTTGCTGCGGCCATCGTGTTCTTCTGCTTCTTCTACACGGCACTGGTGTTCAACAGCCGTGAGACGGCAGACAACCTGAAGAAGAGCGGCGCCTTCATTCCTGGCATCCGCCCGGGTGATCAAACGGCCAAGCACATCGACCGCATCCTGTCGCGCCTGACGCTGGCTGGTGCCATCTACATCACTGCGGTGTGCCTGCTGCCTGAGTTCCTGGTGTTGAAGTACAACGTGCCCTTCTACTTCGGTGGCACCTCACTCCTCATCATCGTCGTGGTGACCATGGACTTCTGGGCCCAGGTGCAGTCGTACGTGATGAGCCAGCAGTACGAATCACTGCTGAAGAAGGCAAGTTTCAAGGCCAGCTGAGGCCGGGTTTTAAGCGAACAAGAGACAACGAAACGGTAGGCATGGCGAAAGACGACGTCATTCAGATGCAAGGCGAGATTCTCGAGAATCTTCCCAATGCAACGTTTCGTGTGAAGTTGGAGAACGGGCACATCGTGCTCGGCCATATCTCCGGAAAGATGCGCATGCATTACATCCGCATCCTCCCCGGGGACAAGGTGACGGTCGAGTTGACGCCCTACGACCTGACGCGTGCACGCATCGTGTTCCGCGCGAAGTGACGACAGTCGGGTGCGTTGGTTTGGAATTGAAGCGGTCTGAAAGGCCCTAGGAGAAGAGCATGAAAGTTGCAGCATCGGTGAAGAAGATGTGCCGGAATTGCAAGGTCATCCGTCGCAAGGGCGTGGTGCGCGTGATCTGTACAGATCCGCGTCACAAGCAGCGCCAAGGCTGATCGCAGTCTTCGACGTACAGAGCGAATAGAGGAAGAACATGGCACGTATTGCTGGTATCAACATTCCGCCGCACAAGCACGCCGAAATCGGCCTGACTTCGATCTACGGCATCGGCCGCACCACGGCGCAGAAGATCTGCACCGCCAGCGGTGTTCCGTTCGATCGCAAGATCAAGGACCTGACGGATGCCGATCTGGAAAAGATCCGTGAGGAAATCGGTCGCATGACCATCGAAGGCGACCTGCGCCGCGAGATGTCCATCAACATCAAGCGCCTGATGGACCTCGGTTGCTACCGTGGTTTCCGCCATCGCCGTGGCCTGCCGGTTCGCGGCCAACGCACCAAGACGAACGCTCGCACCCGCAAGGGCCCGCGCAAGTCCGGCGCCCTGGTCAAGAAGTGATCGCTGTCCGCAGCGCACACTTGACGAGCACACAGACGAGCACAGCAAGAGAGAGTCGACATGGCTAAAGCACCGAATACCGCCGCCCAACGCGTGCGCAAGAAGGTCCGCAAGAACGTTGCGGACGGCATCGCGCACGTCCACGCGTCGTTCAATAACACGATCATCACCATCACCGACCGGCAGGGCAATGCCCTGTCGTGGGCCTCGTCCGGCGGCCAGGGCTTCAAGGGTTCACGCAAGTCGACTCCCTTCGCAGCCCAGGTCGCGTCCGAGGTCGCCGGCCGCGCCGCGATCGAGCAGGGCATCA
>NZ_DASSRA010000405.1:0-16017 GCF_035702065.1 Rhizobacter sp.
AAGCAACGCCCGCGGAACCGGCTTTGCCGGGCCGCCGGGTGGCGCCCCGTGGGGGCAGGAGCGAAGCGACTGGGGGGCTAACGTTCTATCCGGGCGTAGGCCGAATGGTTGTGGATGGACTCGAAGTTCTCCACATCCACGCTGTAGCGGCCGATGCGCTTGTCGGCGTTGAGCCGCAGGGCCACGTCACGCACCAGGTCCTCGACGAACTTGGGGTTCTCGTAGGCGTGCTCGGTGACCCACTTCTCGTCGGCCCGCTTGAGCATGGGCCAGATCTCGCTGGAGGCCGACTCCTCGGCAAAGCGCACCAGCTCGCCCCACGATACGTCTTGCAGCAGCTCGGCGCGGATGGTCACGTGCGAGCGCTGGTTGTGCGCACCGTAGTCGGAGATCTCCTTGGAGCAGGGGCACAGCGACTTCACCGGCACCAACACCTGCGACCACACCGTGGTCTGGCCGTTGACGGCCTCGGCAACCCAGCTGCCCTGGTAGTCGAGCAGGCTTTCCAGGCCCGACACCGGCGCACGCTTGCGGATGAAGAAGGGGAACTTCACTTCCACACGCCCTTCGGTCGCGTGCAGCTTCTCGAGCATGGCGGTGAAGTGTGTGCGCAGCGAGGCGACGTCGAGCGGTTCGTTGTTCAGCGCATCCAGCCACGCCACGAAGCGCGACATGTGGGTGCCCTTCTGCTCGGCCGGCAGCGCCACGGCCATGTCCCACACGCCGATCGTCGGCTGGGGCGTCTTGCCCATGCGCAGGCTCAGCGGGTAGCGCACGTCCTTCACGCCCACACGCTGAATGGCCAAATGGCGCTCGTCGCGCTCGCTCTGCGTATCGGGGATGTGCAGCGTGTCTTTCAACGCGCTCTTAACGTCGGTCATGTGGTTCATAACTAGCAAGGATGACAGCTAATCGACGCCCTGGCGGGCCCAAGGGCATCCGGCTGCATCGCCTCTTGCTATCGGCTGGCCGCCGGCCGCAACAGGGCCGGCCGCGCGCCGAAGCGCTTGAGGATCGACTGCTCGATGCCCGCGGCATCCAGGCCACACAAGCTGAGAAGCTTGGCGGGGTCACCATGCTCGATGAACTCATCGGGCAAGCCCAGAGTGAGAACCGGCACCTCGATGCGCGCCTCGGCCAGTGCTTCCTGCACCGCACTGCCGGCGCCGCCCATGAGGCAGCCTTCTTCCACGGTCACGATTGCATCATGGCTGCGCGCCAATTCAGTCACGAGCGCGACATCGAGCGGCTTCACGAAGCGCATGTTGGCCACGGTGGCGTTGAGGTTCTCACCGGCCGCCAGCGCCGGGTACAGCAGGGTGCCGAAGGCCAGGATGGCGATGCGCTCGCCCTGGCGGCGCACTTCGCCCTTGCCCCAGGGCAAAGTGGTCAGCGCCGGCTCGACGGCCACGCCCGCCCCCGCGCCGCGCGGGTAGCGCACGGCCACCGGGTGGTCCTGGTGGAAGGCGGTGGTGAGCAGCTGGCGGCACTCGCGCTCGTCGGCCGGCGCCAGCACGCTCATGTTGGGAATGCAGCGCAGGTAGGCGATGTCGTAGGCCCCGGCATGGGTGGCGCCGTCGGCTCCCACCAGGCCGGCGCGGTCGAGCGCGAACACCACCGGCAGGTTCTGAATCGCCACATCGTGCACCAGCTGGTCGTAGGCGCGCTGCAGGAAGGTGGAGTAGATCGCCACCACCGGCTTCATGCCTTCGCAGGCCAGGCCAGCGGCAAAGGTGACTGCGTGCTGCTCGGCAATGCCCACGTCGAAGTAGCGCTGGGGGAAGCGCTGTTCGAACTCGACCATGCCCGAGCCTTCGCGCATGGCCGGCGTGATACCGACCAGGCGCTTGTCGGCCTCGGCCATGTCGCACAGCCATTGGCCGAACACCTGGGTGAAGGTCTTCTTGGGCGGTGTGGCAGGCTTCTGCAAGCCCACCTTGGGATCGAACTTGCCCGGCCCGTGGTAGTTGACCGGGTCGGCTTCGGCCAGTTTGTAGCCCATGCCCTTCTTGGTGACCACGTGCAGGAAGAGCGGGCCCTTCATGTCGCGCAGGTTCTCGAGCGTGGGGATCAGCGAATCGAGGTCGTGGCCGTCGATGGGGCCGAAGTAGGTGAAGCCGAACTCTTCGAAGATGGTGCCCGGCACGACCATGCCCTTGGCATGCTCTTCGAAGCGACGCGCCAGTTCGAACAGCGGCGGCGCGTTCTTCAGCACGTTCTTGGCAGTGTCGCGGGCGGCCGCGTAGAACTTGCCGCTCATCAGGCGTGCCAGGTAGCGATTGAGCGCCCCCACCGGCGGCGAGATCGACATGTCGTTGTCGTTGAGCACCACCAGCATGTCGGCGCCCGCCACACCACCATTGTTGAGCGCCTCGAAGGCCATGCCGGCCGTCATGGCGCCGTCGCCGATCACGGCCACCGACTTGCGGTCCTCGCCCTTGATCTGGGCTGCGATGGCCATGCCGAGCGCAGCCGAGATCGAGGTCGACGAATGCGCGGTGCCGAAGGTGTCGTACTCGCTCTCAGGGCGGCGCGGGAAGCCCGACAGCCCACCCAGTTGGCGCAGCGTGGACATGCGGTCGCGCCGGCCGGTGAGGATCTTGTGCGGGTAGGTCTGGTGGCCCACGTCCCACACGATGCGGTCGTGCGGTGTGTTGAACACGTGGTGCAGCGCGATGGTCAGCTCCACTGTGCCGAGGTTGGACGACAAGTGCCCGCCAGTCTGCGAAACGCTCTGCAGCACGTAGTCGCGCAGTTCCACCGCCAGCTGCTTCAGCTCGGGACGCGACAGCTTGCGCACGTCGGCCGGGCTTTCGATGGTGTTGAGCAGATCGTGTTTCATGTCAGGTCCGCCGGGCCGCTCCCAAGGAGCTGACGCGCCCCCTTGGGGGGCAGTGAACGAAGTGAGCGTGGGGGTGTGTTCATGTCAGCTATCCCTGTCCACCACTCTGTCGGCCAGCTCGGCGAGCCAGGTCACGTCGACCAGCGAACTGCGCGCCAGGGCCGCCTGGGCCTTCTCGCGCAGCTCCTTCGCATGGCGCCGGGCCGCCTCCAGCCCGAGCACCGTGACGTAGGTGGGTTTGTTGTTGTGAAGGTCTTTGCCGGCCGTCTTGCCCAGCGTCTCGGAGGCCTGGGTCACGTCGAGGATGTCGTCGACGACCTGGAAGGCCAACCCCACGGCGTCGCCGTAGTCCGCCAGCGCCTGCCAGGCCGTGGGGCTGCTCTCCCCGCAGGCAGCACCCATCAGCACGCTGGCTTGCAGCAAGGCACCGGTCTTGCGATGGTGCATGTCGCGCAGCGCCACCTCGTCGAGCGCCACGCCGATGCTGGCCAGGTCGATGGCCTGGCCGCCGGCCATGCCGGCGTGCCCGGCGGAACGGGCCAGCAGCGAGCACAGCTTGGCCTGCAGCGCGGGGGCCATGCCCTGCTCCGGCGTCAGGATCTCGAAGGCCAGGGCTTGCATGGCGTCTCCGGCCAGCATGGCCTGGGCCTCGCCGAACTGCACGTGTACGGTGGGCTTGCCGCGGCGCAGCACGTCGTTGTCCATGCAAGGCATGTCGTCGTGAACCAGCGAGTAGGCGTGGATCAATTCCACCGCGCACGCCGCACGCAATGCGGCCTCGCCACTGCCGTCGACGGCATCGGCCGCAGCCAGGACCAGCAGGGGACGCAGCCGCTTGCCGCCATCGAGCACGCCGTAGCGCATGGCCTGGCCGAGGCCGGCCGGGGCGGCACCCGGCACCCAGGCCGACAGGGCCGACTCGACCGTGTCGAGCTGGCTGCGTGACCAGTTGTCGAAATCGACGGCGGGACTCATTCGTTCTTCCAAGGCTTCAGTTGGCCGTCTTCGAGCACTTTGACCTGCGACTCGACCGCTTCCAGGCGCTCGCGGCAGAAGTTCAGCAGGTCAGCGCCGCGGCGGTAGCTCTGCAACAGGCCATCCAGGGGCAGCTGTCCGCCTTCCATGGCCGCCACCAGGGCTTCCAGTTCGGCCACCGCCTGTTCGTAATTGGCGGGCATCGGGCTGGAGGTCGGGGCGGAGGGTACTTTGGCCATCAGAGGGGGGCAAAAGCAAGATTGTAGTCAGCCAGCCCAGCCGGGGGCGTTGTCCGCACGCACCAAACCAGGACAGCTCCCCAAAAGAGACCTCAAACCGGGGACAGATCCACCCCCGTGGGTACAATCCCGCCCTCGCTGAATGACAGGGCTCAAAACCCGTCCGCGCCGTGCGCAGCGAAGACATCCCACCCGCAAGCGATACACGGGTGGCACGTTCACATCGGTTATAGGAAATCTCGGGATCATGTCTGACCTGAGCCTCGCTCTCCCCTCCCTTGGGACTGCTCTCGAGCAACCCCGCCTCCAACTCCCGGTTTCAGCCTATTTCGACAGCGACCTGTATCGCCGCGAAATGGAACTCATCTTCCAGCACGGCCCGCGCTATCTCGGGCACGAGCTGGCGGTGCCCGAGATCGGCGATCACTACGCCCTGCCGCAGGAAGGCGAAGGCCGCGCCCTGGTGCGCACGGCGCAAGGCATCGAGCTCATCTCCAACGTCTGCCGACACCGGCAGGCGGTGATGCTGCAAGGCCGCGGCAACACGGGGCAGAACATCGTGTGTCCGCTGCACCGCTGGACCTACGACCTCAAGGGCCAGCTGATCGGTGCGCCGCACTTTCAGCAGGACCCTTGCCTGCACCTCAACCGCTACAAGACGCGCACCTGGAACGGCCTTGTCTTCGAGGACAACGGGCGCGACATCGTCTCCGAGCTGTCGGCGCTCGGCCCGCGCGCCGACCTCGACTTCAGCGGCTACGTGCTGGACAAGGTTCACATGCACGAGTGCGACTACAACTGGAAGACCTTCATCGAGGTCTACCTCGAGGACTACCACGTCGGCCCCTTCCACCCCGGCCTCTCGCAGTTCGTCACCTGCGACGACCTGGCTTGGGAGTTCGGCCGCCACCACTCCGTGCAGACGGTGGGCGTGAACAAGGGCTTCGCCAAGGCCGGCTCGGCCACCTACCTCAAGTGGCACGAGGCCGTGCTCAGGTTCCGCGAAGGCCGCTTCGACGACCCGATGCCCAAGCAGGGCGCGATCTGGCTCACCTACTACCCGAACATCATGGTCGAGTGGTACCCGCACGTGCTGGTGGTGTCCACGCTCTACCCCAAGGGCCCGCAGAAGACGCTCAACGTGGTGGAGTTCTTCTACCCCGAGGAGATCACCGCCTTCGAGCGCGAGTTCGTCGAGGCCCAGCAAGCGGCCTACATGGAAACCTGTGTCGAGGACGACGAGATCGCCCTGCGCATGGACGCAGGCCGCAAGGCCTTGTTCGAACGTGGAGACAACGAGGCCGGGCCGTACCAGTCGCCAATGGAAGACGGCATGGAAGAGTTCCACGCCTGGTATCGCCGCACGATGAACTTCAAGGCTTGATGGCAACCCCTCGTCCGCTGAGTACACCGGCCGATCCCCCGCGGGGATGCGGGCCTGCTTGGGAGCGGCCCGGCGCTCGGCCTGCGTGATGCGCATGACAGCGCCCGTCCTCATGATCCTGGCATCGTTTCTGTTCGCCAGCATGAGCGTGTGCGTCAAGCTCGCCTCCGAGCTGT
Organism: Rhizobacter sp.; assembly: GCF_035702065.1. GTDB lineage: Bacteria > Pseudomonadota > Gammaproteobacteria > Burkholderiales > Burkholderiaceae_C > Rhizobacter. The sequence goes on from NZ_DASSRA010000405.1 coordinate 5,617, forward strand.
ACGAGACGGGCGAGATCGTGTTCTACCGCGGCGCCGTGGGCGCGCTCACGCTGGCGCTGGTGGCCTGGCGCCAGGGCGGCACGCTGCGCACGCAGGTGCCGGCGATGCACTTCTGGCGCAGCATCAGCGGCGTGCTGGCGCTGAGCCTGTGGTTCTATGCCATCGGCAACCTGCCGCTGGCCACGGCGATGACGCTCAACTACATGTCGTCGGTGTGGATGGCGCTCTTTCTCATCGGCGGCGCCGTGATGCTGGGCACCTCGCGCGTCGACGGCCGCCTGATCGCCACCGTGCTGCTGGGCTTTGCCGGCGTGGCGCTGATTCTGAGGCCCACCATCGAGGAGAACCAGCTCTGGCACGGCCTGATCGGCCTGCTGTCGGGGATGATCTCTGCCACCGCCTACCTGCAGGTGACGGCGCTGGGGCGGGCCGGCGAGCCGGTCTACCGCATCGTCTTCTACTTCTCGCTGGGTGGCATGCTGCTCGGCGCGGCCAGCACGCTGTGGACCGGTTTGCACGGCCACACCTGGCGCGGCGCCGCGCTGCTGCTGGCGGTGGGCGTGCTCGCCACCACCGCGCAGATGCTGATGACGCGCGCCTACAGCACCGGCAAGATGCTGGTCAACGCCAGCCTGCAGTACCTGGGCATCGCCTTCTCCTTCGTCTACGGCGTGCTGCTGTTCAACGACAAGGTCACGTGGATGGCGCTGCTGGGCATGCTGTTCATCGTCTTCTCCGGCCTGGCCGCCACCCTGTTGCGCAGCAAGGCGGCCTTCGCCGACACCACCAGCCCCACCGAAAGCTGAGCGCATGCACCCTCTCGTCGCTGCCGACCAGCTGCTGTCCGGCGCCATCAAGCCGCTGCTGCTGGACTGCAGCTTCGACCTGGCCGACCCGGCCGCCGGCGAGCGCAGTTACCGTGAAGGCCACCTGCCCGGCGCGCACTACGTGCACCTTGACCGCGACCTCTCCGGCGCCAAGACCGGCCGCAACGGACGCCACCCGCTGCGCGAGCGGGCCGACTACACACACTGGATGGGCCAGCTCGGCATCGCCCCTGGCGTGCCCGTTGTCGCCTACGACCGCCAGGGCGGCATGTACGCCGCACGCGCATGGTGGGTGCTGCGCTGGATGGGACATGCCGACGTGGCCGTGCTCGACGGTGGCCTGGCCGCCTGGCAGCAAGCCGGCGGCACGCTCACGCAAGCCCTGCCCTCCGCCGCGCAGCAGGCGCCCTACCCCTCGCTGCCGCCGGCCGTGCCCACCCTCGATGCACGGCAGCTCCAGGCGCGCCTGGGCGAGGTGCGGGTGATCGACGCCCGCGCCCCCGGGCGCTACCGAGGCGAGGTGGAGCCGCTCGACGCGGTGGCCGGCCACATCCCGGGTGCGCTCAATCGCTTCTTCAAGGACAACCTGCAGGCCGACGGCCGCTTCAAGCCGGCCGAACTGCTGCGTGCGGAGTTCGCGCCCCTGCTCGACGCGCGCCCGGTGGTGCACCAGTGCGGCTCCGGCGTGACCGCCTGCCACAACATCCTGGCGATGGAGTTGGCCGGCCTGGGCGTGACAGCGCTCTACCCCGGCTCCTGGAGCGAGTGGTCGAGCGACCCGACACGCCCCATGACCCGGGCGTAGGCCTTGACCTACATCAGGAGGCGCGGCGCAGACGGTTGACCCTGGCACGGGCCGACGCTACCGTGGCGCTGAACGCTCCTGTTCGCTTCCGGAGATGGTCATGTTCAAGCGCATCCTGGTTCCCACAGACGGCTCTGACATCACCAAGAAGGCCGTCGACACCGCCATCGGCCTGGCCAAGACGCTCAACGCGCGGCTCTACACGCTGAGCGTGAAGGAGCCCTTCCCCTACAGCGCGATCTCCGAGATGCAGCCCACGCCTCCGCAGGAGTTCTTCGACGCGCAGGAGCGCATCGCCTCGTCCCGCGTCAAGGACGTGCGCGACGCCGCCCAGGCCGCGGGCCTGCAATGCGACGCCCAGACGGTGGAAGCACTGCACCCCTGGGAGGCCGTGATCGAGCATGCCGGCCGCCAGGAATGCGACCTGATCGTCATGGCCTCGCACGGTCGACGCGGCGTCACTGCCTTGCTGCTGGGCAGTGAAACCCAGAAGGTGCTCACGCACACCAAGGTGCCGGTCCTTATCGTGCGCTGAGCTTGCACGAGGGGCTCTCGTCGGCGCAGGGCGCCCTCGGGGCGCGGTGCTAGTGGGTGTGCTGCACGAAGTGCAAGACGCCCACGATGACCAGCATGCCCGCGGCCAGCCAGGCCAGCTGCGCCAGCGTGTCCTTCATCGACAGGCGGTGCTGCAGCTGCGGGATCAGGTCGGCCACCGCCACGTAGATGAAGCTGCTGGCAGCAATCACCAGCAGGTAGGGAAACAGCTCGACCCACGGGCCCACCACGAAGTAGCCAATCACGCCACCCACCACGGCCGCCAGGCCCGACATCGCGTTGTAGAGCAGCGCCTTGCTGCGCGACAGGCCGGCGTTGAGCAGCACGATGTAGTCGCCCACCTCCTGCGGGATCTCGTGGGCAATGATGGCCAGCGAGGTGACGAGCCCGAGCTGCGGGTCGGTGAGGAACGCGGCGGCGATGATGATGCCGTCGCAGAAGTTGTGGATGCTGTCGCCCATCAGCACGCTCCAGCCGCCGCGCCCCGCCTGCTGCTGGTCGAAGTGATGGTGATGGTGGTGGCCATCGCCCTGGTGATGATGGCTGTGCCGATACAGCTCGGCCTTCTCCAGCAGGAAGAAGAAGATCAGCCCCGCCAGCAGCGTGCCGAACAAGGCCTGCGGGCTGGCCTTGCTCTCGAAAGCCTCGGGCAGCACGTTGAGCAAGGCGGTGGCGAGCAGCACGCCGGCCGACAGGCTCACCAGGTGGTGGACCACGCGGCCCAGCACCTTCACGGTGAGGCTGGCGGCGATCAGCACCGACAGCAGACCGCCCGCGAAGGTGGCCACGATGATGTACAGAAGGGTCATGGGGGCAGGGACACAAAAAAACCGCGCAGTCCGCGCGGCTTGGCGAGGCCCGAAGCTTAGCGCGTGAATGGGCTGGACGTGCCCGCCGTGAAGCAATCCACGACGCGCCGTGGGCCCAGCCGCGCCGGGTGTACGGCCCACCCCACAGAAATCGGCACTTTTCGCCTGAAACGCCCACGGCGCGGGGGGATGGGAGGTTCTCACCCTTGTGCCCCACGCTGGCCGCGGCAATCCTTGCCCATTCGCCGTGCGCATGACAGGGTAGAAAGCGCCGGCCTGCTGCTGTCCACCGCATCTTGCACACCACCTCTGCCACCGTCACGGAAAGTGCGCTCGCCACCGAGGCAGAGCTGTCCGATCTGGTCGAGCCACCCAGCAACGACCTGCGCGGGCGGCTGCGCGCCATGCAGGTGCAGGCGGTGCTGATGCTCACGCCCATGGTGGTGGCGGCGAACGTGGTCGGCGTGGCCACGCTGTGCCTCACCTTCCGCAACGACGTCCCCTTGCCGGCCCTGGTCGCCTGGGCGCTGGCCCTCGCCGGCGGGGTGGGCCTGGGCGTGCGGGCCTGGTGGCGCCTGCGCCGCGGCCACGCGCCCACCCATGCGTCGCCGCGCGCCACCACGCATGCCACGCGGCATGCCGCGTTGATGGGGCTGCTGTGGGCGCTGCCCCTGCCGCTGATGAGTTCGGTGGCCACGCCGGCGCAGTTCCTGATCCTCACCAGTATCACCGTGGGCATCATGTGCGCGGGCTCGGCGGCGCTGGCCCCGATCCGCAACGCCACCACCGCCTTCCTGGCGCTGATGAGCGCCGGCGCCCTTGCCGCGGTGCTGCAGTTGAGCGCGGATGCCGTCGCACCGATGGCCATGCTGCTGGTGGTCTACGTGGCCGTGGTGCTCGCGGGTGCACAGTCGTGGTCGCGCCTGTTCAAGGCACGGGTCGTGGCCGAGCTGCGTGCCGAAGGCCAGCGCGAGGTGATCGGCCTCTTGCTGCACGACTTCGAGCAGCACGCCGCCGACGTGCTGTGGGAGATCGACAACGAAGGCCACCTGCGCAAGGTGTCGCGCCGCATGGCCCGCCTGCTCGGACGCACGGAAAGCGCACTCGAGGGACGCAGCCTGCTCGAACTGCTGCAGCGCCGTCAGCGCAAGCTGCGCGAATCGGTGGCGGCCGAAGGTGAAGTGGCACTCAGGCGGCTGGCCCATCACCTGCAAGACCGGACGCCGTTCAGCCACATCGAGCTGCCCGTCAGCATCGCCCGGCGCACCATCTGGTGGTCGCTCACGGCCAAGCCGGTCGAAGGTGGCAGCGGCTGGCGCGGCGTGGTCTCCAACGTCACCGCGGCGCGCGAAGCGCAGCACCACGTGTGGCAGCTCGCGCATTTCGACGCCGTCACCGACCTCAGCAACCGCCACCGCTTCCGCATCGAGCTCGACAACGCGCTCGAGAGCGTGCGCCAGTCGGGCGAGCAATGCGCCGTGCTGTGCCTCGATCTCGACGGCTTCAAGACCGTCAACGACGCACTCGGCCACGACACCGGCGACCAGCTGCTGCGCGTGGTGGGCCAGCGCCTGCAGGCCGCACGCCGCGAGGGCGACGTGGTGGCCCGACTGGGCGGCGACGAGTTCGGCCTCATCGTGCGCGACGTCTCCGGCCCCGACGAGGTGGCGCTCGTCGCCGGCCGCATGCTGTACGCGCTGAGCAAGCCCTGCGAGATCGGCGGCGTGACGGTGCCGCTGGGCGCGAGTCTGGGCATCGCGCTGGCCCCGCGCGACGGCCAGGCGGCCGACGTGCTGCTCAAGCACGCCGACCTGGCGCTCTACGCCGCCAAGGCGGCCGGCCGCGGGCAGTTCAGCTTCTACACGCAGAGCATGGGTGCCCGCGTGGTCAAGCGCCTCGATGTGGAGCGTGCGCTGCGCGAGGCCATCCCGGGCAAGCAACTGCAGCTCCTGTTCCAGCCGCAGCTGCGCCTGTCGGACGGCGAGATCATCGCCTTCGAGGCCCTGCTGCGCTGGAACCACCCCGAGCTGGGCGAGGTGCCGCCGCAGGACTTCATCCCCGTGGCCGAAGAGGCCGGCATGATCCACGACATCGGCAGATGGGTGCTGCACCAGGCCTGCAAGGAGGCGCGCGCCTGGCCCGAGGCGGTGCGCGTGGCCGTCAACCTCTCGCCGCTGCAGGTGATGGCGCGCGACCTGCGCGCCGACGTGGCCCACGCGCTGGCCACCAGCGGCCTGCCCCCGCAGCGGCTGGAGATCGAGATCACCGAGTCGGTGTTGATGGCCGACAGCCACAGCACCTTGTCCAAGCTGCACGCCCTGCGCGAACTGGGCGTGCGCATCGCACTCGACGACTTCGGCACCGGCTACTCGTCGCTCGCCTACCTGCGGCGCTTCCCGTTCGACCAGCTGAAGATCGACCGCTCCTTCGTGAGCGAGATCGTGGACCGCCCCGACGCCCGCGCCATCGTGCGCGCCACCATCGACATGGCACGCGCACTGCGCATGGACACCCTGGCCGAGGGCGTGGAAGACCCCTCGGCCATCGAGCTGCTGCATGAACAGCGGTGCGGGGTGGTGCAGGGCTACCTGGTCGCGCGGCCCATGCCCGGCAGCGAGGTGCTGGCCTTCCTGCAAGACCGCGCTGGCAAGCCCCTGCCGGCCCATGCCGATTCCCTGCGGGGCGAGCCCGGCCTCTGGGCCGCGTAAGCGACCCGCCACACCGCGAACCAAGGGCGATCCGTCACGAGATTGCCCGCACAATCCCGGGCATGAACGAAGCTCTCACGTCCTACCCCGGGCACCTGGCGGCCGTCGACATGGGCTCCAACAGCTTCCGGCTCGAGATCGGGCAGCTGAGCCCGGGCCGCTACAAGCGGATCGACTACCTGAAGGAAACCGTGCGTCTGGGCGGCGGCCTCGATGCGCAGGGCCAGCTGACCGAAGAAGCCATGGAGCGCGGGCTCGCCTGCCTGCGCCGCTTCGCCCAGCGGCTCGAGGGCTACGCCAGCTTCCAGGTGCGCGCTGTCGCCACCCAGACGCTGCGCGAGGCGCAGAACCGCAACGCCTTCCTCGTGCGCGCGCAGTCGGCGCTCGGCTACCCGATCGAGGTGATCTCGGGCCGTGAAGAAGCGCGCCTCATCTACGCCGGCGTGGCACGGCTGCAGCCCTCGGACGAGCGGCGCCTGGTGATCGACATCGGCGGTCGCTCCACCGAGATGATCCTCGGCCACGGCCGCACGCCGCTGCATGCCGAGTCGTTCCGCGTGGGCAGCGTGAGCCTGTCCATGCGCTACTTCGGCGACGGGCGCTTCACCGAGAGTGCGTTCCGCGCGGCGCAGGTGGCCGCCGGCGCAGAGCTCGAAGAAGCGCTCGAACCCTTCGCCCCCAGGCACTGGCGCGAAGCGCTGGGCTCCTCGGGCACGGCCGGCGCGGTGTCGCAGCTGCTGGCCGCCAACGGCATCACCAACGGCAACATCACGCCCGACGGCCTGCGCTGGTGCATCGAGCAATGCCTGCGCGCCGGACGCATCGACAAGCTCACCCTGGCCGGCATCAAGGAAGACCGCCGCGCGGTGATCGGCGGCGGCCTGGCCATCCTGTACACGCTGGCCACGCACTTCGGCATCGAGGCCCTGCAACCCACCCGCGGCGCCCTGCGCCAAGGGGTGATCTTCGATCTGGATGAACGCCTCAACGCCGGCTCCAGCCCCGTCGCCCACGACATCCGCGACGACTCGGTGCGCGAGCTGCAGCGCCGCTTCGAGATCGACCTGGCCCAGGCCCGGCGCGTGACGGCCGTGGCCGAATCGCTCTACGCCGGCGTGGCGCCGGGTGCTGCCGGCCCGCTGGCACGCGAGCTGCGCTGGGCCAGCGCCCTGCACGAGCTTGGCATGATGGTGTCGCACCACGACCACCACCGCCACAGCGCCTACCTGCTGGGCAATGTCGACGCGGCCGGCTTCTCGCAGTCGCAGCAGCGCCGCCTGGCCGACCTGGTGCTTGCGCAGCGTGGCGGCCTGAAGAAGGTGGAGATGCAGCTCGCCGACGACAACTTCGCCTGGCAGACCCTGTGCCTGCGGCTGGCCATCATCAAGTGCCACGCCCGCGGCGAGATCGACCCGCTAGCCCTGCGGCTCACGCGCCAGGGTTCTCAGGCCGTGCTGTCGTTCTCGCCCAGCTGGGCCGAGACCCATCCGCGGGCGCTCTTCCTGTTGAACGAAGAGGTGGCCGCATGGGAGCGCGGCCCGCTGCGGCTGGTGTTGCGGTCGTAAGGATCAGAGGCAGTCGGGCGACTGCACGGCCTGCACGAGGATCTGGTATCCGTCTTCGCGCTCGCGGCTGCGCAGCCACCACACGGCGCCCTTCTTCATCACCCAGCTCTGGGCCACATTGCCCACGAGCAGTGCGGCGACCTGCCCGAGCGTGGGCTGGTGGCCGACCACCAGCACCGGCTCGCTGGCGTCGGGCCAACGCGCCACGCTGAGCAGCGCGGTGGCCGAGGCCTCGGGCGAGAGGGCCTGCACGGTCTTGAAGCTGCGCTCCAGCGCCTTGGCCGTCTGCTGCGTGCGCGCCGCCGGGCTCACCAGGATGCGGGTGGAGTGCGCCATGCGCTGGTTCAGCCATTCCGCCATGCGCTGCGCCTGCCGCTCGCCCTTGGGCGTGAGCACGCGTTCGAGGTCGTTCTGCCCTTCGCGCAGCACGTGGGCTTCGGCGTGGCGCCAGAGGATCAGGTCCATGTCGGCTCTCCCTCAGAGATAGCGTTGCATCAGTGCCTGTTGGGCACTCGGGCCGTCGGTGCCCACACGCTCGTAGCTGCCATCGGCATTGAGCTGCCAGGCGTCCTGCCGGTCGTGCAGGTAGGGCACCAGGCATTCGTCGATCACACGCTGGCGCAGTGCGGCGTCGCGCACCGGCCAGGCCACCTCAATGCGGCGGAACATGTTGCGGCTCATCCAGTCGGCGCTCGACAGGAACAGCGCCTCGTCGCCGGCGCCCTGCCCCCAGCGGAAGTACAGCACGCGTGAGTGCTCCAGCAGACGCCCCACCACCGAGCGCACGCGGATGCGGTCGGTCAGCCCGGGGATGCCCGGCGGCAGCATGCAGGCGCCGCGCACGATCAGGTCGATGTCGGCCCCGGCCTGGCCGGCGGCGATCAGGGCTTCGATCAAGGGGATGTCGGTCAGCGCATTGACCTTGGCCACGATGCGCGCGGGCTGGCCACCGCGCGCCGCCTGGGTCACCTGCTCCACATGCTTGAGCATCTGCTTGTGCAGCGTGAAGGGCGCCTGCAGCAGCTGGCGCAGCGGACGCGTCTTGCCCAGGCTCGCGAGCTGCTGGAACACCGCGTCGGCGTCGGAGGTGAGGTCAGGGTCGGCCGTGAGGTAGCCCACGTCGGTGTACAGGCGCGCCGTCTTGGGGTTGTAGTTGCCGGTGGAGAGGTGGCCGTAGCGCTTGAGCTTGCCGCCTTCGCGGCGCGTCACCAGCAGCAGCTTGGCGTGGGTCTTGAGGCCCACGATGCCGTACACCACCTGCGCACCCACCGCCTCGAGCCGCTCGGCCCAGTTGATGTTGGCCTCTTCGTCGAAGCGGGCCTTGAGCTCCACCACGGCCATCACTTCCTTGCCCCGGCGAGCGGCTTCGATCAGCAGGTCCATCAGCGGCGATTCGCTGCCGGTGCGGTAGATGGTCTGCTTGATGGCCAGCACGTCGGGGTCGTCGACCGCCTCGCGCAGGAACTGCACCACCGGCTCGAAGGACTCGAAGGGGTGGTGCATCAGCACGTCGCCCTCGCGCAGCCGCTCGAAGATCGACTCGTCGCGCGACAGGCCGCGTGGCCACGGCGCGTCATAGGGCTTGAAGCGCAGCTGCGGCGCATCGGCCGCGTCGATCAACGCGTTCAGGCGCACCAGGTTCACCGGGCCGTTCACCTGGTACAGCGCGGCCGAGGGCAAGGCGAATTGCGTCAGCAGGAACTCCGACAGCTCGGGCGGGCAGGTGTTGACCACCTCCAGCCGGATGGCCTGGCCGAAGTGCCGCGTGGTCAGGCCCGAGCGCAAGGCCTGGCGCAGGTTGACCACGTCTTCTTCGTCGACCGCGAGGTCGGAGTCGCGCGTGAGTCGGAACTGCGAGAACGCCTCGACCTCGCGGCCGGGGAACAGCTCGCCCAGGTGGGCGCGGATCACGCTCGTGAGCAGCACGAAGGCCTGCGCGCCCTTCTCATGCCCATCGACCAGCTCGTCGGGCAGGCGGATGACGCGTGGCAGCACGCGCGGCACCTTGACGATGGCAATGCTGTTCTCGCGCCCGAAGGCGTCCATGCCGCTCAGGCGGGCAATGAAGTTGAGCGACTTGTTGGCCACCTGCGGGAAAGGGTGCGACGGGTCCAGCCCCACCGGCACCAGGAGCGGGCGCACCTGGCGGTGGAAGAACTGCTCGACCCAGCGGCGCTGCGCCTCGTTGCGGTCGGAGTGGTTGAGGATCAGGATGCCTTCGCGCTGCAGGGCGGGCATCACCTCTTCGTTGAAGGCGCGGTACTGGTCGTCGATCAGCGTGTGGGCATCGGCCGCCACCGCCTCCAGGTCGCGGTTCGACACCCCGGCGCCGGGCTGGCGTGCAGCCTCGATGTAGTCGGCGAAGCGCACCTCGAAGAACTCGTCCATGTTGGACGAGACGATGCAGATGTAGCGCAGGCGCTCCAGCAGCGGCACGTCTTCGCGCCGAGCCTGGGCCAGCACGCGGCGGTTGAATTCGAGGATCGAACTTTCGCGGTTGAGAAGCGCGGGAAGGCGCGGTGCCGGAGTCATGAAACCAGTTTATGAACCTTTTGCGACGTTTCTGTGACAGCGATCCGGGCCGTGTGACAGGCGGGCACCAGGTGGGAAATGAACTCCGCACAGACCTGGCTCCAGTCGAACTGCAGGGCCCGCCGCCGCGCCGCGCTGCGCGGAATGTCCAGTGCCAGCAACGCAGCGGTACGCAGATCAGTGTGCAACACGCCGCCATCTTCGGCGTTCTGCTGGGGCGCCACCACGTCCAGAGGCCCGGGCACCGGGTAGGCGGCGACCGGTGTGCCGCAGGCCATGGCTTCGAGCATGACCAGGCCGAAGGTCTCCGAGCGGCTGGGGAACACGAAGACGTCGGCCGCGCTGTACACATTCACCAGCTCTGGCCGCGGCACCACGCCGCGCCAGTGCACCGCCGGGTACGCGCGGCGCAGGCGTTCTTCGAGCGGGCCCACGCCGTAGACCACCTTGGAGCCGGGCAGGTCGAGCCTGAGAAAGGCCTCGAGGTTCTTCTCGTAGCTGACCCGGCCCACGTACAGGAAGACCGGCCGCGGCAGGCCGAAGTCCGCGCCCTCCTCCGGCTTGAACAGGCTCAGGTCCACGCCGTGCGACCAGGGCTTC
>NZ_DASSRA010000406.1:0-7352 GCF_035702065.1 Rhizobacter sp.
AGGTGGCCCTTAGCGCACCGGGCGGCAACTGCGTGAACGACACCGGGGCCTGCCTCTATCCGATCCTGACTACGACCAACAGCGGCAGCACAACGTTTCAGACAGACGTTAACGGTGGCTCGATCTACACCGACAGCTACAACATCTCGGTTGGCACCAGCTTCTCGGCGCCCCTGGTCAGCGGCACGGTCGCCCTGATGCTCTCCGCCCGGCCGGGCATGACGCCAACCGATGTGCGCGCCGCCCTGCAAGGCAGTACACGCAGCTTCCCCAACAGCGGTGCCGACGCCGGCGTGTTGGCCTGCCGCGCACCCGACAGCACAGAGCAACTGGAGTGCTACTGCACCACCTCCACCTGCGGCGCCGGCATGCTCGATGCCGGTGCGGCGGTGGCCGGTGCGGCGCGCGGCCTGCAGGCGCGCGTCACGCTCAACAGCGAATCCCCGGCGGCGCCCGACACCATCACGCTGAGCGGCAGCAACTCCTTCGTGATCAGCCCGCGCACGCTGTCGACCTACCAGTGGACGCTGGTCGACGGCGGCGGCATCGTCACTGCACTCGCACCCAGCGGCGCGAGCGCCACGGCCACGCCCTCGGGCGCCGGCCGCTTCGTCGTGCGCCTGTCGGTGACCGACAGCACCGGTGCGCAGTCGACCACCGACCGTGCCATCGACGTGGCCGGCCCACCGCCCCCGCCCGCACCCATCCGCGCCGCCGACGGCGGTGGTGGCGGCGGCGCGCTCGGTCCGGTGTGGCTCCTCCTCCTCTTGTCTGCCGTGGTCGCCCTGCGGCTGCAGTCGCGCCGACGATCTTTCTGAAGTGGTTGTGTCCTGATGTTGAAGTTCCGCCGGGCCCGGGCAGTCTTGATGGGTCTCTCTCTTGCCAGTCTTTTCACCGGGGTGGTTACCAGCGAAGCGCAGGCCGCTCAGCCGGTCGCGGGCCTGATCGTCAAGTTCAAGGACGCCCCCGCCACGGAGCAGGCCGCCACAGTCTCGACGGTCACGCGCACCCTCGAAGCGAACCACCGCATGCGCCGCGTGCTGCAGGCCGCGCGCCTGAGCGAGGCGCGGATGCGGCCCACCGGCCGCTCGGCGCAGCACCTCTCGTTCGGCCGCGCGCTGTCGCGCGTCGATGCCGAACAGATGGCCGCGCAATTGCGTGCCCAGCCCGAGGTGGAGTGGGTGGTGCCCAATGAGCGCGAACGCCGCCTCGACGTGCCCAACGACCCGCTCTACGGTGCTGGCGGATCGGGTGGCCAGTGGTGGCTGCACGCCCGCAGCTCGTCGCCTGCCGACGCCGCACTGCCCGGCTTCGAGACCGCCTGGCTCACCGAGACCGGCCAGGCCAGCGCCGTGGTGGCCGTGCTCGACACCGGCGTCACCGCCCATTCCGAACTGAGCGGCCGGCTGCTGCCGGGCTACGACTTCGTCTCGGAAGTCGAGTACGCGAACGATGGCGATGGCCGCGATGCCGACCCGTCCGACCCCGGTGACTGGGTCGACGCCACCGACCTCGCACGCCCCGAGTTCGCCGGCTGCAACGAGCAAGACAGCTCCTGGCACGGCACCATCATTGCCGGCATGTTGGCTGCTGCGACCAACAATCAGCTGGGGGTGGCCGCCATCAACTGGAACGGCCGCGTGCTGCCGGTGCGCGTGGCGGGCAAGTGCGGCGCCACGGTGGCCGACATCGTCGACGGCATGCGCTGGGCGGCCGGGTTGCACGTCGATGGCGCGCCCGACAACACCAACCCCGCGCGCGTGATCAACATCAGCTTCGGCGGCAGCGCGGCCTGCAACCGCGCCTACCAAGATGCGATCGACGAGCTGGCGGCCGTCGGGGTGGTGGTGGTGGCTGCCGCCGGCAACGAGGCCGGCGCGCCCACGCGGCCGGCCAGCTGCAATGGCGTGGTCGGTGTCGCCGGCCTGCGGCGCGACGGCCTCAAGGCCTACTACTCCAACTTCGGCCCCCAGATCGCCGTCTCCACCGTCTCTGGCGACCCGGCGGCCGACGACGGCTTGCTCACCCTCTGGAACGACGGCCCGCGTGCGCCGCTCTCCGAGAACTACGCCAACGTGTACGGCACCAGCTTCGCTTCGCCCATTGTGGCGGGCATCGCCGGCCTGATGCTGAGCGCCAACCCCAGCCTCACGGTGGCGCAGGTGATCGACGGCCTGCGTGCAAGCGCGCGGCCGCATGTGGTGGTGGCGGGTCTGCCGGTGTGTTCGGCCATCCAATCGTCGGAGTGTCTGTGCACCACCAGCATCTGCGGCGCGGGCATGGCCGACGCGGTGGGGGCGCTGCAGTACGCGCTCAACCCGCCGCCCCCCGCGCCGGTGGCTTCGGCGCCCGAACCGTCGTCAGGGGGCGGGGCGCTCGGTGGGCTGTGGTTGGCCGGCTTCGCGCTGGCTGTCGGCGTCTTGGCCATGGGGTCGCCACGCCGGGCAACCCGTCACGCAAGCCTTCGTCACTGACGCACAGAGGGGCAGGGCGTGAACGCCTTGCCGAGCAGCGCCTCGGCGCGCAGGCCGGCCAGGCGGCTTTGCAACGTGGCATCGGCGCGTTCGACGTGCAGGTTGTGCGTGACCACCGCGGGTGACAGCGCGGCCACCCGCGCCGTGCGCACGCCGCGCTGGGTGACATCGGCCAGGGCCTTCTCGGCCGCGGCCTTGCTGTCGTAGCGGCCCAGCGCCAGGCCTTCGTCGAGCTCGGGGTTGATGCCATGCACTTCTTCGAAGGCGATCTTCAGGCGCTTCAACTCGTCGGCCTTCTTCAGCAGCGCGTCGCGGTTGGGGTACTTGCCCATGTAGACGACCCACACGGCTGCGGTTTCGGTGCGGGTGGTGGTCCAGCTGCCGCTGGGCAGCACGGTCTGCAGCACGCCTTCGGCGGCGGCGATCTGGGCGGGCGTGTAGGGACCGGCTTCCAGGCAGGCGGGCGGCTGCTCCACCACCGCCGCGACTGCGGTCGCCGAGGGCGGGAGCACGCGGATGGTCTCGGGGCGCACCTGGCGCTGCAGGCGGTCGGGCTCGCGGTCGCCCTGGGCGCGGGCGCCCACCACACCATCTAGCAGGCCCTGCGTCCAGGCGTAGAAACCGAGGTTGGCGACGATGAGTGCGAGGACGATCAGCCTCAGCATAGGGCGCCGCTTCCCGAGTCGGGCGGCCCACCGTGGTCGAGGCGCACGCTCACCTCGCCGCTGCCCACTTCGCGCAGGCCGTCGGCCGTCTGCACGCGCAGGGCACCGAGGGGCGTGACACCTTGCGCCACCCCTTCGGGCAGGCCGGCCAGGGTGGTGGTGATGGCGCGGCCGCGCAGCAGGTCGCGCGCGGCGAAGCGCTCGGCGAAGGGCGCGAAGCCCTCGCGCTCGAAGGTGCGCAGGCCCTGCACCAGCGGGACGGCGATCTGCGCCAGTGTGCGCGGCGCGGTGGCGAGGGCATCGAGCTCCTGCAGGTAGCCGTAGCCGCTGCTGACCTCGTCGGTGAGCTGGGGCAGGATGTTCAGGCCGATGCCCACCACGGCGAGCCGCGTCGGGCCGGCCATCACGGTCTCGATGAGGATGCCGCCGAGCTTGCGGCCCAGGGGCGAGACGTCACCGATCTCGGCCGGTGGCGCGTCCATCAGCCACAGGTCGTTGGGCCACTTGAGGCCGATGGTCGGGCGGCCGGGCAGGCGCTTGGGCTCCAGCGCGTCGGCCAGGGCCACGCCCACCGCCAGCGAGAGGCCGGACCAGTCGGCCGGGTTCATGGGCAGGGAGAGCGAGAAGGTGAGCGAGGCGCCGGCGGAGGATTGCCACACGCGGCCCATGCGGCCGCGGCCGCCGGTCTGGTGCTCGGCCACCAGCAGGCAGGGCTGCACGTCGGCTGCCCGGCGGCCGAAGGCGGCGCTCTCGATGCTGCGGCGCACTTGCACCAGCTCGTCGGTGGCCGGCTCCACCCGCACACGGGCCCGTTCCAACAGCGCCGTGTTGGTGGAGGTGCTGCGTGCCACCACCTCGACGCTCAGGCCCGGCAGCAGCGGCTCAAGCTGCTGCCACAGCGATTCGGCGCTCCATTGCAGCGGTTCGTTCATCGGGCTCACGACTTATCTCTTGGGGGCGAGCATGGTGCGCCGGCAGTCCTTGGCGCCGCACCGGCACTCGTATTCTTTCTTCAGCTTGGCGGTGTAGGGCGCGTCGATGCTCAGACCGTAGTCGTAGAACAGCTCTTCACCGGGCTTGAGGGCGCGCAAGGCCTTGATGAAGACCCGGCCATTGGTTTCGTCGGCCTCGCAGTTGGGCTTGCAGGCGTGGTTGATCCAGCGTGCGGCGTTGCCGCCGTACTTGGCGTCGATGGCGTCGCCCGAGTCGAGCGAGAAGTAGAAGGTGTGGTTTGGGTCGCTGGGGTCGTGCGGGTGGCGGCGCAGCGCCTCGGGCCAGGAGATCACTTCGCCCTTGTACTCGATGATGACCTCGCCCTTGGCGATGGGCGCCACGGCGAACACCCCCTTGCCGTGCACGCCGCTGCGGCGCACCTGGATGCGGCGCCCGCCGGCAGCAGCGGCCGCAGGGCGGGCCGAGGCTGATGCGGTGGCAGGGGTGCGGGGCTTGGCGGGTGTCTTGGCGTGGGGCTTCCCGCCTTGGGCTTGCGTCATCTGCTTCTTTGGGTACATTGAATTCATGGGTGCGCGCGTGCCTGCGTGTGCGCACGCGTATACGCGCGAGAAGCCCGGATTGTAGAGAGAGCGCCGTAGGACCGGGCGCAAACAATTGAAAGAGCCATGAGCAAAGCTTTGATCATTGCGGAGAAGCCGTCGGTCGCCCAGGACATCGTGCGGGCGCTGACGCCCGTCGCGGGCAAGTTCGAGAAGCACGACGAGTACTTCGAAGGCGAGCACCACCTCGTCACCTCGGCCGTGGGCCACCTGCTGGAGATCAAGGCGCCGGAGGAGTTTGACGTCAAGCGCGGCAAGTGGAGCTTCGCCAACCTGCCGGTGATCCCGCCGCACTTCGAACTCAACCCCATCGACAAGAGCAAGGGGCGGTTGAACGCCATCGTGAAGCTCGTCAAGCGCAAGGACGTGAGCGAACTCATCAACGCCTGCGACGCCGGGCGCGAGGGCGAGCTGATCTTCCGGCTGATCCAGCAGCACGCCAAGAGCAAGCACCCGGTCAAGCGCCTGTGGCTGCAGAGCATGACGCCCGCGGCCATCCGCGAAGGCTTCGAGCACCTGCGCTCCGACGAGGAACTGCGGGGCCTGGCCGAGGCCGCGCGCAGCCGCTCCGAGGCCGACTGGCTGGTGGGCATCAACGGCACGCGCGCGATGACGGCCTTCAACTCGCGCGATGGCGGCTTCTTCCTCACCACCGTCGGCCGCGTGCAGACGCCCACGCTCAGCATCGTGGTCGAGCGCGAAGAAAAGATCCGCAAGCACGTGGCGCGCGACTACTGGGAGATCAAGGCCACGTTCGCCGCCCAGGCCGGCGAGTACGAAGGCAAGTGGTTCGACCCCAAGTGGAAGAAGGGCGACGACGCCGAAGCCCGCGCCGACCGCGTGTGGGACGCCAAGACCGCCCAGGCCATCGCCGATGCCGCGCGCGGCCAGCCCGCCACGGTGACGGAAGAGAGCAAGCCCAGCACGCAGAGCTCGCCCGGCCTGTACGACCTGACCACGCTGCAGCGCGAGGCCAACTCGCGCTTCGGCTTCTCGGCCAAGACCACGCTCTCGATCGCGCAGGCGCTGTACGAGAAGCACAAGGCCCTGACCTACCCGCGTACCGACAGCAAGCACCTGCCGGAAGACTATGTGGCCGTGGTGAAGAACACCATGGAGATGATCGCCACCGAAGACATGCCCGGCCCGCTGAAGGCGCTGGCTACGCATGCCAAGAAGGCCATCAAGGAAGGCTACGTCAAGCCCAACAAGCGCATCTTCGACAACGCCAAGGTGTCGGACCACTTCGCCATCATCCCCACGCTGGTGGCGCCCAAGAGCCTGACCGAGATCGAGGCCAAGCTCTACGACATGGTGGTCAAGCGCTTCCTGGCGGTGTTCTTCCCGCCGGCCGAGTTCCAGGTCACCACGCGCATCAGCGTGGCGGCGGGGCACAGCTTCCAGACCAACGGCAAGGTGATGGTCAAGCCGGGTTGGCTGGCGGTGTACGGCCGCGAGGCGCAGGAAGACGACGCCAACCTGGTGGCCGTGGAGCCGGGCGAGAAGGTGCGCACCGAGAGCGTGGACGTGAATGCGCTCAAGACCAAGCCGCCTGCGCGCTACACCGAGGCCACGCTGCTCTCGGCGATGGAAGGCGCCGGCAAGCTGATCGACGACGACGAGTTGCGCGAAGCCATGCAGGAGAAGGGCCTGGGCACGCCGGCCACGCGCGCGGCCATCATCGAAGGCCTGATCCTCGAGAAGTACATGCACCGCGACGGCCGCGAGCTGATCCCCACGGCCAAGGCCTTCCAGCTCACCACGCTGCTGCGCGGCCTGGGCGTGGAAGACCTGACCAAGCCCGAGCTCACCGGCAACTGGGAGTACCAGCTCGCCGAGATGGAGAAGGGCAAGCTCAAGCGCGAGACCTTCATGGCCGAGATCGCCGCGATGACGCAGCGCATCGTCGCCAAGGCCAAGGAGTACGACCGCGACACCATCCCCGGCGACTACGCCACGCTCAAGACGCCTTGCCCCAACTGCGGCGGCATCGTGAAGGAGAACTACCGCCGCTTCACCTGCACGGGCAAGTCGGGTGACGGCGAGGGCTGCGGCTTCTCCATCGGCAAGATCCCCGGCGGGCGCAGCTTCGAGCTCGACGAGGTGGAAGAGTTCTTGGCCAACAAGAAGATCGGCCCGCTGGAGGGCTTTCGCTCCAAGGCGGGTTGGCCCTTCACCGCCGAGCTGCGCCTGGTGTTCGACGACGAGATCAAGAACTGGAAGCTGGAGTTCGACTTCGGCGAAGACGCCAAGAAGGAAGGCGAATCCGGCGAGCCGGTCGACTTCTCGGGCCAGGAATCGCTGGGCGCCTGCCCCAAAGACCAGGGCCGCGTGTACGAGCACGGCACCAGCTATGTGTGCGAGCACGCCGTCGGCGCCAATGTCACCTGCGACTTCAAGACCGGCAAGATCATCCTGCAGCAGCCGGTGGCGCGCGAGCAGATCACCAAGCTGCTCGCCACCGGCAAGACCGACCTGCTGGAGAACTTCGTCTCCAACAAGACGCGGCGCAAGTTCAAGGCCTTCCTCGCCTTCGACAAGAAGGAAGGCAAGGTGAGTTTCGAGTTCCAGCCGCGTGCGGGCAAGGCGCCGCCGGCCAAGACCGCCGCAGCCAAGGCACCTGCCACGGAGACGACGGCCGCCAAGGCCCCTGCCAAGAA
>NZ_DASSRA010000407.1:0-4027 GCF_035702065.1 Rhizobacter sp.
CCGTACTTCTCGCCGAAGAGCATCATCGCGCCGCTCTTCTGCGCGTCGTCGAGCGCCATCACCTGGGCCGAAGCACCGGCGTTGGCCAGGATCTCGGCGTTGACGATGGCCTCGACCTCGGCGATCTGCGCATCGGTCATCGGGCCGGTGTGGGCAAAGTCGAAGCGCGTGCGCTCGGCGTTCACCAGCGAGCCCTTCTGCTGCACGTGGGCGCCGAGCACCTCGCGCAAGGCCTTGTGCATCAGGTGGGTGGCGCTGTGGTTGCGCACGGTCTTGGCACGCCGCTCGGTGTCCACGCGGGCGGTGAACACGTCGCCCACCTTGACCTCGCCTTCGGCGATGCGGCCGTGGTGGCCAAACACGTCGGCCTGGATCTTCAGCGTGTCGTCGATCACCACGCGGGTGGTGGCGTTGCGGAACTCGCCCGCATCGCCGACCTGGCCGCCGCTCTCGGCATAGAAGGGCGTGTGGTCAAGCACGACCACCACGTCGTCGCCGGCGCGCGCCACGTCGACGGCGCTGCCGTCGACGTAGACGGCGGTGACCTTGGCGCCTTCGTGCGCCAGTTCCTCGTAGCCGTGGAAGGTGGTGGGCGCGCCCTTGTAGTCCAGGCCCTGCGCCATCTTGAACTTGCCCGCCTCGCGGGCGCGCTGCTTCTGTTCTTCGAGCAGCACATTGAAGCGCGCTTCGTCGACCTTCAGGCCGCGCTCGCGGCAGACGTCACCGGTCAGGTCGACCGGGAAGCCGTAGGTGTCGTGCAGCTTGAAGGCGGTGTCGCCATCGAGCACCGCAGGCTTGGCGGCCAGGGCGGTCTCCAGGATCTCCATGCCGCGCTCGATGGTCTGGAAGAAGCGCTCTTCTTCCTGCCTGAGCACCTCAGCGGCACGGGCCGCGTTGGCGCGCAGCTCGGGGTAGGCCTCGCCCATCTGCTCGACCAGGGCCGGCACCAGCGTGCTGAAGAAGGGCTTGCGCGCACCCAGCTTGTAGCCGTGGCGAATGGCGCGGCGGGCAATGCGGCGCAGCACGTAGCCGCGGCCGGCGTTGCCGGGGATCACGCCATCGACCACCGTGAAGGTGCAGGCGCGGATGTGGTCGGCGATGACCTTGAGGCTCGGCGAATCCTTGTCGCAATCAACCGCACCGGCGGCATCGACCGCCTTCTTGGCGGCAGCGAGCAGCGCGACGAAGAGGTCGATCTCGTAGTTGCTGTGCACGTGCTGCAGCACCGCCGTCACGCGCTCCAGGCCCATGCCGGTGTCGACGCTGGGCTTGGGCAGCTTGTGCATCACGCCGTCTTCGGTGCGGTTGAACTGCATGAAGACGTTGTTCCAGATCTCGATGTAGCGGTCGCCGTCTTCGTCGGGGCTGCCAGGCGGGCCGCCGGGGATGCCCTCGCCGTGGTCGTAGAAGATCTCGGTGCAGGGGCCGCAGGGGCCGGTGTCGCCCATCATCCAGAAGTTGTCGGAGGCGTAGCGCGCGCCCTTGTTGTCGCCGATGCGCACGATGCGCTCGGCCGGCACGCCCACCACCTTGTTCCAGATGTCGTAGGCCTCGTCGTCTTCGGCGTACACGGTGACCCAGAGCTTGTCCTTGGGCAGCTTGAAGTGCACGGTGAGCAGCTCCCAGGCGTACTGGATGGCGTCGTGCTTGAAGTAGTCGCCGAAGCTGAAGTTGCCCAGCATCTCGAAGAACGTGTGGTGGCGCGCGGTGTAGCCGACGTTGTCGAGGTCGTTGTGCTTGCCGCCGGCGCGGATGCACTTCTGCGCTGTGGTGGCGCGGGTGTAGGGGCGCTTGTCGAAGCCGAGGAACACGTCCTTGAACTGGTTCATGCCGGCGTTGGTGAACAACAAGGTCGGATCGTCGCCGGGCACCACCGGGCTCGAGGCCACGATGGTGTGGCCCTTCGATTCGAAGAACTTGAGGAAGGTCTGGCGGATCTCGGAGGCTTTCATGCCGTGTCTCTCTCGGTGGTAACTGCTTGATTTTTCAAGACTTTTGATTATAGGTGCCGGCCCGGTGCCAAGCCCCGCGCAGGCTCATGCCCAACGGGTGCGACTTATCATGGCCGAAACCCCCACGGAGACTTCGCCATGGACCAACGCGCCTCGCCCCTCGCCTCGCTCAACGACGCCAGCCTGCTCAAGACCAACGCCCTCATCAACGGCGAATGGGTGGGCGGCAGCAAGCGCTTCGACGTGATCGACCCGGCCACCAGCCAGAAGCTGGTCGACGTGGCCGACCTGGGCGTGATCGAGACGCGCGCCGCGCTGGAAGCCGCGCACAAGGCCTGGCCGCTGTGGCGCAGCAAGACCGCCAAGGAGCGCGGCGCCATCCTGATGAAGTGGTTCCACCTGATGCAGCAGCACGCCGACGACCTGGCGCGCATCATGACCGCCGAGCAGGGCAAGCCGCTGGCCGAGGCCAAGGGTGAAGTCGCCTACGGCGCGAGCTTCATCGAGTGGTTCGCCGAAGAAGGCCGCCGTGTCTACGGCGAGACCATCCCCACCACCGACAACAACAAGCGCTACCTCGTCATCAAGCAGCCCATGGGCGTGTGCGCGGCCATCACGCCGTGGAACTTCCCCATCGCGATGATCACCCGCAAGGTCGGCCCGGCGCTCGCGGCGGGCTGCCCGGTGATCGTCAAGCCGGCCGGGCAGACGCCGCTGTCGGCGCTCGCCATCGCCGAGCTCGGCCAGCGTGCCGGCCTGCCGCCGGGCGTGCTGAACATCATCACCTCGGAGAAGTCGGCCGAGATCGGCAAGGTGCTGTGCGAGAGCGACGTGATCCGCCACCTGTCGTTCACCGGTTCCACCGAGGTAGGCCGCATCCTGGCGGCGCAATGCGCGCCGACCATCAAGAAGCTCTCGCTCGAGCTCGGTGGCAACGCGCCTTTCATCGTGTTCGACGACGCCGACATCGACAGCGCCGTCGACGGGGCCCTGGCCAGCAAGTACCGCAACGCCGGCCAGACCTGCGTGTGCGCCAACCGCCTCTACGTGCAGGACAGCGTGTACGACGAGTTCGTGCAGAAGCTCGCAGCCAAGGCCAAGGCCATCAAGGTGGGCAACGGCTTCGAGGCCGGCATCACCCAGGGCCCGATGATCGACGACAACGCCATCGCCAAGATCGAGCGCCACGTGGCCGACGCCGTGAGCAAGGGCGCCAAGGTGCTGACCGGCGGCAAGCGCATCGGCGACCGCTTCTTCGAGCCCACCGTGCTCACCGACACCACCAGCGAGATGCTGTGTGCCCGTGAAGAAACCTTCGGCCCTGTGGCGCCGGTGTTCCGCTTCAAGACCGAGGCCGAGGCCATCGAGATGGCCAACGCCACCGAGTTCGGCCTGGCCGCCTACTTCTACAGCCGCGACATCGGCCGCATCTTCCGCGTGGGCGAAGGGCTGGAGTCGGGCATGGTCGGGGTGAACACCGGCCTGATCTCGACGGCCGAGGTGCCCTTCGGTGGCGTCAAGCAATCGGGCCTGGGGCGCGAAGGCTCACGCCACGGCATCGAGGACTACCTCGAAATCAAGTACCTCTGCCTGGGCGACATCAACAAGTAGTCACTCGTTGGCCGAACCCTGCATGCCATAGGCACCGAGCAGCGCGCTCGACGACGCATGGCGCAGCAGCTGCTCCGGCTGCTTGCCATCCTGCGGGAACTGCGCCAGGCCCACGTGCGTGAAGATCGGCACGTCGGCGCCGCCGATCTTGAAGGGCTCGCGCAATGAGCGCATGAGCTTCTCCACCACGTGCTGCGCGTCGGTGGGTGCTTCGGTGGACGGCAGCAGCACCGCGAACACATCGGCACCCAGCGAGGCCACCACGTCGCTCGACCGCACGCCGGCGCGCAGCCGCACGGCCACCTTGCGCCGCACCACGTTGGCCGACTCGTGGCCGTGGCCGGCCTCCACGCCCTGCAGGCCTTCGATGCGGAACACCAGCACGCTCACCGGCTTGGGCTCGCGCTCGCGCAGCGCCAGGATCTGGCTCATGTGCTCGATCAGCTGCTGCCGGTTGGGCAGGC
>NZ_DASSRA010000408.1:0-4285 GCF_035702065.1 Rhizobacter sp.
GCGGGCCGTCGGCCAGCAGCGAAAGCGGCATCACCGCATGCCAGTGCTTGCGGAAGACAGGTTGGCGGGTGGTCAGCATGGAAGCGCTCCCGGCCCGCACCCAAGCAAGGTGGACGGGCACTCTCGAAGTGACGAACTCCCCGCGCGGCGCATGGCACCGGCACAGGGCACTTCGAGAGCAATTTCCGGCTGCGCCGCTCCATGTGGCACCGGGGTGGTGCTGATCGGGCGCACAGTGAACGCTTCTACTCTCGTGATGCTCTCAATAGCAGGCGGCGTGCCAACGGCCAGGCCATGGACAATCGGGCGCAATGCAAGACCCCGACCCCTCGACCCTGCGGCACACGCCGCTCGAAGACCTGCAGGCCCTGCTGATCGGCACGCTGCTGGTGTCGCTGGCCGTCACGCTGTTCAAGCATGCCGGGCTGCTGTCGGGTGGCACCGCCGGCATCGCCTTCCTGATGCACTACCTGGGCGGCTGGTCGTTCGGCGTGGCGTACTTCGTGCTCAACCTGCCCTTCTACTGGCTGGCCTGGCGGCACATGGGCCGCAGCTTCACCCTGCGCACACTGGCCGCCGTGGTGCTGGTGTCGGTCATGAGCGACTGGCTGCCGCGCCATCTGGCGCTGGCCTCGCTGGACGCGTGGCTGGCTGCCATCCTGGGTGGTGTGCTGATGGGCAACGGCTTCCTGGTGCTGTTTCGCCACCAGGCGAGCCTGGGCGGCCTGGGCATCCTCGCGCTCATCGCGCAGAAGAAGCGCGGCTGGCGTGCCGGCCATGTGCAGATGGCGATGGACTCCGTGATCGTCTGCGCCGCACTGGCCACGGTGCCACTGCCCCGCGTGGCCTTGTCGATCGTGGCCGCGGTGGTGCTCAACCTCGTGATCGCCACCAACCACCGCCCCGGTCGCTACGTGGCGCAGTGAGCGCGTGATACAACCTCGGGCGCATCGCGCGCCACTGACCGGAGCACGGGGCTCCGACAGCGCCGCACAGGGAGTCTTTCGTGGTGGATCGTCTGAAGAACAAGGTGGCCGTGATCACCGGTGGCTGCTCCGGCATCGGCCTGGGCACGGTGGAGCGCTTCGTCGAAGAAGGTGCGCAGGTGATGGTGGGCGACATCGACGATGCGGCCGGTGCCGCGCTCGAAGCGCGCTTCGACGGCCGCGTGGCCTACCAGCACTGCAACGTGATGGAAGAGTCGCAGATCGAGGCGCTGATGGCCGGCGCCGTGGCGCGCTTCGGCGGGCTCGACATCGTGTTCAACAACGCCGGGGCCGGCGGCACGCCCGCACGCATCGACGAGATGACGGCCGACGGCTGGGACCGCACGCACAGCCTGCTGCTGCGCTCGGTGGCGCTGGGCATCCGCCATGCCGTGCCGCACCTCAAGGCGCGCGGGGGCGGTGCCATCGTCAACACCGCGTCGATCGCCGGCGTGCAGTCGGGCGCCGCGCCCATCGCCTACTCGGTCGCCAAGGCGGGCGTGATCCACCTCACGCGCCTGGCCGGCGCGGAGCTCGCTCGCAGCGGCATCCGCGTCAACGCGGTGTGCCCGGGGCTGATCCTCACCAACATCTTCACCGCCAACCCCGAGCGCGTGCCGCCCGAGGCCGCGCCGCAGGTGAAGCAGATGCTGGCCAAGGTGGCGCCCAACGCGCAGCCCATCGCCAAGGCCGGCCTGCCTGAAGACATTGCCAAGGCGGTGCTGTTCTTCGCCTCCGACGACTCGGCCTTCGTCACCGGCGAGCACCTGCTGGTGGACGGCGGCGCCTTCATCGGCCCGCGCCATGCCTGGGACCCGGTGGCCGCCGCCGAGCGCGAGGCCCTCATGCGCGGCCAGCTGCCCGCCAAGCGCTGAGGTGACCATGACGAAGCACGCGTTCGCAGCCATCGCACTGGCCTTGGCCGCCAGCCAGGCCCAGGCCATCGGCGGGCTGATCCTGCTCGGCTCGCCGCCCGAGCAGGAGGCCAAGCTCTCCATCGGCCCTTCGGTGGCCGCCTACCCCGAGGCGCCGGGCTCCGACAAGACCACGGTGCTGCCGCTGCTGGGCGTGGACTACTACCACCCCAATGGCTTCTTCTTCTCCACCGACATCGGCCTGGGCTGGAACCTGTCGCACCAGAAGGAATGGCAATACGGCGCGCGGCTGTGGCCGGTGTTCGGCCGCAGCGACGACACCTCGCGCTCGCTCGGCCTGCAGGACATCGGCAACCGCCTGGGCTACGGGCTCTACGCCAACTACGCGCCCTGGGAGTTCCTGCAGCTGCAAAGCAGCCTGCTGGCCGGCTCGGGCAACAACGGCAAGGGCGTGCAGTTCGAGATCGGCAGCACGCTGGGCGCGCGGCTGGCGAGCAACTTCGTGATGGGCCTGATGCTCGGGGCAACCTGGGCCAACGCCGACCACCTGCGCAGCTACTACGGCGTCTCGCCCGAGGAGTCGGCGGCGGGCTCGCTGCCGGCCTACGCGCCGGGTGCCGACTGGAGCGATGTCAACTACGGCCTGGTCGGCTCGCTGCGCTTCAACGAGCAGTGGAAGCTCTCGGGCCAGTGGCTCGCCGGCCGCCTGATGGGCGACGCGAAGAACAGCCCGGTGGTGCGCGACCGCACGCAGAACACCTTCTCGCTGACGCTGTGGTACCAGTTCAAATAGACCGGTTCGCACGCTTTCATCTGCTGGCGGTGCTGCTGGCCGCCTCGGGCGGTGCGTTCGCGCAGCCTGCCGAGGGCCCGCCGTTCCGCACGGTCGCCAAGGGCAGCGCGCCCCTCTCGCGCTCGGTGGTCACCACGGTGACGGCCTACGATGCGCCGCAGTGGGAAGGCAGCTGGCAGCTGCTGTGGTCCGATCCCAGCGGGCAGGCCGCCCAGCCGCCGATGCCGCTGCCGGTGGTCGACTTCCGGCGCTCGATGCTGCTGGGCGTGGTGCTCGCCTCCAACCCCACGGGCTGCGCCGGGGTGAGCATCACCGGGCTGCAGCTGCGGCCCGGCCAGCTGGTGGTGCGCTACCAGGAGAAGCGCCGACAGCGCGGCGAGGCCTGCACCAGCGCCTACCCCACGGCCTACCACTTCGTGTCGACGCCGCGGAGCAGCCTGCCGGTTGTGTTCGAGCATGAGCCGATGGCGTCCGCCGACACCACCGCGACCGCACAGACCCGCTGCGGCTGGTTCGACAACCCCACGCCGGGCAATGCCTGGCTGCACGACCGCGAGGGCGAGTGGACGGTGGGCATCCAGGGCGGCCACCAGGCCGAAGGCGACTGGCCGAGCTTCAGCGCCGCGCAATGGGTGCGCACCAACGGGAGCCATGGCTACGGCTGCGCCTGCCTGAGGGTGGTGGTGGAGCTGGCCTCGCGCCAGGTCGTTCGCATCGCCTCGGCCACGGCGCGCCCGCTCAGCGCCTGCCGGGGCGACAAGGCCCTCAAGAAGCCACCCGGCTGAGCGGGCTTCTTCGCCGCGGGGACACTCCCGCCCTGAAAGGATCTCCGATGCCCACAACCGACACCCTGGAACGCTTCGTGAGGCGCGTGGAAGAAGGCGCCCACGCCGAGGCCTGCGAAGAGTTCTACACCGAGCACGCCACCATGCAGGAGAACCAGGGCAAGCCGCGGGTGGGCCGCGCGGCGCACGTCGCCAACGAGCACAAGGTGATGGCACGCGCCCGCTCCGTCGAGTCGACCTGCGTGCGGCCGATCTTCGTGAATGGCGACAAGGTGGTCATCCGCTGGATCTTCCACTTCGTGTGGCAGGACGGCAGCGTCACGCACATGGAAGAGCTCGCCTACCAGCGCTGGGAAGGCGAACGCATCGCCGAGGAAACCTTCTTCTACGACCCCGCGCAGCGTGTGCCGGTCAAGCCGGAGACCCGGCCATGAGCGCCCTGCCGTCGCTGGGCCTCGGCACCTGGCGCATGGGCGAGTCCGGCGCCACGCGTGCCGCCGAGGTCGCCGCCGTGCGCAGCGCCCTTGAGCTGGGCTACCGGCTGATCGACACCGCCGAGATGTACGGCGAAGGCGGCGCCGAGACCGTGGTCGGCCTGGCGCTGGCCGAGGCGCTGCGCGCCGACACGCTGCGCCGCGACGAGATCGTCGTCGTCAGCAAGGTCTACCCGCACAACGCCAGCCGTCGCGGCGTGCCGGCCGCCTGCGAGCGCAGCCTCAAGCGCCTGGGGCTGGACCGCATCGACCTCTACCTGCTGCACTGGCGCGGCGCGCACCCGCTGGCCGAGACGGTGGAGGCCTTCGACACGCTGGTGCAGGCCGGCAAGATCGGCCGCTGGGGCGTGAG
>NZ_DASSRA010000409.1:0-21347 GCF_035702065.1 Rhizobacter sp.
AACATCACCACCAGCACCACCCAGCGGTGCGACAGCACCCAGCCGAGCGCGGAGGCGTAAGAGCCGGTGAGCCAGGTCAGGCCGCCTTCCATCACCCGGTCGAAGCGGCTGGGCTGCGGCTCGTGGCGCAGCAGCTTGCTGCACATCATTGGCGTGAGCGTCAGCGCAATGAAGCCGGAGACGATCACCGCGCCGGCCAGCGTCAGCGCGAACTCGGTGAACAAGCGCCCGGTGCGCCCGGGAGCGAAAGCCAGCGGAGCGAACACAGCCGCGAGCGTGAGCGTCATGGCGACCACCGCGAAGCCGATCTCCTTGGCGCCCTTCAACGAGGCCTGGAACGGCGACATGCCTTCTTCGATGTGACGGAAGATGTTCTCCAGCACCACGATCGCGTCGTCGACCACCAGGCCGATCGCCAGCACCAGCGCCAGCAGCGTGAGCGTGTTGATGGTGAAACCCGCGGCCGCCATGATGCCGAAGGTGCCGATCAGGCTCACGGGGATGGTCACCAGCGGGATCACCGCCGCACGCAGGTGACGCAGGAAGACGAACACGACCAGCGCCACCAGCACCACCGCCTCGGTGATGGTGCGGTAGACCGACTTGACAGAGCGGTCGATGAAGAGCGAGTTGTCGTTGGCCACCTGCACCTTCACACCGCCCGGCAGATCCTGCTGCAGCCGGGGCAGGATCTCGCGCACGCCGGCCGAGATCTCCAGCGGGTTGGCCGTCGCCTGGCGGATCACGCCCAATGAGATCGACGACACGCCGTTCAGCCGCACGCTAGACCGCTCGCTCGCGGCGGCCTGCTCGATGCGCGCCACGTCGCGCAGCCGCACAGTGAAGCCGTTGGCCTGCTTCAGCGCCACGGCCGAGAACTGCTCCACCGTGTTGAGGTCGGTGCGCGCGGTGACGCTGAACTCGCGCTGCTGGCTCTCGATGCGCCCGGCCGGCACCTCGAGGTTCTGGCGGCGCAGCGCGTCTTCCACGTCCTGCACCGTCAGGCGGTAGGAGGCGAGCTTGTCCGGGTCGAGCCCGATGCGCATCGAGAACTTGCGGTCGCCGTTGATCTGCACGTCGGCCACACCAGGGACGGTCTGCAGGCGCGGCTTGACGACCCGCGTGACCAGGTCGGTCACCTCCAGCGGCGACAGTGTCTCGCTCGTGAAGGCCAGCCAGATGGTGGGCGTGGCATCGGCCTCGACCTTGGCGATCACCGGCTCGTCGATGGCATCGGGCAGCTTGGCCCGCACCCGCGAGACCCGGTCGCGCACATCGGCCGCGGCGTCGTCGGGGTTCTTCTCGAGCTTGAAGCGCACCGTGATCTGACTCTGCTCCGAGCGCGAGATCGAGGTGATGATCTCCACGCCGTCGATGCCGGCGATGGAGTCTTCGAGCGGCTTGGTGACCTGCGACTCGATCACCTCCGACGAGGCACCGATGAGGCGGGTCGACACGTTGACCACCGGCTCGTCGATACGCGGGTACTCGCGCACCTGCAGCCGCGTGTACGACACCACGCCCACGAGGATGATCAGCAGCGCCAGCACCGTGGCGAACACGGGGCGGCGGATGGCGGTGTCGGACAGCACCATGGCAAGGTCTCCGCAGGCCTCAGGCCGGGGCCAGGGCGCCGGCGCGGCTGACGCCCGAGGCCGCCCCCGATGCCGCAGCGCCCGCCGGGCGCGCCGGACGGTCGATGTTGACGATCTTCACCGGCAGCGCCTCGGGCCGCAGCAAACGGGTGTGGCCGGCGGTCACCACCACGTCGCCGCGCGCCAGACCTTGCACGATCTCCACCTTGCCGGGCAGGCGCATCCCGATCTGCGCCTCCAGGCGCTGCGAAACCTTGGTGCCATCCGGACCATCGACCACCTTCACCAGGTACTGCTTGCCGGCCAGCGGCACCAACGCTTCTTCAGGCACCACGATGGCGTTGGTGCGCGATGCGAACACCACGCGCGTGCGCGCGAACATGCCCGAGCGCAGCTCGCCACCGGGGTTGGGCAGGCGCGCGCGCACGAGCAGCGAGCGGCCATTGGCGTCGAGCAGCGAATCGACGGCATCGACCTGGCCCTTGAACAGCTTGCCCGGCAGTGCATCGAGCTGCGCCTCGATGGGCTGGCCGGTCTTGATGCGCGACACGTAGCGCTCGGCCACGCGGAAGTCGAGCAGCACCGAAGAGAGGTCTTCCACGTTCACCAGGTCGGCGCCGTCCTTCACGTAGTCGCCCACGTTCACGCTGCGGATGCCGGCCACGCCATCGAAGGGTGCGTCGATGCGCATGCGCGCCAGCTGGGCCTTGGCCAGCGAGACCTGCGCATCGGCCACCTGCAGGGCCGCAACGCTCTGGTCGACCACGCTCTGGCTCACGAAGTTGGCGGCCAGCAGCTCGCGGTTGCGCTGCAGGTTGGTGCGGGCGATGCTGGCCTGCGCCTCGGCCTGCAGGGTTTGCGCGGCCTGCAGCGTGTCATCGAGCTGCACCAGCATCTGGCCGCGCCTGACGCGCTGGCCGTCGTTGAAGCCGAGCCTGGAGATGCGGCCGCTGACCTCGGGGCGCAGCATCACGCCCTGGCGGGACCGCAGCGCTCCAACGCCTTGCGCATCGTCGTCGATGGTGATGGCCTCGGCCCGGCCCACTTCTACCACCACCGGCCCGTTGGCTCCGGCCTGCTGGGAGCCGGCGGTCGAGGTCGCTGGGCCTGCAGCGGGCGTCCTGTTCTGGTACCACCATGCCGCTCCGCTGGCGACCGAAATGCCGACGATCGCCACCACCGTATGCAAAATCTTCACGCTCGACCCTGTTTGCTGCCCCAACGAATGTAGCCCGAGCCTCCCCGCGGCGCGAGGCTGGAAATCACGTAGACGCCGCGTCTACTCCCCGGTTGGCCAGCGCATCGGCGCGCTCATTGCCGGGGTCGCCGGCGTGGCCCTTCACCCAGCGCCAATCCACGTGGTGCAGGTTACGCAAGGCATCGAGCCGCTGCCACAGGTCGGCGTTCTTCACCGGCTTCTTGTCGGCGGTCTTCCAGCCGCGCGTCTTCCAGTTGTGGATCCACTCGGTGATGCCCTGGCGCACGTACTGGCTGTCCGTGTAGACGATCACGTTGCAGCTGCGCTTGAGCGAGTTCAGTGCCTCGATCACCGCGGTGAGTTCCATGCGGTTGTTGGTGGTGAGGCGCTCGCCGCCGAAGAGCTCTTTCTCGTGCGCGCCGGTGCTCAGCCAGGCGCCCCAACCGCCCGGCCCTGGGTTGCCCTTGCAGGCGCCATCGGTGTAGATGGTCACGCTGGGGCGCTGGATGGTCGGGCGAGGTTCAGTCGAAGTCATGTGTGTGAGAAGTTGAAGGATGGCGGTGGCTGCTCACCACCGCAGGGGCCGGCTTGGCCACCACGCGCTGGCGCCGGGCCAGGCCAATCAGCCGCATGCCGCGCACGCGCTTGACGGCCACCAGCAGATACACCGCGCCCAGCACCGGCCACCAGCGGTCGCCCGTGCGCTCCATCCACTCGAAGCGCGCCAGCCATTGGTCCGAAGTGAAAGGCGGCTTGTAGCAGCCGAAGCGCCCCTGCTCCACCTCGAAGCTCAGCAGGCGCAACCAATCGCGCAAGCGCCAGTAGCCGAGGAACTCGCCCTCGCTGGGCATGAACAGCGGGCTGCCCTTGCCCAGGCCCATGCCGCGCCCCATGCGGCCGCAGTGCTGGCGCAGCGCCCACAGGCTGCCAGGGTTGAAGCCGATGATGACCACGCGACCCTCGGGCACCAGCACGCGCTCGACTTCGCGCAAGGCCTGGTGCGGGTCGCGTGCGAGTTCCAGCGAATGCGGCAGCACGACGAGGTCGAGGCTCTGGCTGTCGAAGGGCAAGGCGTCGAAATCGCACTGCAACATCGCTTCGCGCGGCTTGTTCACGGGAACTTCGCTCGATGCAGCAGACTCCATCGCCGGCGCGGACTGGTCCGCTTGGTCCGTTGCCAGCCAGCGGTGGGGCATGCGGTTGGCGCGCAGTGCGTCGAGTTCGGGCAGGCCCAATTGCAGCGCGTGAAAGCCGAACACATCGGCCACGCAGCGATCCAGCTGGGCCTGTTCCCAGGCCAGCAAGTAGCGGCCCGGCGGCGTCTTCAGCCAGGGGGCCAAACCTATAATCCCACCGAGTTCCGCCATGAACCTGCTTGCACTGCCTGCCTTCACCGACAACTACATCTGGATGCTTCACGATGGCCGGCAGGCGCTCGTGGTCGATCCGGGGGAGTCGGCACCGGTGGCACGTGCGCTCGATGCGCAAGGCCTGGTGCTCGCCGGGATTCTAGTGACCCACCACCACGCCGATCATGTCGGCGGTCTTTCGCAACTTCGTTCTCGCCTGCACGGCCCGATCTATGGCCCGGCACGCGAAGACATCCCGCAACCGTACACGCCGCTCAACGGCGGTGACCACATCGAGCTGCTGGGCTGCCGCTTCGACGTGATCGACGTGCCAGGCCACACCGCCGGCCATATCGCCTACTTCCACGCCCCGCTCGACGGCGAGGCGCCTCTCGTCTTCTGCGGCGACACGCTGTTCTCGGGCGGCTGCGGGCGGCTCTTCGAAGGCACGCCGGCGCAGATGCACCACTCGCTGTCGCACCTGGCGGCGCTGCCAGGGGCCACCCGGGTGTGCTGCGCGCACGAGTACACCTTGTCCAACCTCAAGTTCGCGCGCGCCGTCGAGCCGCACAACGACGACCTGCTCGCCTACATCGCGCACTGCGAAGCCTTGCGCGCGCAGAACGAACCCACGCTGCCGAGCTCGATCGCGCGCGAGCGCCGCATCAATCCCTTCATGCGTTGCCATCAGCCCGAGGTCGTGCAAACCGCACTCGCCCAGGGTGCCTCCAGCGCCAGCGAGACCGACGTCCTGGCCGCGCTGCGCCAATGGAAAAACAACTTCCGATGATTCAAATGTCTTCTCTGCGGCGCGTGGCCGCAGCCGCGCTCGGCCTCCTGCTGAGCGCATGTGCCACCTTTGTCGAGCCGCCCGACCAGCAAGGCGATCTGCCCGCCGCCATCGCCAATGCGCCATTGGCGGCGGCATCTGCTGCGTCGGCGGCCGCATCTGCTGCGTCGGACGCGACCTCCACACCCAACGAGAACCCGGTGGCTGCCGCCCCTGTTGACCCGTTGCGCCCCGACGAGCCGGTGGACCTCAACTCCAAGGTGGCCACCGTCGACCTGTGGGAGCGGCTTCGACGCGGCTACGCCATGCCAGACCTCGACACCCCGCTCGTGCGCACCGGCGAGCAGTGGTACTCCAGCCGGCCCGACTACGTGCAACGTATGACGGAGCGCGGCAGCCGCTACCTCTTCCACATCATCGAAGAAGTCGAGCGCCGCGGCATGCCCACCGAACTCGCGCTGCTGCCCTTCGTCGAAAGCGCCTTCAACCCGCAGGCCGTGTCATCGGCCAAGGCCTCGGGCATGTGGCAGTTCATGCCAGCCACTGGCAAGCACTTCGAGCTGCGGCAAAACGTATTCCGCGACGACCGCCGCGACGTGCTGGCTTCGACCCGTGCTGCGCTCGACTACCTCGGTCGTCTGTACGGCATGTTCGGCGACTGGCACCTCGCTCTGGCTGCCTACAACTGGGGCGAAGGCAACGTGCAGCGCGCCATCGCACGCAACCAGAAGGCCGGCAAGCCCACCGACTACCTGAGCCTGCGCATG
Organism: Rhizobacter sp.; assembly: GCF_035702065.1. Lineage (GTDB taxonomy): Bacteria > Pseudomonadota > Gammaproteobacteria > Burkholderiales > Burkholderiaceae_C > Rhizobacter. The sequence continues at coordinate 5,700 of NZ_DASSRA010000409.1, forward strand.
CCCAACGAGACGGCCTACTCCGTGCCCAAGCTGCAGGCGGTGAAGAACATCGTGATGCGGCCCGAATCCTTCGGCGTCGCGTTGCCTCCTCTGGCCAACCACCCTTACTTCCTGAGCGTGCCCATCGAGCGCGACATCGACGTCGCCGTCGCCATCCGCCTGGCCGGCATCACCCAGGACGAGTTCAACACCCTCAACCCGCAGATGAACAAGCCGGTCATCCTGGCCGCGGGCACGCCGCAGATCCTGCTCCCCTACGACAACGCCAGCCTGTTCGTGCGCAACAGCGCCCAGCACCGCGGCCCCTTCGCCACCTGGACGGCCTGGGTCGCCCCGCGCACGCTGAAGGCAGCCGACGCCGCCAAGCAGGTCGGCATGACAGAAGCCGAGCTGCGCGACGTCAACAAGATCCCGCCCCGCATGCTGGTCAAGGCCGGCTCCACGCTGCTGGTGCCGCGCGCCCAACATCTGCTGAAGGACGTGTCGCTTCACGTCGCCGACAACGCGGTGATGGCGCTCACGCCCGAGGCCTTGCCACCGCGCCGCGTGACGCACCGTGCCGTCAAGGGCGAGACCGTGGCCAGCGTGGCCAAGCGCTATCGCGTGAGCCCGGCGCAGCTGGCACAGTGGAACAAGGTGAGTGCCGGCGCGAGCTTCAAGGCCGGCGAAAGCGTGGTGGTCTACGTGCCGCAGAAGGCGGCCAGCAACAAGGTCGCCAAGAAGCCGGCCCCCAAGCGCAAGACGCGCTGACGCGCCACGACGCCGCGCTCAGCGGCGATCCACCAGCGCGTGGGCGATGGTGCCCAGATCCACGTATTCGAGTTCGCTGCCGATCGGCACGCCGCGCGCCAGGCGCGTCACCCGCAGCGGGCGTGACTTGAGTGCCTCGGCCACCACGTACGCCGTGGCCTCGCCTTCGGCGGTGAAGTTGGTCGCGACGATCACCTCTTCGACCGTGCCGTCGGTGGTGCGGTCGAGCAGTTGCTGCAGGCCGATGTCGCGCGCGCCAATACCGTCGAGCGGGCTCAGCCGCCCCATCAGCACGAAGTACAGGCCGCGGTAGCTGCCTGTGCGCTCCATGGCCGCCTGGTCGGCAGGCGTCTCGACCACGCACAGCAGGCGGCGGTCACGCGTCTCGTCGAGGCAGGTGTGGCAAACCGGTGCCTCGGTGAAGGTGTGGCAGCGCTCGCAGTGGCGGATGTTGTCGACCGCGCCCTGCAGCGATTGCGCGATGCGGCGCGCGCCTTCGCGGTCGTGCTGCAGCAGGTGGAAGGCCATGCGCTGCGCCGACTTCTGGCCCACACCGGGCAGGCGCCGCAGGGCTTCGATCAGGGCGTCGAGCGCTGGTTCGGCCATCAGAAGGGGAACTTCATGCCGGGGGGGAGCGGCATGCCAGCGGTGAGCTTGCCCATCTTCTCCTGCGACACCTCTTCGGCACGGCGCAGGCCGTCGTTGAAGGCCGCAGCCACCAGGTCTTCGAGCATGTCCTTGTCGTCGGCGAGCAGGCTGGGGTCGATGGCCACGCGCTTCACGTCATGCTTGCAGGTCATGGTGATCTTCACCAGGCCGGCGCCCGACTGGCCTTCGACCTCGATGTTGGCCAGCTCTTCCTGCGCCTTCTTGAGGTTGTCCTGCATCGCCTGGGCCTGCTTCATCAGGCCAGCGAGTTGGTTCTTCATCATGGGGAGTTCTCCTGAATCAATGGGGCTTGACCGAGCCGGGCACGATGCGCGCGGTCTTGAACTGCTGCATCAAGGCCTGCACCAGCGGGTCGTTGTGGATGATCTGTTCGGCTTCGTTCTGGCGCCGCGCCCGCTCGGCGGCGGCGCGCTGCGCGGGGGTGTCGCTGGCAACACCCGCCTCGACCTCGATCTGCGCCGCATTCTTGAGCAGGTCGGACAAGGCCGCCTGCAACTTGTCGCGTTGGGCCGGGGCACGCAGGGTTTCGCGCTCCACCCGCAGGCGCCAGACGCTCGGCGTCGACTGTTCTTCAATGCCCACGCACTGCGCCTGCATGGCGAGCTCGCGCACCAGGGCGCTGATGCTGCCGGCTTGCACGAGTTGCGTCACCACCTCGTTCCAGCGGTCGCCCAGGGGCGTGGGAGCGAAGCTCGGTGGCGCAGGCGGCGAGGCAAAGGCCAGGCTCTGCGGTTCGCGCGCCACAAGCGGCGCGGCCTGGGTCGGCTCTTCGTCGGGCACGTCCAGCCAGGGCGGCGGCTCGTCGCTGCTCGCTGCGGCAGGTGCGGGAGCCCGAGCGGCCACACGCGGCGCAGGCGCAGCCACAGGTGCGGGGCGCACCGCGGGCGCAGGTGCAGGCACAGAGCGGGTCGGCGCCGCGGGAGCGGTTGCAGCCGCCATCGCCGGCCGGGCGGATGCCCCCGCCGCCCGGCTCGAATCAGGCCGCGCGGCCTGGCTGGGCACCGCACCCGGCTTGAAGGCCAGCATGCGCAACAGGATCATCACCAGGCCGCTGTACTCGTCGGGCGCCAGCCCCAGCTCGGCGCGGCCGTGCAGCACGATGCTGTAGAGGAACTGCGTCTCGTCGGGCGCCAGCAGGGCGGCGAGGCGCGCGGCCGTCGGGGCATCGGGGTCGCTCTCGTCGAGCGCATCGGGCACGGCCTGTAGCACGGCCATCTGCTGCAGCAGCGCGGCCATCTCTTCCAGCGTGCCGCTGGCCGACAGGCCCAGGCTGCGCAGACCGTCGACCGCCGCGATCACCTCTGCCCCCTGCCCCGCAGCCAGCGCTTCGACCAGGCGCACGGCGTGGCTGCGGTCCACCGCACCGAGCATCTGGCGCACACCGGCTTCGGTCAGGCTGCCGGCACCGAAGGCGATCGCCTGGTCGGTGAGCGAGAGCGCATCGCGCATCGAGCCGCGCGCAGCACGGGCCAGCAGGCGCAGCGCGCCCGGCTCGGCTTCGATCTGCTCGGCAGCCAGCACGGTAGTGAGATGCTCCTGCACCGTTTGAGGCGCCATCGGCCGCAGGTTGAACTGCAGGCAGCGCGAGAGCACCGTGGGCGGCACCTTCTGCGGGTCGGTCGTGGCCAGCACGAACTTGAGGTATTCGGGCGGCTCTTCGAGCGTCTTGAGCATCGCGTTGAACGCGGTGTTCGAGAGCATGTGGACTTCGTCGATCAGGTAGACCTTGAAGCGCCCCACCACCGGCTTGTAGACGGCCTGGTCGAGCAGCTGCGAGATCTCTTCGACGCCGCGGTTGGAAGCCGCATCGAGCTCCACGTAGTCGACGAAGCGGCCGCTGTCGATGTCGCGGCAGGCATCGCACACGCCGCAGGGGTGGGCGGTGATGCCGCCCTGCCCATCGGCCCCGGTGCAGTTGAGTGCCTTGGCCAGGATGCGCGAGACCGAGGTCTTGCCCACGCCGCGCGTGCCGGTGAAGAGGTAGGCGTGATGCAGGCGCTGCTGCGTGAGCGCATTGCTGAGCGCCTGGACCACGTGCTCCTGGCCGACGAGCGCTTCGAAGTCGCGAGAACGGTACTTGCGGGCCAGGACGAGATAGGACATCGGGCGATTCTAAAGTCCGACCGGGCGGCTGCCGGATAATCCCGGTTTTGCCTGCTTGCCCCTCCGATGAACTCCACAACCCCGAACGACGGCACCCTCAGCTATGAACAAGCCGGCGTCAACTACGACCTGATCGACCCGCTCAAAGTGGCCGCCCAGCGCGCCGCCAAGGCCACCGGCGCGCACCTCGCCTCGCACGGCTTCAGCGAAGTCGAGGCCTCGCGCGGCGAATCGGCCTACGTGGTCGACGTGGGGCCGTTCTACATCGCATCCATCGTCGAATGCCTGGGCTCCAAGGCCCTGGTGGCCGACGAGATGAAGGCCCTCACCGGCAAGAGCTACTACGACAGCATCGCGCAGGACACCATCGCGATGGCGATCAACGACCTCATCACCGTCGGCGCCACGCCGCTGGTGGTGCAGGCCTACTGGGCCGCGGGCGGTTCCGACTGGTTCTCCGATGCGCAACGCGCGCAGGCTCTGGTGGCCGGCTGGAAGCGCGCCTGCGACGTGTGCAGCGTGGCCTGGGGCGGCGGCGAAACGCCCGCACTGGCCGGCATCGTGGCCGACGGCCGCATCGACCTCGCCGCCAGCTGCACCGGCCTCATCAACCCGAAGGAGCGCCTCTCGGTGGGCGACAAACTCGCACCGGGCGACGCCATCGTGCTGCTGGCCTCGAGCGGCATCCACGCCAACGGACTGAGCCTCGCGCGCAAGCTGGTCGAGCGCCTGCCACGGGGCTACCTCACCGAGGTGCAGCCCGGCCTCAGCTACGGCGACGCCCTGCTCGCCCCCACGGTGCTGTACTCGCCGGTGACCGAGGCGCTGTACAAGGCCGGCATCACGCCGCACTACTGCGCCAACATCACCGGCCACGGCTGGCGCAAGCTGTTGCGCCACCCCGCCACGCACACCTACCGCATCCACACCGTGCCCGAAGTCACGCCGGTTCTCAAGTTCATCCAGCAGCACGCCAAGCAGGACGACCAAGAGGCCTACAGCACGCTCAACATGGGCGCGGGCTTCGCGCTGTTCGTGAAGGCCGAGGATGCGCAGCGCACGGTCGACGTGGCCGAGGCGCAAGGCATCAAGGCCGTGATCGCTGGTCGCGTGGAGGCTGGCCCCAAGAGGCTCGTCATCGAGCCGCTGAACATCGAGTTCGGCGACGACGCGCTGCAGCTGCGTTGAGTCCGACAAGGCCTTGCACGGGCGATCCACGCGGATCGTCCCCTACAATCCACGCTGACGGGCCTCCCCGCATGGAAGCGCGCCCAACCGGGTCAGGTGGGGAACCAAGCAGCCCTAAGCGTTGCAACCAGTGCCGGGGGTAAGGCTCGTCAACCTCCCCTCCCAACATCGCATCAGCCAAGCGCAAAGCAGCGTAACTTGGCCGATGGCGGCTGGCCGGCCATCACCCGCGCATCGAGCGCAATGTCCTGTGGCGGCACGCAGGCCGTGCCGAAGCGGGTGAGGTTCTCGAGCACCAGACCGTCATCGTCGTCGATCACTTCGGTGAGGTACTGGTGGTCCATGCCGAACAGCAGGGCTCTTTGGGTGGTCTGGTCGCTCAGCAGGATCAGGTACCTGGCTTTGTAGCCACTGTCCTGCTCCGCGTTCACGGATTTCACTTTCACGTCGGTCTGCTTTTCTTGGCGGGTTTCTTCTGGCGTTGGTAGGCCTCGTGCATAGGCACGCCTCGGTCGGTATCGACCTTGCCGGAAGCCAGGTCGTCATGGGCCTGGCGGATGATGGGTCGCTCGTCGCTGACCTGGCTGTCGGACGATTCGTCGTGCTCGTGCGGCAGCCTGGGAGCGGATTCGGAATCGACAACCGGTTTGGTACGTCCGAGCGGCTTGTCCTTGCTCAACGCCGATCCCCAGGGTCTTCGCCCTTGGAGCGCGATTTGCCGATGCGCTCTGCTTCCAGCATCTCTTCGGCTTCTCGGTCTGCGCGCGGCTTGGCCTTGCGCGCAGCATCGGCAACCTTGCCCGATTGGGCGAAGTCCTGTGCCGCCTTGTCGTAACGGCGTGCGGCTTCGTAGTCGCCTTCGCCTTGGACGCGGCTCTTGCGGATCGTTTCCCTCATGACACAGCTCCATGGGTGGGAGTGAACATGCCGAGAACGATAGACGCCACGCCGGCGCCATGCCACGTATGAGCTCCGCAGCTGAAGGTCGGATCGCGTGCCTGCGCTCGGTAGGAACTGTCCGACTTGGGGCACGCTCCGTCAGTTCGACAGACTGCAGCGCCCGAGCAGGTCCAAGAATGCACTGACCGCCGGCTCGCCTTCCAGCCCTGCCGGTCCGCAGAAGACATCGAGGTCGGCCCCATCGCAGTAGCCGCTGCGCCAGGTGGAAAGGCGCCGCGCGCCTGGCGTCAAGGCCGCGTAGAGCATGCGCATGCCGATGTGCCGTGCATCGAACTCGATGTCGCGGCACACGGTCGCCAGTTCATCCGCATCACCTTCGAGCAGCTCGCAGAAGCGCTCTCCATCGAAGACCATCGCACCCGTCAGCCCCAAGCGCGCATTGCGCTCGCGCGAGGCCTGCCAAATCTGAGCCACGACGCTCACATGGAGCAAGGGGGAAAGCTGGCTGAGCCAGAGCACGCAACAAACCGAATCACCGGACACCATGGCCTCTCGCGCAGGGAAGATGTGCGAATCTAGTCACGAAGCGGCCACTTCACTGTGTCGTTTGACATAGCCGGGAACATGCTTTGCCCAGCACCCCGCAAGGAGGCGGAATGACCTATGTGCCCTGCAAGGATTGCCCCTTGCGAACGCTCGAACTCTTCGTCCCGCATTCGCCGGAACAACTGGCACTCGTCCAGTCGCTCAAGCGCAGCCACATCGGGCTGAGCGCGGGGCAGACGATCATCCACGAGGGCCAGACGCACCCGCAGCTCTACACGCTGTGGTCGGGCTGGGCTTTTCGCTACAAGACGCTGGCAGACGGGCGCCGCCAGATCCTCAATTTCCTGCTGCCGGGCGACTTCATCGGCGTGCAGCAGAAGATGTCCGACGCCTTGACGCACGGCGTGCTCGCGCTGAGCGACGTGCAGCTGTGCGTGTTCACGCGCGACGCGTTGTGGGAGCTGCACCGCGCGCAGCCGCAGATGGGCTTCAACATCACCTGGCTCACGGCGCAGGAGCAGTCGCTGGTCGACGAAGGCCTGCTGTCGGTGGGCCGGCGCAGCGCCGAGGAGCGCATCGCCGCCCTGCTCATCGTGCTGTTCAAGCGATCGGCCGCCCTCCTGCCCGATGGTGGCCGCGACGGCGTGCCCTTCCCGCTCACCCAGCAGCACATCGCCGACGCGCTGGGCCTGTCGCTGGTTCACACCAACAAGACCCTGCGCAAGCTCGAGCGGCGCGGGTTGCACCACCTGGAGAACGGACTGCTCTTCCTGAAAGACAGCCAGGCGCTGGCGCAGACCGCAGCGCTCTATGGCGATGGCAAGCCGGCGCCGCGCCCGCTGGTCTGAAACGCGTCAGCGCATGTAGCGCCCGCGCGGCCCCACGATGGTGAGGTCGACGAAACTGGAGCCGTGGTGACGCTGCGGCCCGAAGTTGATCGGGTAGCCGCCCATGTCGAGCTTGCCGATGGACTCCATGCCCGCAATCAGCGACTCCGACGTGACGCCACGTCCGCTCGCGGCAGCGCGCTTCAGGCCTTCGGCCAGCACGCGCACGTTCATGTAGCCGAAGAAGTGGTCGTAGTCGATCTCGATGTTCTCGCGCTCCATCGCGGCGGCAAAGTCGCGCGTGAGCGGCGAGGTCTGGCGGAACGGGTACGGGATCACCTGGGTGAAGGCGATGCCGCGCGCGTCGTCGCCCAGCGCCGCGACGATGGGCTTGGCGTTGGCGATCGACAGCGCGTAGATCGGCGCCCCCACGTACGAGCGCGCCGCCTTGATGAAGCCGATGATCGACGGCCCGAAGGCCAGCAGCAGCACCGCCTGCGGCTTGGATTGGCCGAGCGCATGCGCCGAGTTCACCGCATCGCTGCCGTTGTTCTCCAGCGGCTGGCGCCCGACCAGCGTGGCGCCCTGTTCGCGTGCCACCTCTTCCACCACCGGCAGCATCAGCTGGCCGAAGGGGTGGTTCTGATAGATCACGCCGAGCTGCGTCCGTTGGGCGGAGACCAGGGTTCGGATCATCTGCACCAGTTCGTCGCGGTAGCTGGCAAAGAGCGTGAACAGATACGGGTTGTGCTTGGCGCGCAAGGACGGCGAACCACTGTAGGCGCCGATCAGTGGCACCTTCTTCTCGGCCAGCAAGGGCAACGCCGCGGCCACGCTGGAGGCGCTGGTGAAGCCGGTCAAGGCGACGACCTTCTCCTTGTCGATCAAGGTGGTGACGTTCTCGACTGTCTTCTTGGGGTCGTAGGCGTCGTCCAGTGCAATGAAGCGCACGCGCCGCCCGCCGATGCCTCCCTTGCGGTTGATCTCGTCCAGCGCCAGATCCTGGCCTTTGACCAAGGACATGACCGATGGCGCGAGCGGCCCGCTCAGTACCGCGCTCTGGCCGATGCGGATCTCGCGGCTGTCTTGCGCATGCGCATTCCAGCCCAGCATGGCGCTGCCGGCCGCCGCCGCCACGCCGCGAAGCACCTGCCGGCGCTGCTTCCTTTGCTTGTCCATGTTCCCTCCATCCTGTTGACGCCGAAATGCGGCGCCGCAGCATTGTGGAGGATTAATTGCACGCCCGTGCACAAACGTTGCGGCCGGCCGACAAGGAAAAACGGCAGGCCCGAAAGCCTGCCGTCGCCACGAGGCGGAACTGCTTGCGCTTCTTCAGCGGATCCAGCGCCCGCCCGGCCCCACGATGGTGATCTCGACGAAGTTCGAGCCGTGGTGCTTGGTCGGGCTGAAGCTGACCGGGTAGCCGCCCAGGTCGAACTTGTTCATGCTCTCCATGGCCTTGACCACGTCGACCGGCGTGACCTTCTTGCCCGCACGGCGGATGCCTTCGAGCAGGATGCGCATGTTCATGTAGCCGAACATGTAGTCGTAGCTGATGTCGATCTTCTCGCGCTCCAGGGCCGCCGCCAGGTCGCGCGTGAGCGGGGTGGTTTGACGGTACGGATACGGCACGAGCTGCGTGAAGGCGAGGCCTCGGGCGTCGTCGCCCATGGCCTTGAGCAGAGCCGGCGAGTTGGCGATCGAGATCGCATAGACCGGCACGCCCACGTATGAACGCACGGCCTTCACGAACGGGATGATGGACGGGCCGAAGGCCATGAACAGGACGGCCTGCGGCTTGGCGGCTGCCAGCGATTGCGCGCAGGCCACGGCATCACTGCCGTTGGCTTCGAGCGGGGCCTGCACCACCAGCGTGGCGCCGAGTTCCTTGACCACCTCTTCCACCACCGGCTTCATCAGCTGGCCGAAGGCGGCGTTCTGGTAGACGAGGCCGATCTGCGACTTCTGCAGCGTGACCAGGTTGCGCACCATCTGCACCACCTCGTCGCGGTAGCTCGCCATGGTGGTGAAGAAGTACGGGTGCTGCTTGGCACGCAGCACCGGCGAGCCGGTGTACACGCAGACCAGCGGCACCTTCTTCTCGCTCAGGATGGGCAGCGTGGCCAGCACGTTGGGCGTGCTCGCCAGGCCGTACAGCGCGACGACCTTTTCCTTGTCGATCAGGGTGTGGACGTTCTCGACGCACTTCTTGGGGTCGTAGGCATCGTCGAGCGCGATCAGGCGCACCGGGCGGCCGTTGATGCCACCCTTGCGGTTGGCTTCTTCGATGGCCAGCTCCTGGCCCTTGATCACCGGCAGGAGGAACGGAGCCAGCGGCCCGGTGAGGTGAGCGCTCTGACCGATACGGATCTCGTTCGCACCACCGGCAGCGATGGCCGGTGCACCGGAGGCGGCCGCGTCGGGCGACTTGGCATCTTGCGCTCTCAGCGGCATGGAGGCCACGGCGCCGGCTGCTGCGACGGCATGCAGGGCGTTGCGACGGGTCCATTTCTGTTGGGTCATGTTGTTCTCCATGGGTTGGAATGGCTGTGGACGGCGCGATCCTGCATGGCGGTGCACACCCGTGCAAGAGGAAGAACTCCTCCTCCACCCATCGCAGACAACACTTGCGTGACCAGCATCACGACATCACGTCGCGTGTTGGCCGATGCAATCAACTCGCTTGCTTGAAGGCCATCACGGCCTGATTGCGCAGGGTGCGCAAAAGTGAGAGTTCCTTCTCACCCAGCTCGATGGCCCCCGGCTGCGCCTTGTCGGCATAGATCAGCGCAAAGGGCGCGCCCTTGAGCACCAGGGGCAGCAGCAGGAAGGCCGGTGCGTTGATGCCCTGCCGGTACCACCCCGGCAGGCGCGCCGCGATCTGCGGCACCGTCGCATCGGAGATGAGGGTGTCGGCCCCCTTGGCACACACTGCGGCGAAGAGATCGACCGCCGCGCCGGGCGCCGCCTTGAGCGGCACCTTGAACTTCGGGATGAGCGCTTCCACGCCCTCACCCAGGCCGAAGCGCCCAGTGAGGCATTCGGTCTTGGGGTCGCGCAGGCAGAAGATGATGCGGCGGAAGCCCAGCGCGCGCAGCATGGTCTCGAGGATCATGCGCAGCACTTCGTTGAGCTTGAAGTCTTCCACCATGGTGTTCGTGATGTCCTGGATGCCCGCGGCCAGCATGTTGATGGCAGCCTGGTGGTCGAAGGCGGGCTGCGCGGCCAGGTCTTCGCGCGCCACGGGCATGGTGGCGTGCAGGGCGTGCTCGGTGAGGCTGTCGTGCTCGGCCGGGCTGGCGGTGCCGTTGCCCGGCTGTTCGAGCAGCTTGCGCATGGGTGAGCCGGGCTGCACCTGCAGGCTCATCGCGCGCGCAAGCTCGCTCAGGCGCGCTTGCGCGAGCACGGTGGCTGCCTGCACGTCGCGCACGCTCAGACCCAGGGCCTTGGTGTAGCGCTCGGCCACCGCGGCGATGCTGGCGCTGGCGCGGCCGGGTTCGGCACGCATCAGCGCATCGGTCACTTCGTTGGCGGCCACGGCGACCCAATGAGGGCGGTCTTGCTTGTCGCAGGCGCGCATCGGCGGCTCGCCAGCCGGCCGCCGCATGCAGCGTTGCAGGCCCTCGGGCAGCCCCCAGCTCTTGGCGATGCCCAGGCCCAGCTCTTCGTAGCTCAGGCCCAGCACGTTGATCGAGGCCGCGTGCTCGTGGCGCGATGTACTGGCCAGCGATGGCACACCCTTGGCATCGGCCGCGGCCACCAGGGCGCGGATCTGGCGCGCCTCGTCAGGGAAGTAGAACTCCGTGAGCAAGCGCCCGAGGTTCTGGAACATCGCGCCGATGAAGGCCTCTTCGCCTTCTCGCTGCGAGCCGTACAGCTCACCGGCCAGCGAACCGGCCATCAGCGAGCGCAGGAACTCTTCCTTCAGCAGGTTGGCGTGCGCCTTGTCGTGCATGTGCTCCAGCAGCACCAGGCTGAGCGCCATGTTGCGAATGCCGGCAAAGCCCACCAGCGCCACTGCGCGCGAGACGGTGCTGATGTTGCCCCCGCCAGCGCTGCTGTAGCGCGCGGTGTTGACCATGCGCAGCAGCTTGTTGGTGAGTGCCACGTCTTTCAGGATCTCGCCCGACAGGCTGGCCAGGCTCTCGTTCTCGGAGTTGGCCACGCGCTGGATGCGGCCGACCGAGTCCGACATGGCCGGGAAGTCGCTCTTGTGCCGCATGCGGCGCAACAGGAAGTCGAGCGTGCCGCTGCTGGCCGGCGCGGCCTCGGCGCCCGGCGCGGGAGCCAGCCACTGCTGCAGGGCATCACGCAGATCGCCCGCACTGGCGTGGCGCTTGGACGGGTCGCGCGCCAGGCTGCGCTGCACGATGGCGCGCAGGCGGTCGTCGGCGTCGGGTGCGGTGCCGGGCGGCAGCATCAGGTCTTCGTGCGCCACGCGGTACATGGCGCGGAACGGGTCGCGCTCGGCGATGAGCGGCTTGCCCGAGAGCATCTCGGCCAGCACCAGGCCGGCCGCAAAGATGTCCATGCCCGGCGATGGCTTCAGCCCGTGCGTGGCCTCGGGCGACATGTAGCCCGGCGTGCCCACCACCTGCTGCGGGTGGGCGGCATCTTGCAGGCGTGCCGCGATGCCGAAGTCCATCACCCGCGCGCGGCCGCTGCCGTCGACCAGGATGTTGGAGGGCTTGAGGTCGCGGTGCACCACGCCGGCGGCATGCGCGGCCTGCAGGGCATCGAGCACACCCAGCATCATTTCCACCGCTTCGCGCGCGGGCAACGCGCCGCGGGCGCGCAGGTGCGCGGTGAGCGTGCGGCCGGGCACGAACTCGAACACGAGGTAAGGCTGCTGCCTGTGCACGTCGGCCTCGAACACCGGCACGATGTGCGGGTGGTTGAGGCGGCTGACGCTGCGCGCCTCCTGCAGCCACTGGGTCACGGCCTCGGCATCGGCGCCCACATGCATCAGCTTGATCGCCACCTCGCGTTCGAGGCGAGCGTCGAAGGCCAGCCAGACGGTGGCCTGCGCCCCCTTGCCAAGCTGATGACGCAGCTCGAAGCGGCCGATGGTTTCAGCAGCGATGGCAGCCATGGCGTCTCTCAGCGGCCGCTGCGGGCGGCGAGCAAAGCGGAGAACTCGGTCGTGCCGGGGTCGCCCTGCGGCACGTCGTCACGCGCGGGCGCACGCGGCACCGGCGCCGAGGAGCCGGTGCGCAGAATGCCTTTCGCCACCTGCAGGCCGTCGGTGATGTCTTTCACGGTGATGGACAAGGCCCGCCCGTAGCGCTGGGCCACGTTGTTCAGGCCGGCGGCGATGCGGGCTGCGGGCATCAGTGTCATCACGTCGACCGCCTCGTTGGCGGCGCTGGCGGACACGCGCAGCATCTCGGTGTCGGTGTCGGCCACGCGCACCGGGCGGTCGGTGGCCAGGCGGCGGATCATGTGCAGCACCTCGTCGGCCAGGCCCCAGTGCTTGGCCACGGCGGCGGCGAGCGCGTCGATCTCCACACCGAGCACGGCAAACGAAGCGGCTTCTTCCGACATGCCGGGCAGATCGGGTTCGTTCGGCTCCGCGGCCGGCTGGGTCTGCATCAGTTGGCGGATCTGCTCGGCTTCTTCGGGGAAGTGGTACTGCACCATCAGCCGCCCGAGGTTCTGCAGGATGGCGATGAGGTAGACCACCTCGGGGTCGTAGCCCGCCGGGCGCAGCGCCTGCGCGGCATGGCCGGCCAGGCGCACCTGCTGCATCAGGCGTTGCAGCGCGGCAGCGTGGGTTTCGTTCAGCGGCCCGGGCCAGGCGCGCAGCGAGGCAGCGGCCTGGCGCACGCCCTTCAAGCCGACCAGCGAGATGGCACGCCGGATGGTCAGCACCGGCCCGTTGCCGGCGATCTGCGTGCCTTGCACCTGGGCCGAGTTGACGGTGCGCAGCAACTCGAAGCTGAGCCCCATGTCCTGCAGGATCTGCTCGGCCATCTCGTCGGTGCGCTGGTTCTCGCCCACCGCGAGGCGGGCCACGCGCGCGCCGACACCCGGTGCGGCGGGCAGGTGGCCCACGGTGCGCAGCCGGTCGACCAGCAAGACGAGCGCGCCGCCCTTGTCTTGTGCGGCGGCTTCGCGCCAGCCGCGCAGGGCGACCAGCAGGGTTCGGGCGTTGTGATAGCGCTGCCGCTCCTGCGTGGCGGTGCAGCGGTTGGCGATGGCACGCAAGCCTTCGGGCACGGGCTGCGGCGTGGTCCAGGGCAGGCGCACCAGCTCGCGCGGCAGGCGGGCGATGACGCGGGCGGTGTCGGGTTCGTCGAGCGGCGGGGTGCCGGCGAGCAACTGGTGCAACACCAGACCGGCGCACAGCACATCGCGCACCGCTGCTTCGCGCGCGGCGCGCAAGCGGTTCGGATCGAGCGGCATGGCGCGGTCGTGCGCATGTTCGGCGCTCGCCGTGGCAGTGAGGCTGGCGCCGAGCGCCATCACGCGCACCACGCCCTGCTCGCTGACCAGCAGCTGGTGCAGTTGAACGTCGCCATGGGCCATGCCGGCTTCGTGCGCGAAGGCGAGGCCTTCGAGCGCCTGGATCATCCAGCCGACCATCTCGTCGGGCGGCAGCTGCCGCATGGTGGCAAGGCGCTCGCCCAGCGTCGTGCCCAGGGCGCGGTCGACGGCGATGAAGGGCCAGTGGTCGTGGGCGCCGACCTCCACCACATGGGCCAGGTTGGGGTGGTTCAGCCGCGCGGCGTGTCTGGCATCGGCCAGCCACAGCTCCAGTGCGGCGGGGGTGGCGGGCTGCGTGCGCGGCAGCGTGAGCATCAGCTCCTGGCTGGTGCGGGGGTCGAAGGCCAGCCAGGCCATCGTGCGCTCGCTCTTGCCCAGCAGCTGGCGCAGCTCGAAACGGCCGAACGCCCGCTGGAGGGTCGGCTTGGTCGCAGATTGTTCGGTTTCAAGCATGGAGGCGCATCGACACGGGCGCAAAGACAGCGGCGTAAACCGATTGGAGCGCTTCCCGGCGTGACGCAATGCGCGGATCAGGCTCGAAAAGACGGCCCTATTCGGTACCCGCCAGTGTGCGCCTGCAGCAGGCCCGAATCATGTGATCTCGATCACGTTTCCGGCCCCGTTGACGAGGGCGCAGCGCACGGTTTCACCCGGCTGAAGCGCCATGACCGCGGCACGGTAGCGCAGCATTTGTTCACGGTAGGCGGCCTGCGCCTCGGGCTGCTGAGCGAGCTTGTAGTCGAGCACCCACCAGGTGGGTCGGCCGCCCTTCCCTTGGCCTTCTGCCAGCTGCACCAGGCGGTCGATGCGCAGCAGCTCGCCGGCATGGGCCAGCGGCACCTCGTTGCCGGCCCACAACAGGCCGGGGCCGCTGAAGAACGGTTGACAAGCCGGGCTGCGCCAGACGCCGCCGGCAATGCGCGCCACCTCGGCGGCCGGAGCACCGAATTCGGCCGCGGCCGCGGCCGCGAGTTCGGGGATGTCGACCTCGCGCCGGGCGGGGGCGCTGGCCCACTCCAGCACGCGGTGCACCGCCTGGCCCAGGCGGGAGGCCTCGCTGTCGGGCTCGCGTACGGGGCGCGTCGCCTCGGGGGCAGGTGCCCAAGCCGGCATGGCCTGCAGGTTGAACAGGTGTGCCTCCGCGGCCGCACCGGTGGGGAGCGCAGCCGCCGGCTCCCACGGCTGAACCAGGCCTTCGACGCGGTCCCACCACGAAGGTGTGGCGCGGTGGGGTTCGGTGCGGCTGAACACCAGCCTCTCGCGGGCCCGCGTCATGGCCACGTACAGGCCGTTGAGCTCTTCGCGGCGGCGCGCAGCCATCTCCTCGTCGAGCACCGGCTTCAACGACGGCGGGCAGCGGCTCTCGGAGTAGATGAAGGCGCAGCGCGCCGGGCGGTCGGCTTCCACCGGCCAGTCGACCAGCAAGGTGGTGGTGTCTGGGTTGCTGGCTTCGGGCTGGGCGTCCATCACGAACACCACCCTCGCCTCCAGGCCCTTGGCGCCGTGCACGGTGAGCAGCTGAACGGCATCCGCCTGCACCGGCGCAGCCACCTTGATGGCACGGTGCTTGAGGGCGCGCACGAAGTTGTAGGGCGTGGCGTAGCGGGCGCCGTCGAGCATCAGCGCCTGGCTCATCAGCGCGGCGATGGCATCGAGCGCGGCCACGCGGCGCTCGGCCGGCACCACGGCGGCCACGCGCTCGCGGTACTCGCCTTCGAAGACGATGCGATCGAGCAGGTCGTGCGGCGGCAGGTGGTGGGCGGCCTCCTGCCAGGCGAGCAGCAGGCGGCGGGCGCGCTGCAAGGCGGGCCGCCCGGCGTGCTCGGCTTCGGTGAGGGCCGCCCACCAGTCGCCACCCGGCCCGGCCGCCAGCGCGAGGGCCACCAGGTCGTCGTCGGAGGCGGCAAACAAGGGGCTGCGCAGGGCATGCGCCAGCGAGAGGCGGTGCGAGGGCGAGGCAAGCGCGTCGAGCACCGCCACGAGGTCGCGTGCCTCGGGGGCGTCCATCAGCGCAAAGTCTTCGGCCGCGGCGAAGGGCAGGTGCAAGGCCTGCAGTGCCTGCGCCACCAGGCGAAGCGAGGCGCGCTTGCGGCACAGCACGAACACCTCCCCGGGGCGCGCCTGGCCGGACTGCATCAGCTCGTGGATAGCCTGCGCCACCCAGCGGGCTTCTTGCTCG
>NZ_DASSRA010000410.1:0-12569 GCF_035702065.1 Rhizobacter sp.
CTCGATGGAGAGCGACCGCCCCGGCATGCTGATCCGCAAGAAGCTGATGGAGCACCTGGCCCGCCACGGCGAGCGCGAGATCCACCGCGATAACACGTACGAGCACGCCGTGATCCCGATCCAGGCCGCGGCCTGACTGTCCAGCCGCCACGCGAACCCCAGCCCGCTCAGGCTGAGGTATCGAAGCCCCGCACCGCCGTGCCACGCGCTGCACTTCGATACCTCAGTGCGAACGGAGGACTTTCAACTTCACCCACACCCAAGGAGCCACCGCCATGCAACGCCGCCGCATTCTTCAAACCCTGGCCGCCAGCGCTGCCACCCTCGCCCTGCCGCACAGCTTTGCGCAGGGGCCGACGACGCGCATCAAGTTCACGCTCGACTTCCGCATCAGCGGCCAGACCGCGCCCTTTCTGCTTGCGCTCTACAAGGGCTACTACAAGGACGAGGGGCTGGACGTGAGCATCGACGTCGGCAACGGCTCGGTGGCCTCGATCACCCGCACCGCCAGCGGTGCCTACGACATGGGCTTCGGCGACGTGAGCTCGCTGATCGAGTTCAGTGCCAGCCAACCCGGCCTGGTGCAGGCGGTGTACCAGTACTACAACCGCGCCCCCTTCGCCATCATCGGCCGCAAGGACCGCGGCATCACCAGCGACTTCAAGAGCCTGCAGGGCAAGCGCATCGCCGCCGCGGCGGTCGAGTCGACCAAGCGCTGCTGGCCCATGGCGGCCAAGCACGCCGGCGTGAAGGCCGACGCCTTCGAGTGGGTCACCACCGACTTCAGCCAGCGCGACAACGTGATCGTGCGCGGAGACGTCGACGGCGCCACCTACTTCCACGACTCGGCCGTGTCGCTGTTCCAGCGCATCAAGCCCGAGGAGCTCAGCGTGCTCGCCTTCGCCAACTCCGGCCTGGCGGTGTACGGCAACGCGGTGCTCGCGGCCACGAAGCTGATCACCGAGAACCCCAAGGCGGTGACCGGCTTCGTGCGCGCCACCAACCGCGGCGTGGTCGAGACCATCGCCAACCCGGTGGCGGCCATGGCCTACGTGAAGCAGCGCGAGCCGCTGATCGACGAGAAGGTCGAGGCCGAGCGCTGGCGCATCACGCAGGGTTACGTGCTCGGCAGCGACACACGCGAGCATGGCCTGGGAGACGTGAAGCGCAGCTTCGTCGACCAGCAGCTGGCCGAGGTGAGCGAGACCTTCGGCCTCAAGAGCAAGCCCGCCTTCGAGGCGGTCTACCACCTCGGCTTCCTGCCGCCCAAGGCCGAGCGCATGGTGAAGGCATGACGGCACGCGCAGCGTCATCCCGGCGCAGGCCGGGATCCACCCGTGCCGGAGGCTGTGCGATTCCGACCCGAGGTGACGTGACCCCAGTGGATCCCGGCGTTCGCCGGGATGACCGGGAGGGCACAACATGAGCCAGCCAACAGAACAGGTGATCGACGCGCACGACGCCCTCTACCTGCGCCGCGCCATCGAGCTGTCGGCCGCGGCCCGCGTGCGCGGCAACCGGCCCTTCGGCGCGGTGATCGCCACGGCGGCGGGGCAGGTGCTGGCCGAGGTGATCAACAGCAACGTCGAGAGCGGCGACTGCACCGCGCATGCGGAGGTCAATGCGCTGCGCGAGGCCACGCCCCGCTACCCGCGCGAGCTGCTGGCCACGGCCACCATGTACGCCTCGGGCGAGCCCTGCGTGATGTGCGCCGGGGCGATCTTCTGGTCGGGCATCCCGCGCGTGGTGTTCGGCATCGACGCGGAGCGCCTGCGTGTCTTCCGCGGCACGGTGGCCACCCAGCGCGATGCCGAGTTGTCGTGCCGCGACGTGTTCCGCGCTTCGCCGCACGCCATCGAGGCGATCGGGCCCTGCCTGGTCGAAGAAGCCTCGGTGCTGCACCGAGGCTTCTGGAAGTGACGGCGCGGCCCGTGGGGGCCGCGCGCGCTCCTTCGGGTCAGGCCTTGAGGCCGGCCTGGAAGGTCGCCAGCAGGCGGCCCCAGGCGCGGTCGGCCTGGGTCTGGTCGTACACCTGGCTGTCGGGCGGGCACCAGCCGTGGTCGGCGGGGTAGACCTCCACCTCGGCGGGGATGCCCCGCGCGACGAACGCGGCCTTCACCGTGTCCTTGGTGGTCGGGTCCTGCTTGTCGTCGTTTTGCGCCACGGCGATCAGCACGGCCTTGGCCTTCATCTGCGGCACCAGCAGGTGCGGGCTGTTGGCGCGCTGGGCTTCCGGCGCCGACGGGTTGACCACGGCCAGGCCGCCGCCATGGAAGCTGGCGCCGGCCTTCACGCGATCGGGCACGTAGGCCATGGTGCGCATCACCAGCGGGCCGCCCATGCAGTAGCCGGTCGTGCCCACGCCGCGCGCGGTGTCGACCGCGGCCTGCCTGTCCAGCCAGGCGATGGCGGCGATGGCGTCCTTGCGTGTGTACTCGGGGTTGCCAACGGTCGGCTGCATCAGGCCGAAGAGGCGCTGGCGCACCGGCGGGTCGGAGAACTTCTCCGTCTGCGCGTCGAACACCAGGCCCTTCTGCAAACGGTAGAACGGGTTCACCGTCAGCACGGCGTAGCCGGACTTGGCGAGCCGCTGGCCCATCAGCTTGAAGGCCGGGCGCACGCCCATGATGTCGGGCCACACCAGCACGGCCGGCCACTTGCCGGTGGCGGGGGCCACGAAGTAGGCGTCCATCTTGCCGTCGGGCGTGTCGATCTCGACGTCTTTCTCGGTGATGAGCTCGGGGTTGGGTGGCGCCGTGGTGCACGCCGCCAGCGCGGCCAGCGACATCGCGCCGAAGCCGCGGCGCGTCAAGCGCCCGGAGGCAAAGCCTTCCTCGTTGTCATGTTCAGTGGTCTCGTCACACATCGGTGGTTTCTCCTGGGTGTCGATCGCCCGGTCGGGCGAGCGAGACGCTACAAGCCTCCGGCCGCGAGCGCAACCTGGGAAGCACCTGCCATGTGCGATCCGCGGGCTCCACCGGCCACGACGCGTTGAACGCGGCCTCCCGCTTGCCGCTATCGTGCGGTTCTTCAGCGAAAGGAGCACGCATGACGCGACGCCGCCTGTGCCAGGCCCTCGGTTTCTGTCTGAGCCTGTGGATGGCGTGGGCCCATGCCGCCGACGATGCCGCGCTCAAGGTTGGCTCCAAGCGCTTCACCGAGTCGTACATCCTCGGCGAGATCGTCACGCAGACGGCGCGCGCCCACGGCCCGGCCGAGCACCGGCAGGGCCTGGGCAACACCGCCGTGGTGCTGGAGGCGCTGAAGGCCGGCGCCATCGACGTCTACCCCGAGTACCTGGGCACCATCGACGCCGAGATCCTCAAGCACGCGAAGCCCACCGACCTCGCCACCATGCGCACCGAACTGGCCCGCCAGGGCCTGGGCGTGGCGGTGCCGCTCGGCTTTGCCAACGGCTATGCGCTGGCCATGCGCGCGGCCGACAGCCAGCGCCTGGGGCTCACGCGGCTGAGCGAGCTGAAGGCGCACCCCGAGCTGGTGCCGGGCCTGTCGCACGAGTTCCTGGGCCGGCAGGATGGCTGGCCCGGCCTCGCGGCACGCTACGGGCTGGCGCACAAGCCGCTGGGCATCGACCATGGCCTGGCCTACGAGGCCCTGGCGAGCGGGCGCATCGCGCTCACCGACATCTACACCACCGACGCCAAGATCGCCGAGCTGAAGCTGGCGGTGCTCGCCGACGACCTGGGCTTCTTCCCGCGCTACGACGCGGTGCTGCTGTACCGGCTGGATGTGCCGCAGCGCTTTCCCGCTGCGTGGCGCGCCATCGCGGCGCTCGAAGGCCGCATCGACGAGGCCCGCATGATCGGGATGAACGGCGACGCCGAACTGCGCGGCCGCGCCTTTGCCGACATCGCGCACGACTTCGTCTCGCGGCAGGCCGCCCCCACGGCTGCAGCGCGCGGCGGCCTGTGGCAACGCCTCGTCGCCGACGACCTCTACCGCCTCACCGCACAGCACCTGCTGCTGGTGGCGGTGGCCGTGCTCGCCGCTTGCGTGGTCGGCATTCCGCTCGGTGCGGCGGCCGCTGCGCTGCCGCGGCTGGAGCAGCCGGTGATGGCGGTGGTGGGCCTGCTGCAGACCGTGCCGGCGCTGGCCTTGCTCGCGATGCTGATCCCGCTGATGGGCCGCATCGGCACCGGGCCGGCCTTGGTGGCGCTCGCGCTCTACGCGCTGCTGCCCATCGTGCGCAACACCACCACCGGCCTCACGCAGGTGCCCAGCGGCCTGCGTGAGGCGGGCACGGCGCTCGGCCTCACTGCCGCGCAGCGCTGGCGCAGCGTCGACCTGCCGCTGGCTGCGCCGGTGATCCTGGCCGGCATCAAGACGGCGGCGGTGATCACGGTGGGCACGGCCACCATCGCGGCCTTCATCGGCGCCGGCGGGCTGGGCGAGCGCATCGTCACCGGCCTGGCGCTCAACGACCATGCGGCCCTGCTGGCCGGGGCCATCCCGGCGGCGGCACTGGCAGTGCTCACGCAGGGGCTGTTCGAGGGGGCCGAGCGCTGGCTGCGCCGCGCGAAAGAACGCTGAAACAAACGCCGAAAGCGGGCTGTTCTCCACCGATCGCCACGCGAGCGCGCGCGCGACACTGGCCGCACGATTGAGGTTCTCTGGAGTGTGGTGGTGCTGGGCCTGGTGAGTGCGCTGTACGCGCTGTTTGGTGTGGTGTTCGTCGCGGCCTACGTGCCACAGGTGAAGGCGGTCTGGCGCAGCCGCAACCGCGCGGCCGATGTGTCGCTGGGCACCTGGGGGCTGTGGTGCGCATCCAGCACGGTCTCGCTGCTCTATGCCTGGCTGGTGAACCAGGACCTGCGCTTCGCGCTCGTGTGCCTGGGCAATGTGGCGGGCTGCTACGCCGTCACCGGCGCAGTGCTGCTGCGCCGCAGGCAACCCGTGCCAGCCGCGCCCGGAGCCGCCACCGCATAACGATCTTCCCCAGGGCGCCGGGCCTGCCGCCCGGGCTATCCTCGGCTCTCCGCGTCACCCACAAGGAGTCGCCATGAGGCCCCAGCTCGACCAGCTCTACCGCCTGCCTTTGCGCCTGTCCGTGCTCCTGCTCGCTGCCGCCCTCGCGGCCTGCAGCGACGACCCCGAACCCAGCCCCTACCCCACCGTGCCCATGGCCAACCCCGCCGTGGCGCAGCAGCTCAGCGGCGTCGACGCGCTGGGGGTCGGCGGCACCGGCCTCGTGAGCGGCAACCCCGCCTACGCCGACCTCAACCTGCGTGCCAACCTTGCCGGTGGCGTGGTGCAGCTGCGCTTCTCGTGCACCGGCTGCAGCATCACCGTGAGCGCCGCCGGCAGCACGGTGGGCGCCAACCAGTACATCAGCATTCCCTTCCCCGCCCTCGAAGCCAGCTCCGACGTGCCGGTGACGGTGACCGACACGCGCAGCAACCAGGTCGCCACCTACACGCTGCGGGCGCGCCCGATCGACCACGCGCCCTTCAACGCTGCCGTCATCACCACCCCGCAGCCGGGCGACCTCTACCTCACGCCCTTCGACCCCCATGGCCACGGCGCGGCCTTCGCCTACATCGTCGACAACAACGGCCGCCTCAAGTACTACTACCGCAACCCGCCGCGGCGCGAGATCCTCGACTTCAAGAAGACGATCATCCCCGGCGGCGTCACGCGTTACAGCTTCTACGACGAAGCCGTGCAAGGCATCCGCGTGATGGACGCCAACTTCAACACCCTGACCATCGTGCAGGCGCAGCCCTTCCCCGACGGCAACACCTACGCCATCGACGGGCACGACCACGTGATCGTCGACGACGGGCACTACATCGTCGGCGTGTACGCGGCCAAGGCGGTGAGCAACATCCCCGCGCTGCCCGGGCAGACGCTCAACGTGCTGGGCACCGGGCTGCAGGAGATCGTCAACGGCGCGGCCACCTTCAGCTGGCTCTCCACCGACCACCCCGAGCTCTACGCCTGCTCGGCGCGCGGCAACAACTACGCGGCCAGCAACGGCGCCGACTACGCGCACTGGGACTCGCTGGTGGTCGACGGCGACGGCAACTGGATCGCCTCGTTCCGCCACCTCGATTCCGTGCTCAAGATCAACCGCGCGGACGGCTCCATCCCCTGGATCCTGGGCGGCCCCTGCGACCAGTTCGCGCTCAGCGCAGACCAGAAGTTCACCAGCCCGCACGACGCGCAGCGCGCCCCCGACGGCCGGCTCACGCTGTTCGACGTGGCGCCCGCCGGCTCACGCTCGCGCGTGCTCGCCTTCGGCCTGAACGAAGCGGGCAAGACCGCCACCAGCTTCACCGCCTACACCACCGATGCGCACTACAGCTACAACCTCGGCAGCGCGCAGCTGTTTGCCAGTGGCCGCGCGCTGGTGGGCTGGGGCGAGTTCGACGGCCAGCAGAGCGACGTGACGGAGTACGACACCGCCAGCGGCGCGCTCTCGTTCCAGCTCACGCTGCTGCCCAGCCCCTGGACCTACGGCTACTTCTCGTACCGGGCGCGCAAGTTCCCGTGACCCCCCAAAACCATGAATCCTTGGGGGTTGCATGGACATTGCCGCGGCTTGGGCGTTGAATGTCATCCCCCCAACCAGGAGACAACTTCAATGAAGATCCAACGCTCCCTTGTCGGTTTGGCCTTGTCCGCTTGTGTGGCTCTTTCGCCGGCCTTCGCGGCCGACCCGCCCCCGCCCACCGTGCCCCAGCCGGTGGGGCCGCTGGCCCAGGCCTGCCACACGGATGTGCAGACGCACTGCCCCGGCATCCAGCCCGGCGAGGGCCGCATCATGCAGTGCATGAAGAAGTACCAGTCGCAGATCTCCGACGGCTGCAAGGCCGCGATGAGGGACGCGCAGGCCAAGCAGAAAAAGAAGAAGGCGGCGGCCTCCGCTGCCTCGTAAGCCGCAGGCCGGGCCCCTGTCAGCGCATCGCCTTCAGGCGCATGCGCCCCGGCAGCGGCACCGATCGCTTGAGAACGGTTTCGCCCAGCCACAGCGCCGAGCGGTAGGCGCGCTGGGCGACCGTGCCCATGGGCATCTGCTGGTAGTCGTCGTTGAAGACCTCGAAGCTGTAGTCGCCGCGGTAGCCCAGGCGATCGAGCCGCAGCACCATCTCGGCCACCTGCTCGCTGTGCACCCCTTCACCGGGGAAGACGCGGAAGTGGCGCGCCGTCTCGATGCGCTCCTGCACCGAGCGGATCTCGTTCCACATGAAGTCGGCCAGCTGAACGAGGAAGATCTTGCGCGGGTCGAGCTCGTCCAGCGCGTCCAGCGGCGTCTTCATCGCGAACATGTGAAACGAGTCGAGCCCGATGCCGAGGTTGGGCGCATCGGCGCGGCAGACCAGATCCCAGGCCTGCGGGAACTCGTTGACCGTGCGCCCCCACGAGAGCGCCTCGTAGGCGACCTGGATGCCGTGCGGCACGGCCAGCATGGCGAGCCGCCGCAGATCGCGCGCCAGCACATCCGGGTCGCCGGTTGCGTGGGTGGAGGTCGACGAGCACACCAGCAGCACGCGCGAGCCCACCGCGGCGCACATGGCCAGCATCGACTTGGCGATGTCGACCTTGTACTCGCGCAGGTGGCCACTCAGGCCTTCGAAGTCGCGCAGCACCTGGAAGCCGGTAACGCGCAGGCCGCTTTGCTTGACGGCCTGCACCGCGGCGTCCACGCCCTCGGGGTGGCCGACCAGGTCGCGCGCGGCCAGCATCACCTGCGTGAAGCCGGCTGCGCGCATGGCCGCCAGCTTGGCGGGCAGCGGACCCGTGAGCGAGATGGTGTCCATGCCGAAGCCGTCGATGTTGCCGACGAATTGACTCATGGCAGGCTCCTCAGGTCGGCTCGTGGTGAACCAGCTCGAAGCTCAAGCCCCCCAGCACGCCGGCCGTGAGCGCACCGCGCGCCTCGACGTGCGTGACGGGCGACTCCGAGAACGCCACGCCGCGCGCGCGCAGCGCCGCCACGCTGGCCAGCACGTCGGGCGTGCCCAGGCCGATGCGCGAGAAGTACTCGGTGCTGTCGGCGTCGATCTGGTCGAACTCGGGCTCCACCAGCTGCAGGAAGAAGCTGCCGCAGGGGCTGCGCAGCACATGGCCCTTGGGCAGGATGCCGAAGCGCTGTGCATCGGGCAGCGGCTCGAAGCCGAACAGCTCGGCGTAGAACTCGATCCAGTCGTCGTAGCGGTCCAGCCCGATGTACTGCACCACGCCGAAGAAGTGCAGGCCGGTGAGCGCGGGCGGGTGGCGCTCGGCGCCGGGGATGGGCACGAAGTCCACGTCGTAGATCGAGAACTCCTTGTGGCGGTCGACGAAGTAGATGCGGCTCGCGCCCACGCCGTGGATGGCCGGGATGTTGAGCTCCATCACCGCCACCTGCGTGGGCACGGCCCAGGCGCCGCGCTCCAGCACCTGGCGGTAGGCGTCGGCCGCATCGCGCACGCGCAGCGCGAGTGCCGCGATCACCGGCGTCTGGTCGACTGCGCCGGCGAGTTCCGGCGCGTGCGCGTTGACGATCACGTTCATGCCACCCTGGCGGTACAGCAGCACCTCGCGCGAGCGGTGGCGCGCGATCGGGTGGAAGCCCAGGCTCTCCAGCACGTGGCCCAGCGCCTGCGGCTTCGATGTGGCGTACTCGATGAACTCGATGCCTTCCATGCCCAGCGGGTTGCTCGGGGCATGCAGGCCTTCGCGTTGCAAGGCGTTGTTCATGGTGTTCCTTCTCAGGCGGCCAGGCGCAGTGCCTGGTGGCTGGCCGCGGCACGGCCCACGGCCAGGGTCACTTCGAGGGTGCGTGCGGCGTCGGCAGCACTGACGAGCGGGGTCTCTTCGCCGCGGATGACGGCGCAGAAGTGGTCGAGCTGGCGCTGCAGCGGGTCGAGCGCGGGAACGGCCAGGGTCTCGGTCACGAGCGGTTCCCACCACGAGCGCTCGCCGGCGTAGCGGCGCAGGCGCATGGTCGGTACCTCGAGCGAGCCGGCATCGCCGGCGATCACGTAGCAGTCTTCATCGGTGTGGCGGTCGTAGCGCGTGTTCTCGCCCGAAGTCTGTTCCCAGCTGCGCGGGCTGGCCGCGCTGTCGGACAGCAGGAAGCTGCCCAGCACGCCGTTGGCAAAGCGCAGGCTGATGGCCACCGTGTCTTCCACCGCCCCGCCGCGCGCCGCGTTCGAGGCCAGCGCCTGCACCTCGACGATCTCGCCCAGCAGCATGCGCAGGTTGTCGATCTCGTGCACCAGGTTGATGAGGATGGGGCCGCCGCCCGGCTGGGCGCGCCAGGGCGCTTCGGTGAAGTAGCTGTCGGGCTTGCGGAAAGTGGCGCTGCCGTTCACCGACACCAGCCGGCCGAGTTGCCCGCTCTCGATGACCGCGCGCGCGGCCTGCAGGAGGGCGCTGTGCCGGCGGTGGTGGCCCACCAGCACCGGCACGCCGCTGGTGGCGGCTGCGGCCACCAGCACGTGGGCCTCGTCGAGTGTGTCGGCGATGGGTTTCTCCACCAGCACCGGCACGCGCCGCGCGAGGCAGGCCAGCGCACCGGGCACGTGCAGGGCATTGGGTGTGGCGAGGATGGCGCCGTCGGGCTGCGTGGCCTCGAGCAGCGCGTTGAGCGTGGTGAAGTGCGGCACGCCCATCGCCTGCGCGAAGGCCGCGGCCTCCGGCGTGGGGTCGGCCACGCCGGCCAGCACGCACTGCGCCTGGCTGCGCATGCGCTCGGCATGCGCGCGGCCGATCACGCCAGCGCCTGCGAGGGCCAGCCGCAGCGCCTTCATCACGCGGCCTTGGCTGCCATGGCGTGTGCGCCGCCGAGGAAGAGCCGCTCGATGTGCGGGTCGGCCAGCAGCTCGTCGGCTCGGCGGTGCAGCACCAGGCGGCCCGACTCGAGCGCGATCGCCTCGTCTGCCATCTTGAGCGCGCTCTTCACGTTCTGCTCGACCATCAGCACCGTGGTGCCCTGCTCGGCCAGGCCGCGCAGCAGCTTGAACACGTCGGCCACCACCAGCGGCGACAGCCCGATGGACGGCTCGTCGATCAGCAAGACCTTGGGTCGCAGCAGCATCGCGCGGGCGATCTCCAGCTGCTTTTGCTCGCCGCCCGACAGGGCCGAAGCCTGGCTGTGGATGCGCTCCTTGACGCGTGGGAAGCGCTCCAGCACCTCGGGGATGCGCTCGTGCGTGGTCTTCATGCCGAGCGTGATGCCGCCGAGCTCCAGGTTCTGCTCCACCGTGAGCTGGCCGAACAGGTTGCGGCCCTGCGGCACGAAGGCCACGCCGTGCTTGACCAGCAGGTCTTTCGCGCTGGCGCCGGTGATCTCCTGCCCGTCGAGCTTGATATGACCCTGGCGCACCTTGAGCATGCCGAACAGCGTCTTCAGCACGGTCGACTTGCCCGCGCCGTTGGGGCCCAGCAGCAGCGTGATCTTGCCGCGCTTGGCCTGCAGGCTCAGGTTGTTGAGGATCATGAAGTCGCCGTAACCGGCCACGACGTCATCGAACTCAATGGCAACGTCAGTCATGGTCAGTTCCCCAGGTACGCGTCAAGAACTTGCTTGTTGCCGCGGATCTCGGCCGGCGTGCCGATGGCCATCACCGTGCCCTCAACCATCACCATGATCCGGTGGCACAGGTCCATCACGAAGTCCATGTTGTGCTCGATCACGATGAAGCTGCCCTGGCGCTCGCGGTTGAGTTCCTTCAGGAGCGTGCTGATGCCGCCCACCAGGCTCGGGTTGACGCCCGCGCAAGGCTCGTCGAGCAGCACCAGGTCGGGGTCGCTCATGAAGGCCATGGCGATGTCGACGAGCTTCTGCTGACCGTAGCTCAGCTCGCCCGCCTTCTTGTGCGCCACGTGCTCGATGCGGAACTGCTTGATCAGCGCATCGGCCTTGGCACCCAGGCCCGAATCGCTGGGCGCGAACATGCGGCTGCCCATGCTGCCGTGGTGCTCTTGGGCCGCCACCAGCAGGTTGTCGCGCACGCTCATCTTGCCGAACACCTGCAGCGTCTGGAAGGTGCGGCCCACGCCGCGGTGGCTCAGCTGCAGCGGCGAGAGGCCGGTGATGTCCTGGCCCTTCAGCTCCACCCTGCCGGCGTTGGGTTTGATCTGGCCCAGCACGCTGTTGAACATGGTGGTCTTGCCCGAGCCGTTGGGGCCGATCACGCCGAAGATCTCGCCCGGCATCACTTCGAAGGAGACGCCGTCCACGGCCAGGATCGCGCCGTACGACTTCTTCAGGCCGGTGACCTTGAGCAGCGGCGCGCTCATGGCTGGGCTCCCAGCGCGGCCGCCGAGGCCGCGCGTGCTGCCGAGGCCTCGCGGGCCTGCCGCTTGGCCTTGATGCGGTCGGGAATGCTGAGCAGCCCATCGGGCAGCCACAGCATCAGCAGCACCACCGCGCTGCCGAACACGAACAGGTACCAGCCCTGGGCGAAGCGCAGCCACTCGGGCAGCAGCACACCCACGGCCGAGCCGATCAGCGGGCCGAAGAAGTAGCCCGGGCCGCCCACCACCACCATCAGGTACATCATGATCGACGCGCCCACGGTGAAGGGCGCCGGCTCGATGAACTGCACCAGCGAGGCGAACAGCGCGCCCGCCGCGCCGGCATAGGCCGCGCCGATGGCGAAGGAGAGCAGGGTGTAGGCCTGGATGTGGATGCCCAGGCTCTCGGCGCGGATGGGGTTGTCGCGCAGCGCGGTGAAGGCCTTGCCCCAAGGCGAGTTGAGCAGCTTCCACAGCAGCCCGCCGAGCACGAGCGTCATGCCGAGGATGAAGTAGTAGTAGGCGAGGTTCTTGTCCAGCGAGAGGCCGAACAGCGTGGGCCGCGCGATGTTGTTGATGCCGAAGGTGCCGCCGGTGAGCCACTCCTCGTTGCGCATCACCAGCCAGACGGCGGTGTTGAAGCCAAGGGTCGCGAAGGCGAGGTAGATGGTCTGCACCCGGAGCGCCGGGAAGCCGAGGCCGAGGCCGATGACGAAGCAGCCGAGGATGGCGAGCGGGAAGCCGAGCCAGAAGCTGAGGCCCGCTTTCATCAGGATGGCGACGGTGTAGGCGCCGATGCCGAAGAAGGCCGCGTGGCCGAGCGACTTCTGGCCGGCGTAGCCGATGGTGAGGTTGAGGCCCATGTTGGCGATCACGAAGACCAGCCAGTAGCTGAAGAGGTAGATGCCGTAGTTCTTGAGGAAGGGAGGGATGGCGATCAGCAGGATCAGGGCGATGGCGCCGATCAGGAGGTTCTTGTTCATGCTGTGTTCCTTCGCACGCCACCGACCGTTCGGGCTGAGGTATCGAAGCCGTGTGCTGCTTGTCGCAGTGGTTGTTCCCTGCGTGAGGCCGCGCCGGGATGTGCGCCCGGCGGCGCAGTAACTTTCTTTTGCTTCGCCAAAAGAAAGTCACCAAAGAAAAGGCGACCCCGTTCGCCGGTCGCCCTAGGGGCGACTGCTCTGTGCTGCTCGGACTTTGTGGGTCGGGCAGAACTCGCTACGCGCTCTGCGAGCGCTGCGCTCAGACAGCTGCCCGAAGTCAGAGGACGAAGCGCGCTGACGCGCGCACCCACAAAGCCCTGCGCTGCTCGACGGCTCTCA
>NZ_DASSRA010000411.1:0-2956 GCF_035702065.1 Rhizobacter sp.
TGCGGCAGGCGTTGGCGGATTCGCACTTGAACAAGGTGGCCGAGAGCTCGGGGCCCGGCGCTGAACTGGCGGCGCCTGCGGCGGCCAGCGGTGTCACGGCGAACAGCGCAGCGTCGGTGACGCCGGGCGGCAGTGCCTGGCCGCGGGCAAGGCGCGTCACGGTGTGGTTCAGGCCCGCGGAACGCAGGGCCGCGGAGAAGCCTTCCAGCGACTCGGAGGCCTGCTCCGGAACCGATGCGGCGGAGGCCGGGGCCAGCGCCGCCGAGGCGGCAGACGCCGGCGCCGGCGCCTCCGCAGAAGCAGCTGAGGGACGGCCCTTGGACGCAACAGGCGCCATCGCCGCCTCGAACTCGGCAGACTGGGCTTCGAGCAAGGGCAGCACCGTGATCCAGGCCATCACCGCGAACGAGACGGTGCAGACCACGTTGGCGATGAACGGAACCGTGACCGAAGTCTCCGGGTCACCGCGGTGCTTGAAGAAGGTGTAAAGGGCGGCAGGAAAGCCGATGAAGAAGGTGGCGATCGCCAGCGCGACGCTCGAACGACCCACCCGAAAACACAACCAGATCTGGGTGGCGAAAGCCAAGCCCAGCAACGCGAGCACCACACCCATTTGCGCTTCCCCTCCATCGCCACGCTGCGGCCCTTCGCCGCGCCGTGGATTGTCTCAGAGGGGGCCGGGCGGGCCCGCGTGAAGATCAGTGCAGGTCGCTCAGCTGGACAGCCGGTGCGGAGTATTCACGCCCGACCACCGCACGTGCGTACAGGTAGTTGTGACGGGCCCGGTCGCTCAGCCCGTCGAGGTGCACATGGCCGCCTGCATCGCAGGGGAAGCTCAGCGCGCGCCCTTCGTGAAAGAGTGACTGGAAGCGCAGCTCGTAGCTGGCGGCAATCTGCAAGGAACCAAACTCGGTATTCATGGCAACGATCTCCTGCTGCTCTGACCGTGATGACAACGTGAGAAGAAGCTTAGGAGTTGACCGGGTCCGTGTCCCTAAGCGACTGCCTCTGTGCGCTGTCCCAAACTGGATGAGACAAATGTAGGAATTCGTCCGACAAAGTTCATGTGACTTACGACCATCTGGAGGCCCCTCATTCGAGGCATCACGCCTGAAAACTAGGGGGGCGCACAGCCCCATTTCCAGGGGCGTCAGTACTCGGAAGGAGCACCCGCCTGGCTGTCGCCGGCCACGAGCGTGTTGCCCATGCCGAGCAGCTCACGCGCACGCTGCAGGTTGAGCAGCTGGTCACGGTTGCGGCGCGCATGCGCGCGGTCGCGTTCGAGCTCCCACACCAGCTTGATCAGTTCCTTGTGGGTGAGTGCGGCGCGCACGCGGCCGAGCGAGAAGGTGGCAAACAGCGAATCGCGGCGCACGGTGTCGATCAGCAGATCGCGCACGTATTGCAGGCGTTGCTCTTCGGTCATCTTCGGTGCCGCACGCGCGTGGTCGGCCACCTTGAAAGGCGTCTCGCGCACCTGCTGCACCCAGTCGGGGGCACGCGGCGTGTCGTTCAGCTGCACGGTGGGCTCGACGTAGCGCGCTGCGGCCACGGGCGGAGCCATCGGCGCGGGGGGTGGGGCCGGCGGCAGCACGGGCACCGCCATCGTCACGGGGGCCAGCGGGATGTCGCTGAACTGCGCCACCGGCTCATCTTCGTTCTCTTCGTAGGCCTCCTTGGCCGGCGCCAGCGGTGGGGAAGTGTCGGGTTCGTCGTCTTCGTCGGGCAGCAACTCGCCCATGGGCGTGAGCGCGGCTTCGGAGAACACGTCGACGTCGACGCTCGTCAGGCGCGGCGTGTCGAGCGCGCCGGACAGAGTCTCCACGGGTTCGGGGGCCTGCACATCGTCGGGGATCTCCACCAGCCCCATGCGCACCAGTTCTTCGAAGTGGCTGGTCTGCGCGCCTGCCTTGTGCGCCATGCCAAGCACCTCGCCCAGCGGCCGGCGGCCATCGACAAGCAGCAAGACCGTGCGATAGCGCTGCCCCAGGCCGCGTGTGCGGTGGCGCAGTTCATCGAAGCCGGCTGGCGTCTTGGCAGGGGCGGAGAGGTTTGGCATCGGTCAAGGGCAGGCGCCCGATTGTGGCGCGTCTCGAAAACGGCCGGCAACCGCCCGCCGCCCTGGCCGTGCCGCCCGGCACCCGGCCCTCGGCCCTGGCGGGCGTACCGGGACTTCGAACTCAGCGCTGGCTGCGCGCCTTGCGGCCGTCGACCTCGGCCAGCTGCTGCTTGAGGAGCAGCATCAGCACACGCGCCGTCTCCTCGCTGAAGCTCAGCGTGGTGCTGGGGTTGTCATCGCTGCGGTTGTTGACGGGCAGCACCAGCGCGTCGATGCGCGCCTCGACCAGGCCGTTGCGGTTGCTCATGGCCTTGACTTTTTGCAGCTCGATCTGGAAGGTCTTCACAGGGGCCTCCTGAATGTGGGAAAGGCATCAGGGTACTGCACGCCGGGCGGCCCACCAGAGCAGCCCGCCGGCCAGCAGCCAACCGGCCACAGGCGCCCAGCCGAGCAAGCTCAGCGCGGCTGGATCCTTCTGCCATTCGAGCGCCAGCACCGCCATGCGGGCGAGCGCTGCGCCGGCCAGCACCGACGACAGGGCGCCGCCGAAGCGCCCTTCCCGCCCGGTGTGGCCAAGCGCCAGAGCGGCCGAGAACGCGCTCATGAGCAGGCAGGCCCAGGCCGCGCCGGCTGCAAGCTGCGCCACAAGCAGCACGGGCAGGCTGCTCGTCAGCTGCGCCAGCCAGGCCGCAAGCGCCGCCGCCAGCCCGGCGGCTACCAGCACGCGCCAGGGCCCGAAGCGGCGTGCCGCCCAGCCCGCCGGCAGCATGGCGAGGTTGAAGCCGACCCAGAACACCGGCGCGAGCCATTGCAGATCGGCGGCCTGGGCGAAGCGCAGGTACAGCGGTGCGCTGTTGACGAAGGCGTGCAGCTGAAAGGCCGAGGCCGCGAGCAACG
>NZ_DASSRA010000412.1:0-14010 GCF_035702065.1 Rhizobacter sp.
GGCATCGCCGGCGTCTCGGGCAACGGGCAGCAGGAGCTGATGGCCGCGCTCTCGGGCGAGGACACGCGCGCCGAGCCGAGCGCCATCCAGCTCTTCGGCAAGCCCATCGGCCAGCAGCGGCCGCAGGCGCGGCGCCAGGCCGGCCTGCACTTCGTGCCCGAAGAGCGCCTCGGCCGCGGCGCCGTGCCCACGTTGTCGCTGGCGCAGAACACCTTGCTCACGCGCACCGAGGCGGTGGGCCGCGGCGGCTGGCTGGCCACGCAGAAGGTGGCCGACCTGGCACGGCACCTGATCCAGCGCTTCAACGTCAAGGCTGGCGGGCCGGACGCGGCGGCCAAGAGCCTCTCGGGCGGCAACCTGCAGAAGTTCCTGGTCGGCCGTGAGATCGACGCCAACCCCAAGCTCCTGATCGTCTCTCAGCCCACCTGGGGCGTGGACGTGGGCGCGGCGGCGCAGATCCGCGGCGAGCTGCTCAAGCTGCGCGACGCCGGCTGCGCCGTGCTGGTGGTGAGCGAAGAGCTGGAAGAGCTGTTCGAGATCAGCGACCGGCTGCACGTGATCGCGCAAGGCCGCATGTCGCCGAGCATTGCCACCAACCAGGCCACCATCCCGCAGATCGGCGAATGGATGTCGGGCCTGTGGGACGGCAACAAGGACAAGAAGAAAGAGAGTGCCCATGCTCAAGCTTGAAGCCCGGCCCGAGCCCAGCCGGGTGATGTCGCTGCTGTCGCCGCTGCTGGCGCTGGCCATCACCGTGGCCATCGGCGTGGTGCTCTTCATCATCCTCGGCAAGGACCCGCTGCGCGGCCTCCAGGCCTTCTTCGTCGAGCCCGTGAAGAGCTGGTACGCGCTCAGCGAACTCGCGATGAAGGCCACGCCGCTGCTGCTCATCGCACTGGGCCTGGCGGTGTGCTTTCGCTCCAACGTGTGGAACATCGGCGCCGAAGGGCAGTTCATCCTCGGTGCCATCTTCGCGAGCGGCGTGGCGATGATGGCCGATCAAGGGACGAGCCGCTGGATCGTGCTGCCCATCCTGCTCGCTGGCGTGTTCGGCGGCATGCTGTGGGCCGCCATCGTGGCGCTGCTGCGCGACAAGGCCAACGCGAGCGAGATCCTGGTCAGCCTGATGCTCGTCTATGTGGCCGAGATGGTGCTGAGCTATCTCGTCTACGGCCCGTGGAAGGACCCGGGCGGCTACAACTTCCCGCAGACCATCAACTTCCTCGCCGTCACGCAGGTGCCCAAGCTCTTCAGCGGGTTCCGCGTGAACATCGGCCTCCTGATCGCGCTGCTGTCGGTGGGCCTGTTCTGGCTGTTCCTGTTCCGCAGCTACTCGGGCTACCAGCTGCAGGTGGGCGGCCTCGCGCCGGCCGCGGCGCGCTACGCAGGCTTCTCGTCACGCAAGGCGCTGTGGACGGCGCTGCTGCTCTCGGGCGGCATGGCCGGCCTGGCCGGTGCGCTCGAAGCCGCCGGGCCACTCGGCCAGCTCACGCCGCACGTGCCGGCGGGCTACGGCTTCGCGGCCATCATCGTGGCCTTCGTCGGGCGGCTGCACCCGGGCGGCATCGTGTTCTCGTCCATCCTGATGAGCATGTTCTACATCGGGGGCGAGCTGGCGCAATCGCGCCTGGGCCTGCCCAAGTCATTGACCGGCGTGTTCCAGGGCTTGCTGCTGTTCACGCTGCTGGCCTGCGACACGCTGATCCACTACCGCATCCGCTGGGTGCCTTCACGCCCTGCGGCAGCGGGGAGCCACTGATGGATGCCTTCGCCCTCCTGCTCGCCGCCACGCTCAACTCGGGCACCGTGATCGCCTTCGCGGCGCTGGGTCTGCTCATCAACGAGCGCGCCGGCATCGTCAACCTGGGCGCCGAAGGGATGATGCTGGTGGCGGCCATCGCCGGCTTCGCGGTCGCCATCCACACCGGCAACGAATGGGCCGGGCTCGCGGCCGGCGCGCTGGCCGGCGCGGTGCTGGCGGCCGCCTTCGGCCTGCTGGTGATCTGGCTCAACACCAACCAGTACGCAACCGGCCTCGCGCTCAGCCTTTTCGGCGCGGGCTTCTCGGCCTTCGTGGGCATCAAGTACACGCAAGAGAAGCTGCCCGAGCGGCCGCAGTTCCAGATCCCCGGGCTGGCAGACATCCCCTTCATCGGGCCGGCCTTCTTCCGCCAGCACGTGATGGTCTACCTGGCCATCGCGCTGACCATCGCGCTGGCCTGGTTCCTCTACCGCTCGCGGTCCGGGCTGGTGCTGCGTGCGATTGGCGAATCGCCCGAGTCGGCGCATGCCCTGGGCTACCCGGTGCGCCGCATCCGCCTGGCCGCCGTGATGGTGGGCGGCGCGCTGTGCGGCCTGTCGGGCGCCTACATCTCGGTGGTCTACACGCCGCTGTGGGTCGAGGGCATGGTGGCCGGCAAGGGCTGGATCGCGCTGGCCCTCACCACCTTCGCCACCTGGCGCCCGGCACGGGTATTGCTCGGGGCCTACCTGTTCGGTGGCGTGACCATGCTGCAGTTCCACCTGCAAGGCGAAGGCGTGCAGGTGTCGAGCCAGTTGCTGACCATGCTGCCGTATCTCGCCACCATCGTGGTGCTGGTGCTGATCTCGCGCAACGCCACCTGGATACGCGTGAACATGCCGGCCTCGCTGGGCAAGCCGTTCTTTC
The DNA here is from genome assembly GCF_035702065.1 of Rhizobacter sp. Taxonomy (GTDB): domain Bacteria; phylum Pseudomonadota; class Gammaproteobacteria; order Burkholderiales; family Burkholderiaceae_C; genus Rhizobacter. The sequence continues at coordinate 2,669 of NZ_DASSRA010000412.1, forward strand.
CTGGGAGTTGATAATCCGAGGCGCTCCACACGAGCGCCCGAATCCTTAGTGTGATGACCTTTCATCTGGAGAAGACATGACCCAAAGATCCAAACGTGCCCTGCTGCGCTTCGCAGGGTGGAGCACCCTCGCAGCCGCTGCCGCGTTGGTGGGTTGCGGCAAGAAGGAAGAGGCTGCCGCGCCGGCGGCCCCGGCTCCCGTGGCCGCCGCATCGGCCGCCGCGCCCAAGCCCGAGCCGCTGAAGATCGCCTTCGCCTACGTCGGCCCGGTGGGTGACGGCGGCTGGACCTTCGCGCACGACAACGCCCGCAAGGCAGTCGAGAAGGAGTTCGGCGACAAGGTCGTCACGAGCTTCGTCGAGAACGTGCCCGAAGCCGCCGACGCCGAGCGCGTGTTCCGCGACATGATCAGCCAGGGCAACAAGCTGATCTTCGGCACCACCTTCGGCTACATGGAGTCCATGCTCAAGGTCGCCCCCGAAGCCAAGGACGTGAAGTTCGAGCATGCCACCGGCTACAAGACGGCCGAGAACATGCGCACCTACGACAGCCGCACCTATGAAGGCGCGTACATGGCCGGCGTGATCGCCGGTGCGATGACCAAGAGCAACACGCTGGGCATCGTGGGCTCGGTGCCCATCCCCGAGGTCGTGCGCAACATCAACAGCTTCACGCTCGGTGCTCAGTCGGTCAACCCGAAGATCAAGACCAAGGTGGTGTGGGTCAACAAGTGGTTCGATCCCCCGAAGGAAACCGAAGCCGCGCAGTCGCTGATCAACGGCGGCGCCGACGTGCTGTTCCAGAACACCGATTCGTCGGCCGTGCTCAAGACCGCCGGCAAGGCAGGCAAGTACGCCTTCGGCTGGGACAGCGACATGTCGGCCTACGCGCCCGAGGCGCACCTGGCCTCGTCGATCATCAACTGGGCGCCTTACTACATCAAGGCCACCAGCGACGCGCTCGAAGGCAAGTGGGCCACCGGCAGCGTGTGGTGGGGCGTGAAGGAAGGCGCGATCGACATCGTCTCCATCTCCGACAAGGTGCCGGCCGACATCAAGACCAAGGTCGAAGGCATCAAGGCCGGCCTGAAGGACGGCAGCTTCGTCATCTGGAAGGGCCCGCTGGTTGGCAACGACGGCAAGGAGCTGCTGAAGAAGGACGAGGTCGCCGACGACAAGTTCCTCGGTGGCGTCAACTTCTACGTGAAGGGTGTGGAAGGCAAGGTGCCTGGCGCGAAGTAAGCCACGGCCCTGCCTGACTTGACGGAGGCCGCCCTGTGCGGCCTCCGTTCATTTGACAATCGCAAGCATGATCGAAGAGACACTTTGGCACCCCGTGGCAGACAGCGCATCGCTCGCCGATGACGCGCCGCTGCCCGTGCGCCTGCTCTCGCACGACCTGGTGCTGTGGCGTGACGCTGCCGGCGTGGCACACGCCTGGGCCGACCGCTGCCCGCACCGCGGCACCAAGCTGTCGCTCGGCCGCGTGCTGCACACCGAGGCCGGCTCGCGCCTGGAGTGCCCGTACCACGGCTGGCAGTTCACCACCCAGGGCCTGTGCCGCGTGATCCCGGCCCTGCCCCACTTCGTTCCACCCGGCACCCACACCGCCTGCACGCATGAGGCGCACGAGGCGCACGGCCTGGTGTGGGTGCGCCTGCAGCCATCGCTAAGCCTGCCGCCAGCCTTCGACGCCGAGCACGACGCGCGTCTGCGCAAGCTGCTGTGCGGCCCGTATGACGTCGCGTCCAGTGCACCGCGGATCGTCGAGAACTTCCTCGACTTGGCGCACTTCGGCTTCGTGCACGAAGGCTGGCTGGGCGACCGCGCCCACACCGGCCTGCCCGACTACCGCATCGACCCCACGGCGCACGGCTTCATCGCCCACGGCTGCGAGGCCTGGCAGCCGCAGAGCAACCGCCTGTCCACCCAGGGCAGCCGGGTCGAGTACCGCTACGAACTCACCGCGCCGTACACCGCGCAGCTCACCAAGCTGCCGCAGGCGCAAGACGGCTACCAGGACGTGATCGGCCTCTTCGTCTGCCCCATCGACCCGGAGCGAAGCCGCGTGTGGTTCCGCCTCGCCGTGACCGACTTCGATTCCAGCGACGACGAACTGCGTGCCTTCCAGAACACCATCTTCCAGCAGGACCAACCGGTGCTCGAATCGCAGAACCCGAAATGCCTGCCCTTGAGCGGCGGTGAAGTGCATTGCGCCGCCGACCGAAGCTCCGCCGCCTACCGCCGCCACCTGCAGACGAGCGGCATCACCTTTGGAGTGTGCTGATGACCACCACCATCCCCGACCACGTTGCCGCCATCCCGCGCGAGCGCCTGCCCGCCCTGCTGCGCGCCATGCCCAAGGCCGAGCTGCACATCCACATCGAAGGCTCGCTGGAGCCCGAGCTGATCTTCGAGCTGTCCAAGCGCAACAACATCGCCATTCCCTACGAAAGCGTCGAAGCGCTGCGCAAGGCCTATGCCTTCACCGACCTGCAGAGCTTCCTCGACATCTACTACGCCGGCGCCAGCGTGCTGATCCATGAAGAGGACTTCTTCGACATGGCCATGGCCTACTTCCGCCGCGCCGCCGCCGACAAGGTGGTACACGCCGAGCTCTTCTTCGACCCGCAGACCCACACCGAGCGCGGCGTGAGCTTCGAGACGGTGATCAACGGCCTCGCGCGCGCCAGCCGCACTGCCGAGCGCGAGCTGGGCGTGAGCAGCGCGCTCATCATGTGCTTCCTGCGCCACCTGAGCGAAGAGGCTGCCTTCGCCACGCTGGAAGAGTCGCTGCCCTACCACCACCAGTTCATCGGCGTGGGCCTGGACAGCGGCGAGCGCGGCAACCCACCCGAGAAGTTCGCCCGCGTGTTCGAGCGCTGCCGCGCGCTCGGCCTGCACGTGGTGGCGCACGCGGGCGAAGAAGGCCCGCCCGACTACATCTGGGACGCGATCGACCTGCTCAAGGTCGAGCGCATTGACCACGGCGTGCGCTGCCTCGAAGACCCGCGCCTGGTGCTGCGCCTGGCGGCGATGCGCATGCCGCTCACGGTGTGCCCGCTGTCCAACGTGAAGCTGTGCGTCTTCGGCACGATGGCCGAGCACAACATCGCCACCCTGCTCGAAGCCGGCCTGTGCGTGACCGTCAACTCCGACGACCCGGCCTACTTCGGCGGCTACATCAACCAGAACTTCATCGAGACCTTCGAGGCCCTGCCGCAGCTGGGCGCCAAGCAGGCCTACGTGCTGGCCCACAACAGCATCGAGGCGAGCTTCGCCACCGACGACCAGAAGCACGCCTGGAAGAAGCAGCTCGACGCGGCCTTCGCCGCGGCCTAGCCGCCCTCAGCGCTGGTGCGCCCGGTTGAGCCGGCGCTCCAGCCGCGCCTGCCCGCGCTCGAAGGTGGCGCTGAGCAGCCAGTAGATCCCAGCCGCCGCCAGATACAAAGGCAAGGGCCGGAAGGTGGTCGCGATCACCTCCTTGGTGGCGAGCATCAGCTCGGTCACGGTGATCACCGATACCAGCGAGGTGTCCTTGATCAGGCTGATCAGCGTGTTGCTCATGCCGGGCACCGCCACCCGCAGGGCCTGCGGCAGCACCACGTAGCGCAGCGTCTGGCCGTAGCTCAAGCCCAGGCTGGAACCGGCGGCCCACTGGTCGCGCGACACGCCGATCAGCGCACCGCGCAGCGTTTCCGACAGGTAGGCCGCCGCGTTCAGGCTCAGCGCCAGTGTGCCGGCCACGACCGGCGAGAACTCGATGCCGATGCTGGGCAGCCCGTAGTAAATGACGAACACCTGCACCAGGAGCGGCGTGCCGCGCATCAGGCTCACGTAGGCGGCCGCCACGCGCGGCAGCACGCGCGAGGGCAGCACACGCGCGATGGCGAGCGGAAAGCCCAGCACGCTGCCGCCCACCATGGCCGACAGCGCGAAGAGCAAGGTGTAGCCGCAACCCTTGAGCAACGTGGGCGCGGCCTCGCGCAGCAGGTCGAACAGTTCCATGGCGTGGGTCCTGGAAAAAGAAATCCCCGCTCGCGCGGGGATGGCCGGGAAAGGCGGCGCTCAGCGCCGCATCATCGCGCAGCCGGCGGCTTGCTCACGTCGACGCCGAACCACTTGACCGAGACGGCCTTGAAGCTGCCGTCCTTGAACGAATCAGCCAGAGCCTTGTTGAGCGCCGCCAGGAACTGCGGGTTGCCCTTGACGATCGGGATGGCCGAGCGCTCGGCCTCACCCACCGGCTCGCCCGGGCGGATCGGCAGGGCCGAGGTCTTGACGAGGTAGGACACCATCAGGCTGTCGTTGAGGGCGGCGTCCACGCGGCCGGCCACCAGGTCCTGCAGGTACTCGGGTGCACCGGGGTAGCTGCGCACCTCCACGCCAGCTACCGCCTTGGCCTTCTGCTCGAAGTTCGTGCCCTGGCCCACGCCGAGCTTCTTGCCCTTCAGATCGTCCAGGCTCTTGAAGGACCGAGTCTCGTTGCGGCGCACGATGAGCTGCGGGGCCGAGATGGTGTAGGGCTCGGTGAAGTCGAAGGCTTCCTTCCGCTTGTCGGTCACGCCCACCTGGTTGACGATCACGTCGTACTTGCCGGCCGACAGGCCGGCGAGGATGCCGCTCCACTCGGTGGTCACGAACTCGGGCTTCAGGCCCAGTTTGGCGGCCACGAGCCTGGCCACGTCGACGTCGAAGCCGCTGAGCTCGCCCTTGTCCTTGAAGTTGAAGGGTGGGTAGGTGCCCTCCACCGCTATGCGCAGCGTGCCACGCGACTTGACGGCATCGAGCAGGTCGGCCGCGTGGACGGCGAGCGAGGTGACCGCCGTCAGCACGAGTGCGACGAGGCGGCGGGTGGTCTTGTTCATGGGAACCCTTTCGGTCTGGAATCAAGGCCTGACCGTAGCCGCTGCCCTGAGGCGCCGCAAATACGGCTTCGGAATGAGCTTAGTCGTGACGCGGTTGGCAGGGGCGATCTGCGACAATCACGCCACTTGCCGCCTGCGTGCCCCCGCAGGCGGTTTGCTTTTGAACCCCGGGGCCATGTAGAGGAACACCATGTTCAAAAACCTCGCCCGCGGCCTGTTGGCCGCGATGCTCGCGGCCGCGTCCGCCCCACTCTTTGCTCAGACCCCGGCCAAGCCACCGCTGCAGGTCGGTTTCGTCTACGTGAGCCCCATCGGCGAGGCCGGCTGGAGCTACCAGCACAACCAGGGCCGCCTGCAGATGGAGAAGGCGCTGGGCAAACAGGTGGTCACCACCGCCGTCGAAGACGTGGCCGAAGGCGCCGACTCCGAGCGCGTGATGCGCGACCTGGCCTCGCGCGGCACCAAGCTCATCTTCGCCACCAGCTTCGGCTACCTGGAGCCCGCACTGCGCGTGGCGGCCGAGTTCCCCGACGTCGCCATCGAACAGACCGGCGGCTACAAGACCGCCAAGAACCTCAACACCTACAACGGCCGCTTCTACGAAGGCCGCTATCTCGCGGGCCTGCTGGCCGGCAAGATGAGCAAGAGCGGCGTGGCCGGCTACGTGGCCGGCTTCCCGGTGCCAGAGGTGCTGCAGGGCATCAACGCCTTCACGCTCGGCATGCGCGCTGCCAACCCGAATGCGCAGGTGAAGGTGCTGTGGCTCAACACCTGGTTCGACCCGGCGCGCGAGCGCGAAGCCGCCGTCACGCTCATCAACCAGGGTGCCGACGTGCTCACCAACCACAGCGGCTCGGCCGCCGTGCCGCAAACCGCCCAGTCCTACTTCAAGAGCAAGGGCGTGCGCGTGATCTCGTACCAGAGCGACATGCGCAAGTTCGCGCCCGATGCGCAGCTCACTGCGGTCACGCCGCAGTGGGGTGCCTACTACACCCGCGTGGCCGAGGCGGTGATCCGCGGCAGCTGGAAGGCCGAGCCGGTGTGGGGCGGCATCAAGGATGGCTTCGTCGCACTCGCGCCGTTCTCGCCGGCGGTGCCGGCCGATGTGGTGGCACTGGTGAAGGCGCGTGAAGCCGACATCGTGTCGGGCAAGCTCAAGCCCTTCTCCGGCCAGCTGGTCGACAACGCCGGCACCGTACGCCAGGCCGATGGGGTGATGGACGACGCCACGCTGTCGCGCATGAACTGGTTCGTGCAGGGTGTGGTCGGGACATTGCCGAAAGGCTGAGCACGCACGGGGCGTGCACCAAGACGGCACACTCGGGGGATGACCTCTCCCGCCCTCACGCCCCGCGTCATCCTCTTGCTCACGCTGCCGCCCCTGCTGTGGGCGGGCAACGCGGTGGTGGGTCGTTCACTGGTGGGCATCGTCCCGCCGCTCGCCTTGAGTGCCATGCGCTGGGCCGTGGCCCTGCTGATCCTCTTGCCGCTGGGCTGGCGGCTGTTCCAGCGCCCGCAAGACATCCGCCGCCGCCTGCCCTATCTGGCTTTGCTGGGCTTTCTGGGCGTGGGCAGCTTCAACGGATTGCAGTACCTTGCGCTGCAGACCTCCACACCGCTCAACGTGGCGCTCATCATCTCCAGCATGCCGCTGTGGATGCTGGGCCTGGGCGCGCTGCTCTATGGCGAGCACCCGACACGCCGCCAGGTGCTGGGTGCGCTGCTGTCGCTGGTCGGCGTGGTGCTGGTGGTCTCGCGCGGGCAGCTGGAGGTGCTGCTGGCCCTGCACCTGCTGCCCGGCGACCTGCTGATGCTGCTCGCGCTGGCGCTGTGGGCCTGGTACAGCTGGCTGCTGGCCCGCCCACCCGCCCACATGCAAGGCGAGGCCCGTCCGCCCTGGGGCTGGGCGGAGATGCTGCTGGTGCAGGTGCTCTTCGGCGCGGCCTTTGCCGGTGCGGCCGCGGGCGTCGAGGCGGTGGTGCATCCGGCACCGATCCAGTGGTCGATGGGGGTGCTGGCGGCGCTGGCCTACGTGGCCATCGGCCCCTCGGTGCTGGCCTACCGCTTCTGGGGCGAAGGCGTGGCCACCGTCGGGCCGGCCATCGCGGCCTTCTTCAACAACCTCACACCCATCTTCGCGGCCCTGCTGTCGGCCGCTTGGCTGGGCGAGTCGCCCCGCTGGTATCACGTCATTGCGTTCGTGTTCATTGCGGCAGGTATCCTCGTGACATCGCGGCCCGCCAAAGCCTGACATGCACACAACAACACCGCCGGCACCGGCGGCGCTCCCCGTCCCGGCACCAAGCCGCCCCTTGTGGCAGATCCTCTACGGCATGGCCGCCACGCTGATCCTGATGGTGGTGGGGCTGGACCAGTACCTCGGCATGCAGGTCAACGACCGCTTCGCGCAGTCGATCGAGGCCGACAAGGAATGGGCCGCGCGGCTGGGGTCGCTCTCCGACCTGCGGCAGGCGGCAGGCGACGTCAACGCCCCAGCCAACGACATCTTCGCCTCGGGCAAGGTCGAGCACGAGCGCCAGCGGCTGGCTGCAGCCGTGGCGCTGTTCAGCGAGCGCCTGGCCCGCTCGCGCAAGCTGTTCGACGCGCATCCCGTCGCCGCCGAGCGCGAACTCATGCTGAATGGCCTGGAGAACACCGAGCTGGCCACCCGCCGCATGCTCGACCAGGCCGAGCAGACCCTTGCGCACTACGCCGGCCAGCGGCTCGACACCGCCACACGCAGCATGGCCGAGGCGGACCGGCACTACGCCTACATCCAGGAGAGCATTCGCAACGTCGGGCTGACGGCTCGCAACATCCAGAAGACGCAGCTCGACCTGCTCGCCACCTCGGTCGAGCGCTCGCGCAAGCTCGAAACGCTGAGCGCGGTGCTGATGGTCGCGATCACATTGGGCATGCTGGCCTATGGGTTTCGCATCCGGCTGCAGATGGAGCGTGCGGCCGAAGAGAAGGCCCGCGACACGCGCGACCTGCAGGCCGCCAAGGAAGCGGCCGAGACGGCCAGCCAGGCCAAGTCGCAGTTCCTCGCCAACATGAGCCATGAGATCCGCACACCGATGAACGGTGTGCTGGGCATGACCGAGCTGCTGCTGGGCACCGCGCTCAACGACCAGCAGCGCCGCTTCGCCGACAGCGCGCACCGCTCGGGCCAGGCGCTGCTGGGGGTGATCAACGACATCCTCGACTTCTCCAAGATCGAGTCGGGCAAGTTCGAGATGGAGTCGCTGCCCTTCAACCCCTGCGAGGTGGCCTACGACGTGGCCGAGTTGCTGGCGGTGCAGGCCCACGCCAAGGGCCTGGAAGTGATCTGCCAGATGGCGCCCGACCTGCCCATCCGCGCCTTCGGCGATGCGGCCCGGCTGCGACAGGTGCTGATGAACCTACTGGGAAACGCCATCAAGTTCACCGAGCGTGGCCACGTGATGATCTCGGTCACCAAGCTGCCGGCTTCGAGCGCGGCGCACAACCACGCGGCGCTGGTCGAGTTCTCGGTGTCCGACTCGGGGCCGGGCATCTCGGCGGCCGACCAGGTGCGCGTGTTCGAGGCCTTCACGCAAGGCGACGGCACACGCACACGGCGCCACGGCGGCACCGGCCTGGGCTTGGCCATCTCCAGCCAGCTGGTGGCCATGATGGGCGGCAAGCTGCTGCTGGAGAGCGAACTCGCCAACGGTTCGCGCTTCTGGTTCGCCCTGCCGATGCGCCTGGTGCCCGACGCGCCCACCCTCACCGACCGAGAAGCCGCCGCGCTGCACGGCCTGCAGGTGCTGGTGGTGGACGACAACCCCACCAACCTCGACATCCTGCGCCACCAGCTCACCGCCTGGGGCCTGCGGGTCGACACCGCCACGAACGGCCTGCAGGCGCTCGACCTGTTGCAGCACCGTCCGGTGGTGCACGACCTGGCCATCCTCGACGTGCACATGCCCGAGATGAACGGCCTGGCCCTGAGCGAGCGTATCCGCGCCAACACCAAGTTCGACGAGATGAAGATCATCATGCTCAGCTCGGCCGGCCTCGACATCCCGAGCGTGGGCCTGGCACGGCTGGGCCTGTCGCGCTGGCTCTCCAAGCCGGTGCGCAAGCTGGAGCTGCGGCGCGCCCTGATCGACCTGCTGGCCCACACCGAGGTGGCACCGCACCCTGTGGCTTCGCCTGCAGTGCCCGCGCCCGTGGCCAGCCGCAACGCGCGCATCCTGCTGGCCGAAGACCACCCCGTGAACCAGGAAGTGGCCGCGCAGATGCTGCGCATGGCCGGCTACGAGGTGCTGGTGGTCGGTGACGGCGACGAAGCCGTGCAGGCCGCACGCGACGGAGTTTTCGACCTGGTGCTCATGGACTGCCTGATGCCGGGCACCGATGGCTTCGAGGCCACGGCCCGCCTGCGCGAGCACGAGCGCAGCCAGGGTACCGACGAGGCGCAGCGCCTGCCCATCGTCGCGCTCACTGCCAACGCGATGAAGGGCGACGTCGAAGCCTGCCTCGCCGCGGGCATGGACGACTACGTCGCCAAGCCCTTCACGCAGGAGCAGCTGGTGCGCATCATCGAGCGGCGCCGGCGCCGCGCGAACGATCAGAACGTGCCGGGGTAGGCGCCGCCGTCCATCAGGATGTTCTGGCCGGTGATGTAGCCGGCATGCACGCTGCAGAGAAAGGCGCACATCGCGCCGAACTCCTCGGCCGTGCCGAAGCGGCCCGAAGGGTTCTGCTTGCGGCGCTGCTCGGCGATGGCGTCCACACTCACGCCACCGGCCTTGGCCGCGCCCTGCATCGTGACGCGCAGGCGGTCGGTGTCGAAAGGGCCGGGCAGCAGGCCGTTGATGGTGACGCCCTTGGCGACCGTCTTGCGGGCGAGGCCGGCGGTGAAGCCGGTGAGGCCAGAGCGTGCGCCGTTCGACAGGCCCAGGATGTCGATCGGCGCCTTCACCGCCGCCGAGGTGATGTTGACGATGCGCCCGAAGCCGCGCGTCATCATCGGGTCGACCACGGCCTTCATCAGCTCGATGGGCGTGAGCATGTTGGCATCGAGCGCCTTGATCCAGGCCTCGCGATCCCAGTCACGATAGTCACCCGGCGGCGGGCCGCCGGCGTTGTTAACCAAGATGTCGACCTGCGGGCATGCGGCGAGTGCCGCAGCGCGACCTTCGGGCGTGGTGATGTCGCCGGCGACCGCACGCACCTCACCGCCCTTCATGGCCCGCAGTTCGGCGGCCGTGGCTTCCAGCGCCTCGGCACCACGCGCCGTGATGACGACGTTGACGCCCTCTTTCACCAGCGCCTGCGCACACCCTTTTCCCAAGCCCTTGCTGGCCGCGCACACCAGCGCCCATTTGCCTGCGATTCCGAGATCCATAGCCTTACCTCCATTTCGCCAGCAACCAGATGCCAGCCAGAACCAAGACCGTGCCCGCCGCGATCCACGCCGTAAAGGGCTCGCCAAGGATCAGCACGCCCATCAGGATGGTCGACAACGGACCGAACATACCCACCTGCGTGGCCATGGGCGCGCCGATGCGCTCGATGGCCATCATCACCAGCAGCACCGGGCAGAAGGTGCACAGCGTGGCGTTGAGCACCGAGAGCCAGATCACCTGCGGCGCCACCGCCATGGCCGCCACCGGCCGCAGGATGAAGAACTGCGCGATGCACAGCACGCAGGCCACGGAGGTCGCGAGACCCGTGAGGCGCAGCGCGCCCAGGCGCTTGACCTCTTCACCACTGTAGATGAGGTAGAGCGCATAGCTCACCACGCTGCCGAACACCAGCGCTGCGCCCAGCGCCACGTCGCTGCCCAGCAGCGACACCTCGTGGCCGAACACCAGCAGCACGCCGCAGTAGCTCACCGCCAGCGAGACGAGCTGCGGGCGCGTCACCTTCTGCTTGAACAGCACCACGCCCAGCGCCAGCACCAGCGTCGGATTGAGGTAGAGGATGAGTCGCTCCAGGCCGGCGGTGATGTACTGCAGGCCGGCGAAGTCGAGAAAGCTCGCGAGGTAGTAGCCGCTGAAGCCCAGGCCGCTCACCACCAGCCAGTCGCGCCGCGTGAGCGCCGGCTTGCCGCGCCCGGCCCACCACGAGAGCAGCAGGAACATCGGCAGCGCGAACAGCATCCTGTACATGATCAGCGTGACCGCATCCACGCCGTAGCGGTAGGCCAGCTTGACGATGATGGCCTTGCCGGAGAAGGCGATCGCGCCGAGGATCGCGAAGGCCAGGCCGGGCCACATGGCCCGGTGGGGTGCCGCTGCACCCGCAGCCAGTGGAGGGGAACTCATCGCGGCGATTCTACGAACCGGCTTGGTGCGACGAGGCCCGCATGAAAAAAGCCCCCGCGGGCATGGCCGGCGGGGGCTGGAGGACGGATCGCGAAGATCAGTCGCGGTCGAGCTTGCTGCCGCCTGTGCGTGCCACGCCGGCACGGGTGCCGTTGCCCGGAGGCACGCAGGTGAAGGTCA